>CAMONN010000022.1 GCA_946620645.1 uncultured Clostridia bacterium
GCGTCCGCCTTCAGCTTCTGCAGCACCATGGCGGAGATTTCCTGCGGGGTGTAGGCCTTGTTGTCGATGGTCACCTTGTAGTTGGAGCCCATCTCACGCTTGATGGAGGAGATGGTGCGGTCCGGGTTGGTGACAGCCTGACGCTTGGCCACCTGACCGACCATACGCTCTCCGGTCTTGGAAAAGGCCACGACGGACGGAGTCGTGCGGGCTCCTTCCGCATTTGCAATGACAACCGGTTCTCCCGCCTCAAGCACGGCAACGCAGCTGTTGGTGGTTCCCAGGTCGATTCCGATAATTTTACCCATAATAATGTCCTCCTGTATGAAAAGAATTGTTTTATACTTTTTTATATTGCAAGCCGGGGATCCTTATCCCGGCGGAGCAATCCATTTGATGTTTCCGGTCAGTTTGCCACCTTGACCATGGCGAAACGGATGACCTTGTCGCCCAGCTTGAAGCCCTTCTGGAACACCTCGACAATCTCGTTCTCGCCCTTTTCCTCATCGTCCACATGCATCACCGCATTGTGGAGGGTGGGGTCGAACTTCTCGCCCAGGCACTCGATGGGGCTGACCCCCAGCTTCTCCAGGGTGGTGTTGAACTGGGTCATAATCATTTCAACGCCCTTGCGGTAGGCCTCATCCTCGGTACCCTGCTTCAGGGCCCGTTCCAGGTTGTCGTACACCGGCAGGAAGCTGGAGACCGTGCTGGCCCGGATATCGCCGTACAGTGCCTCCTTTTCCTTCTGGCTGCGCTTGCGGAAGTTGTCATACTCGGCGCAGATCCGGAGATACCGGTCGTTCAGCGCCGCCTGCTCCTTCTCCAGGGCTTCAATCTTTTCCTCTTCCCTGCTGCGCTTAAAGAAGCGGCGCTTTCCCTTCTTCCCTTCGTCCTTTGCGTCGGCCTTGTCCTCCGGAGCCTCTCCGGCGGCGTCCTCTTCAGGAGTCTCTTCGCCGGCTTCCGGCTGTTCGCCTTCCGCCTCAGGAGTGTTCTGTTCAGCTTCCGCGGCTTTTTCTTGCGCCTCTTCAGGGTTCTCCGTCGCGGCCGGATCCTCCCGGACCTCGCCGCTCATCTCTTCCTTCAACGTTTCTTCACTCATGATTTATGGTCCTCGTTCTGTTTCAGTATCAGTTTATTATGCAGGCCCTCGGGCGGCGCCTCGCCGCTGGAAAGCCTCCTGCTGAGTCCGGCCGCCAGTACCCGGAGCTTTGCGGCAACCATGGAATAATCCATCCGGGTCGGGCCGACCACGCCGATCAGGCCCTTCATATTGTCGCCGGCATCGTAGCTGGCGATAACGACGCTGGAATCCTTCAGCTCCTCCGCCACATTTTCCGGCCCGATCACCACACGGATCTCGCTGTCAGCCTCCGTTTCCCCTTCCGCCGGCGGTAAAATGTAGCCGCCGCCGGAGAGATAGTTCATCAGACGGTGGGCCTTGTCGGGATCCCGGAATTCCGGCTGGTTCAGCAGGCGGTTCTCTCCGGAAACGAAGGCCTCCGGCGTCCCGGCCTCAGAGAGGGTTTCGATTATGAAAGCGGCAATCACCGAGGTCAGGCCCATCCCGTCGTCCGCAGCCCGCTCGGTAGAGTGAATCAGCAGCGGTGTGATCTGGTCTTCCGGAATCCCGGTAAAGCCGGAATTAAAGAGGGTGGAAAGCTTCTGCACCATGCCCTGATCCACCGAAACCGGCAGATGCACGAGCTTGGACTTCACTGTGTTGCCGGAGAGCATCAGCACAATAATGAAGGTATTCGCGTCGACATAGATCAGGTCGACCCTCTTCACCGTCACGGGAGCCGCCGCCGTCAGCGCCAGCGCCGGATAATCCGTCAGCTGGGATGCCAGCCTGCTGATGCTGCCGATGGTATCATCCAGCTCCTGCAGCTTCTGGTTCAGACGCCGGTTCAGGTCTTCGCTTTCCTCCAGGGAGAGCTTCTGCTTCTCCATGAACTCGTTGACGTACATACGGTAGCCCATCGGGGTCGGGACCCGGCCCGCCGAGGTATGGGGCTGTTCCAGATAACCCAGGGCAACCAGCTCTGCAAGCTCGTTCCGGATGGTCGCCGATGAGCAGCCCAGACCCGCGTTTTCCGCCAGATGCTTGCTGCCAACCGGTTCCGCCGTGCGGATGTACTCATCGATCACCGCGGCAAGAATTCTCTTTTTCCGTTCACTGATGCCCATTTAGCACTCACCTCGCGGCACTGTTGGCACTCTCTCTTTGCGAGTGCTAATATACCATTTCCTGACCGCTCTGTCAAGCGCCGGATTCATGTTTTTTTGCGATTTTAAAGAATTCACACTTTTGACACGAATATACTTCTATGACAAAAAATTATTTATTAATTCCATCTTTTTTGTTTACAAACTACAAAATGGGGAGTACAATAATTTTACTAAAAATTTTTGAAAGGAAAGGAATTCCGGAATATGATTGAGAACAGCTTAGTCGAAGTAATCGACCGGTTCAGATTTCAGTTTTTCCGCAGAATTTTTGATCAGGTTCACGAGCGTGAAGGCTCCCTTTCCGCCATGGAGGCGTTTGCCGTTGAAGTCATCGATCTGCTGGACTGTCCCACCATCGGTCAGTTCGCGGACTTCCTTGGCATTTCTCAGTCCAACGCAACTTACAAGGTCAACAGCCTGATTCGCAAGGGCTATCTGGTGCGCCAGAATTCCGAGGTGGACCGCCGGGAATATCACCTGGTTCTGTCCGAAAAATACCGCAACTACATGAATCTTCTGACCAGCTATGAAAAGACGGTGATCAACCGCATGCGGGAGCGCCTGCCCCAGGAGGACCTGGAGACCTTTGACCGGGTGCTGCGGGTGATGGCCGACGAGCTGATGCCTGAATCCGACATGATCAAAAAAGATAAGGAGACCACATGAAAAAAGCAAACACGGCCCCGGGTGCTCTGCGCCTGAACTACAAGCGCACAGCCCTCATCGGTTTCGCCTTCTTCGGCATCCTGCTGCTGTGGCAGGTCTATGACTCCTGGTGCCCCACCTTCCTGACAGACATTTTCGCGCGAAACATCTACGAGATGTCCTCGGCGGAGCTGAAGGCCAGTGATCCGGAAAAGATTCTGAATGTGCAGTGGATCGTCGGCATTATCATGGCCTGCGACAATCTCGCCGCCCTGATCCTTCTTCCGATTTTCGGAAATCTCTCCGACAGGACCGAAACCCCCATCGGCAAACGGATGCCCTTTATTCTGACCGGCACCTTTGTCTCGGCGGTGGCCTTTCCCTTTATTCCCCTGTTCTTCCATTACAACAACATTGTCGGCATGGTGATCGCCATGGCGATCGTGCTGCTCTTCATGATGATGTACCGCAGCCCCGCCGTCTCCCTGATGCCGGATATCACCCCGAAGCCCCTGCGGGCGAAGGCCAACGGCATCATCAACATCATGGGATACTTCGGCGGCGCCTTCGCAACGGTGCTCGGGCTGTTTCTGGTGCTCAGCAACTACATCAACGCCCCTGTCGCCGAGCGGAATCTCTGGACCATTGAGCTGCCGTTTATCATCGCCTCGGTGCTGATGGTTCTTTCCGCCTTGGTGCTCTTTGCCACCATCAAGGAAAACAAGGTCAAAGAGGAAATCAAGGACGAGCTCGCCCTCGGTGAACGCCTGGCCGCGGTAGAAACCCCCATCGATGACGACGCCCCCATGTCCAAGGCCAACCGGCGGATGCTTCTGGCCATTCTGGGTGCGGAGTTCCTGTGGTTCATGTCCGACAACGCCCTGGGAACCTATATCGGCAACTATGTCATCTATCACCTGCAGTCGGCCTCCAGCGCCACCATGGTGCTGACCATTCTCGGAGGTCTGGCATCGGTAATCGGTTTTGCCATCGCAGGCGGCATCGCCGAGAAAATCGGGCGCAAATGGACCATTTCCATGGGCTTGGCCATTACCTTCGCAGGGCTCGTGATCATGTGCTTTGTAACGCCCACCGGCCGGGCCGTGGGGGCGAGAGGTGAATTCGCCTTTCCAAGCCTGCTTTACGCGGTCTGGGTTCTGAAGGGATTCGGCATGGCGCTGGTGCACAACTGCTCCTTCCCCATGGTGGTAGAGCTCTGCTCCGCCAAAAAGATCGGCAGATTCACCGGCTACTACTATGCGGCCAGCATGTCGGCCCAGACCATCACGCCGGTGCTGCTGGGTCTGGTGCTGAACGCGAGTCTTGCCTGGCGCACGCTGCCGGTCTATGCGGCGATTCTGACCGCGCTGAGCTTCTGTGTGTTCACGGGGCTTGTAAAGAACATCAGGGCCGCGAAAGTTGCCAACGTAACCGGTCTGGAAGCCCTGGACTCCGGCGACTGAGAAAATCATTGATTACTAAAACATAGACATAGAGGTTTGAAAACATGAGGAAAAAAGCAATACATCTGTTGGTCCCTGCAGTCGGTCTTTTCCTGCTCCCGGTTTACGCAGTACTGCCGGGGCGGATCAGCCGGCGCCAGCGGAACATTTTCCGCGGCGTAAACTACGCTCACCGCGGTCTCCACAGCCGGGACCGGAGCGTCCCGGAGAACTCTCTCCCCGCGTTTCGGAGGGCTGCTGCGGAAGGCTACGGGATTGAGCTGGACGTACAGCTGTCCCGGGACGGAAAAGTGGTGGTCTTTCATGACGACACCCTGGACCGGGTCTGCGGCGTCCATGCCCGGGTGGACGACCTGACCTGGGATGAGCTGTCGGCCCTCCGCCTCTGCGGCACGGAAGAGCGGATTCCCCTTTTCTCCGAGGTGCTGAAGTCCATCAACGGCTGTGAGGCCCTGATCGTGGAGCTCAAAAACGGTCCGCGCAACCGGGAGCTCTGTGAAAAGACGCTGGCGCTGCTGTCGGAGTACCGGGGCAATGTCTGCATCGAGAGCTTCAACCCCCTCATTGTCGCCTGGTTCCGCTTCCACGCTCCCGACATGGTGAGAGGCCAGCTGGCCACCACGGTCCAGAACTACCGCGACGACAACATTACCGGCTTCAAAGCCTTCGTGCTTCACAATACCCTGCTGAATTTCCTGGCACGGCCGCAGTTTATCGCCTACCGGGTCGGCAGCCGGCCTCCCCTGGTTCGGCTCTGCACCCGCCTCGGCGCGCTGAACATCGGCTGGACCTCCCATGAGCCCCGCAACGAAAAGGGCCGGGACGGCGTAATCTTCGAATTCTACCGGCCTCAGCAGCGTTACCTCTAAAGCTTTAAGATATAACAAAACCGCCTCCCGTCAGGCTTTCGGCCTAAACCGGGAGGCGGTTTTCTTTTCTGTTCTTCAGGCAACGGCGCCTGCGGTGAGGGACAGGAATTTTGCCAGGAGCCAGGTAGCGGCGGAGCCCAGGACGATCACCTTCAGGATTTCCGCCGTCTCAAACCTTCTGCGGCCTGAAATCTTCGGCCCGGCAATCCAGACACAGAAGATCAGCGCCACCATTCCCATGGTCGCCATGGGGCTCACGCTCACGTCACGGGCGCGCAGGGCGGCGATTTCCCCGAAGACGATCATTACCAGCATCAGCAGGCTCAGCTGCACCTCTACAATTCGCTGGCCTTTCCCGGGCAGCTGTCTGCCCCGGCGCTCTCCCAGGCTCAGCAGAGCACTGGCCAGCAGGCAGCAGGCGGCACTCCCTGACAGGACAGAGGCAAAGGCGGCAAGCCCGCCTTCCTTGACAAGGGCATGGAGAATACCGCCAAGGGCCCACAGCACAGCGGAAACAACCGCGGCGTACAGCCAGAACTCAGCCTGGTTTTTCGGTTTCCTGATTCGCTTCATCGCCGGTCTCAGCCCTCGCCGGAGGTTTCCGTCAGGTAGTCCAGGGCAAAGCGGACGTAGATCTCCGCCCCCTTTACCAGAACATCCTCGTCCACCAGGAAGCAGGGATGGTGATTGCCGCAGTCAATCCCCTTCTCGGGGTTGCGGATACCGAGATATCCGTAGACACCGGGGATATGCTCCATATAAACGCTGAAGTCTTCAGCCCCCGTCACCTTCTGGGATGACCGGTAGGCCTCTTCCCCCAGCACCCGGGCCGCAGCGTGCCGGGCGATGCGAACCAGATCCGGGTCGTCATTGATCAAGGGACTGGGCCCGAAGTAATAGTCGCAGTCCGCCGTGCAGCCGTAGGCCTGCACCGTGTTCTGAACCACCGTGCGGATGCGTTCCGGCATGGAATTGCGGAAGTCCCGGTTAAAGGCCCGGACTGTTCCCACCAGCTCCACATGGTCGGCGAGAATGTTCTGCTTGGTACCGCCGTTCATCATCCCGACGGTCACCACCAGGGAGTCCAAGGGGTTGTTCTGCCGGCTGGGAATGCTCTGCAGCGCCATCACCGCAGCCGCGGCGGCCAGGATGGCGTCATGGCCCAGATGGGGCGCCGAGCCATGGGCCGCGCACCCGTGAATCTGAATGGTGAAGCGGTCGGAGCAGGCCATGCGCTCTCCGTCCTCAAAATTAAAGGTTCCGATGGGCATGGAGGGCCAGACGTGCATGCCGAAGATGGCGTCAACCCCCTTAAGGGCGCCGCGGGTAACGTATTCCTCAGACTTGCGGCCGATTTCCTCCCCCATCTGGAAGATGAGCTTGACTGTTCCCCGCAGTTCCTCCCGCATTTCCCAGAGGACCCGGGCCGCCCCCAGCAGCATGGCCGTATGGCAGTCATGGCCGCAGGCATGCATCACGCCGGGAGTTTCACTTGCAAAGGGAAGCCCTGTCTGTTCCGTAATCGGAAGGGCGTCAATGTCCGCCCGGAGCATCACGGTTTTCCCGGGCTTTCCGCCCTCGATCACGGCAATACAGCCGGTGATATCATCAAAGGTGATTACGGGAATGCCGATTTCACGCAGCTCCGAAACGATAAACGCGGTAGTTTCGGTCTCCTCACATCCGAGCTCCGGGTGCCGGTGCAGACGGCGACGCATATCAATAATATGCTCCTCCAGCCGCGCTGCCGATTCATGGATGTCCGTCATTTCACACCTCCCGCATGATGCTCCAGATAATCCCAGGCAAACTGCGCATACTGTGCCGCACCGATGTGCAGAATATCCTCGTTGATTTTAAACTTCTCATTGTGCACGGGATAAACACAGCCGTTTTCCTCATCGTAGCAGCCGAGAAAAACAAACAGCGAAGAGGGAATCTTCTCCATCAGATAAGAGAAATCCTCACTCCCGGTAGCCCGCTCAGTCCGGCGGAGGATATCATCGCCGTACAGCTTTCTGGCCGCGCCCCGGGCGATCTCATTAAGGGCGGTGTCCGCATTGTTGACACAGGGCTCAATGCGGTCGTAATCCAGCTCCGCCGTACAGCCGTACATGGCAGCGGTCTCCGTCACAATGCGCCGGATGGCGTTCTCCGCCACGTCTTTGGTTTCCGGGGCATAGCTTCTTACGGTCCCCTCCAGCACAGCCGTGTCCGAGATAATGTTAAACTGCGTGCCGGAGCGGATGGAGCCGATGGTCACCACCAGGGGGTTCAGGGGCGTGTTGATGCGGCTGACCACCGTCTGGAGATTCAGGATGATGCTGCTGGCGGCCACAATCGCATCGCAGCCCTCGTCCGGACGGGAGCCGTGGGCGGCCTTGCCGTGGACGGTCAGCACAAAATTGTCGCAGCCCGCCATCAGGTAGCCGTCCTGCACCGTCAGGTGCCCGGACTCCACCGTGGGCCAGACGTGCATTCCCATGGCAGCGTCCACATCCGCCAGATGGCCCCGGTCCCAGTAATACCGGGCACCGTAAAAAGCCTCCTCCCCCGCCTGAAACAGGAGCTTCACCGTGCCGTGAAGGCCCTCACGGTTCTCCTGCAGCATCCGGGCCGCGCCCAGCAGCATCGAGGCATGGCAGTCATGCCCGCAGGCATGCATCACGCCCGGGTGCTCGCTCTCAAAGGGCACGCCGCTGTGCTCTTCAATGGGGAGAGCGTCAATATCCGCCCGGAGCATCACGGTCCGCCCGGGTTTTCCGCCGCGAACCGTGGCGATGCAGCCGGTATAATCCGGGAAAGTCTGCACCTCGATCCCAAACTCTTTCAGCCTGGAGACCAGATAGGCCGTCGTCTCATGCTCCTCGTAGGAAAGCTCGGCATGCCGGTGGAGATAATGCCGGTCCTCCCGGATCTGTTCGTCCAGCTCCGCTGCACGTTGTGCGAAATTCATTGCGTTTCTCCTTCAAGTATAACCGGCCCGAATTTGAACTTCAAATTCGGGCCGGCAGAAATTCATAAAACTATCAGAGGTAGATACCGCCGCCGGGGCCGAGCGGGAGGTTCAGCACCACCCAGAGGATCACCTGGAGCAGCCAGACCAGGAAGAAGGTCACCGAGAACGGCAGCATGTTCGCGATAATGGTGCCGAGGCCGACCTTCTCGTCATACTTACGGGCAAAGCCCAGCACGACGGGCATGTAGGTGAACAGCGGGGACAGGGGGTTGGTGATGGAGTCGCCGATGCGGTATACCACCTGGGTGATGGCCGGGTCGTAGCCCATCAGCATCATCATCGGCACGAAGACCGGCGCCAGAATGGCCCACTTGGCGGAGGCGGAACCGATGAAGATGTTTACAATGCAGGATACCAGGATCAGGCCGATCATCAGCGGCACGCCGGTGAAGCCGATGGCCTTCAGTCCGTTGGCGCCCGCAATGGCCAGGATGGTGCCCAGCTTGGAGACGGAGAAGAAGTTCGTGAAGATGGAGATGAAGAAGCACATGAAGACGTAGTTGCCCATCTCAGCAAAGCCCTGGGAGATGTCCGCCCAGAGGTCTCTGTCGCTCTTGTACTTGCCGATGGCAACGCCGTAGCAGACGCCCGGCACAAAGAGGGCGAGGGTAACCGTCCACACGATGCCCTTGGTAAAGGGTGCGGCGGAGTTGGTCAGGGAGCCGGTTTCATCCGCCAGAACGCCGGTGAAGCAGAGCACCAGGAGAACGGCCAGGAAGACCAGGAAGCCGATGCCGGCAGCCCGCAGACCCTTCTTCTGGATCGGGGTAAGGTTGGCAGCGTTCTCGTCAAAGTCATGCTTGGCCAGCTCTTCCTTGGTGATGGGGAAGCGGGGAACCATGACCTTTTCCACCAGGATGGTGCCGGCAATGGTCAGCAGAATGCAGGATACAATCAGGAAGTACCAGTTGATGGCAATGGACTGGCTGTAGTTCGGGTCAATCATCTTTGCGGCGGCTTCGGTGAAACCGTAGGCCAGCGCATCGGAAAGGCCCAGGATGACGTTGGCGCAGAAGCCCGCAGCCACAGAGGCGAATCCGGTGTAAACGCCCAGCAGCGGGTGACGGCCGATGGACATGAAGAGGATCGCAGCCAGAGGAGGCAGAACGATAAAGCCCGCGTCACCGGCAACATTCAGGTTGATGCCGAGGAAGACGACCACCATCGTTACGATCCAGCCCTTGCTCTTGCCGAGGAAGCGCTCCATCAGGGCTACCAGGAAGCCGCTCTTCTCAGCGGCGGTGGAACCGATGACCGCAACCAGGACCATTCCAAGGGGAGCAAAGCCCGAGAAGTTGGTGATTACGTTGGACCAGAGATACTGGATGCCGTAGACGGAGAACAGGTTCACCGGTGTGACGGTTTCTCCGTTGGCGGGGTTGACCACGCTGACATGCAGAGCGCTGCACAGCCAGGAGACCAGGACCACGATTACCGCCAGATACAGGAACAGGGTAATCGGATCCGGCAGCTTGTTACCGGCACGCTCAATCCCGTCGAGCATCCGGTCCAGCCGGCTCTTTTTGGGAGCGGCTGCTGTTTTCTTCGTTGCCATAAGAACGCCTCTCTTTCTCTGTTTTTCGCTTTAAAGGGATAAACAACAAAGAAAGTATACTACAGGCCGGTATTATTTGCAATAAATTTTTAAATAAATTGTGAACTGGCCCGCAAATCCCGAGCGGTCCGCCTTCAGGACAGGATGGACGTCGGCCCTGATATCACACTCTCCATGGATGAGAGCAGAAGGCTTCCGGCGGTCCCGGAATCCCGTTTCACAAGGGCCTCCACAACGGCCTTCATAACCTCCCGCGCATTCTGAAGCCCGTTTTTCTTAAAGTACATGGCATACATGCCCTTCTGGGCATCCATGGTGGTCTTGTACATCATGGTAAAGATTGAATTGTCGCTGAGCTGATACATCCGGTAGCACAGGGCGGTGACGGCCTCACAGGCTTCCGGAATGGTCCCGCAGGACAGGAAGTCTTCCAAAAGCCCGGGAAGCTCCGCCAGTTCCTCATCACTGGCCCGCTCCGCCGCAAGGCGCGCAACCAGCGGGTCCGCGGCAATACGGGTTTCCGTGAAGGAGCGGATCTCATGGGCGTTGAGATTCCCGCCGTTATAGCGGAGGATCGCAAAAAAGGTCTCCGGGGTAGCTTCCTTTCTGTAATCCTTCACATAAACCCCGTGGCGCGGCTTCACCTTCAGAAAGCCTTTGTTGGCCAGCTCCGTGATCCCCGTAGTCACCGAGGTCAGGCTGACCCCCATCATGGTGCAGAGCTCTCTTGCAGAGGGAAGGCGGTCGCCCACCTTCAGTTCGCCGGACAGTATTTTATTCTCAATCGCCCGAACGAACTCCTCCCGAACGGACATGACGGATATCTTGTCAAAATTCATAAAATGCTCCTATAAGATAAGCAGAGACATAAAAACAGAACCGGGTCCTTTTCATGCCTCTGCCATCAGTCAGATTCAGTTTTCCCGCTCAGCAGGAACTCTCCGGATTCCAGTCCGACAGGACAAGGTTATCCAGCTCGCGCATGGTCTTACGTACAGCGTAGCCGGCCGTGACGCAAAGGGACAATAACAGCACTGCCTTCTTCATGGTTCTACTCTCCCCTTCTTTCCTGTAAAGGCGTTTTCAGCCCGTTTATTACCTGATCGTGAGATTGTGAAATGTTCACGGAGAAAATATATCGAATCATTGGATTTCTGTCAAGAGTTTTTTTCACTGGCAGAACAATCTGTCATGATGCGGGAGACCCGCCATATGGGAAGCATACAGCGGGTTTCCTTTGCCGGCGATTACAGGTCTCCTTCTGACGGCAGATTTGTAATCGTCCTGCGTTTTCTGTTTCCGGGAACTGCCTCTGATCTCATCTGGACTGGGCCAGCAGCGCCTCGACCAGGTCCCGTTTTTCATACAGGACGCAGCCGCCCGCATGGTCCTCCAGCAGATGGCCGTTCTCCCGCAGCGCCCGGAAGAGGCTGGAATTGAGGGCCTCTTTCAGCGAGGTGTCCCGGACGTTGATGTCCGAGTAGGGAGAGAAGGGGCAGGGTTCCGCGCCGCCGTGGGAGTTGATATGGAAGAAGCCGCGCCCGGCCGCCACGCAGCCAGGAAGAAACCATTACCCCTTCTGATTCTCTTCGGACTTCACTCCTGCGAATACATTCTTGTGGGGAGAAAGGTCGCTGAGGATCACGGCATTCCCGTTCTCGAGGGGCTTGCCAAGTGCCTCGCCTTCGGCTTCACCTGGTGGCTCCCGATCCGGAAAGCGCAATGAAGCAGCTGTTTGAAAACGCGCTGAGGCCGCGTGGTCAGTAAGCTCAGCAAAAGATAATAACGGCAGGCTGAATTCACAGAAGGAATCGCTGTGAACCAGCCTGCCGCTTCTTTTCATGAATGCAGGTTTGTGTGCTTTTGTCAGTACATGAAGGTCCCGCTGAATACCTCTGTCGCGCCGCCGGTGAGGGTTACCCTTCCGTTCTCATAGCGCACGGTCAGGTCGCCCCCCGGAAGGGTTACCCGCACGTCGCTGCCGGCGTCGCAGAAGCCGTTTTCCACCGCGGCCACCACCGCCGCGCAGGCGCCGGTTCCGCAGGCCAGGGTCTCGCCGCTGCCCCGCTCCCACACCCGCATGCGCAGGGCGGTGCGGCTTAAAACCCGGACGAACTCCGTATTCACCCCTTCTGGAAAGAGAGGGCTGTGCTCAAAGCGGGGTCCGATCTCCGGAAGATTCAGGCTGTCAGGACTGTCACAGAAGACGACGCAGTGGGGGTTGCCCACCGAGAGGCAGGTTACGCGGTATTCCCCGCCGCCCACTGTAACGGGCCGGTCGATCAGCCGGCCGCCCTCCGCATGGCAGAGCTCCCCGGACACCGGAATCAGGGCCGGGTCAAACACCGCCGCACCCATGTCGACAGATACCGAACTCACCTTCCCGTCGCGGCAGAAGAGCTTCAGCTGCCGGATGCCGCCCGCCGTCTCCACCCGCAGGGTCTCGTTGCGGATATAGCCCCGGTCGTAGAGGTACTTGGCAATACAGCGGAGATTATTGCCGGCCATCTTCCCTTCGCTGCCGTCACGGTTAAAGCTGCGCATGCGGACATCCGCCAAAGAGGAATGCTCCATCAGCACAATGCCGTCAGCGCCGATACCGTAATGAGGCTGGCAGAGCTGCACGCACAGCGACTCGGGGCAGGAAATCGCCCCGTCAAAGTTTTCCACAAAGATGTAGTCATTCCCGCAGTCCTGCATCTTGGTAAAGGGAATGGTTTGGCGCCAGCGCCGCATACGGTTCAGGTTGACAAGCTCGGTGTTGGACTGGTGATATCGCCCGGCAATGCTGTCGGCCAGGGCGTTGGCGGTATCCAGCGAGGTCAGGCAGGGAATGCCCAGCTGCATGGCCCGCCGGTGCAGGGCGATGTAGTCGCCCATGGTACCGTCCTTCACCGCCCCGGTGTAGACAATCAGACGCGGAATCCGGTCGCCGTCCTCCTCCGAGAAAAGGCGCTCCGGCGCATAGCTCTCAACCGGGAAGCCCGCATCCCGGAGGAATGCAGCAGTGCCCTCCGTGGCGCAGAGCTCCATGCCCAGGTCCTGAAAGCGCCTGGCGAGGTTCATGATCTCGGGGTAGTCGGCGGTCTCTACGCTCAGCAGCACGAGGCTGCCGGGCTCGGGAATGGTGAATCCCGCGGCCGTCAGGCCCTTGAACATGGCCTCGGCCAGACTGCAGCCAAGGCCCAGCACCTCGCCGGTGGACTTCATCTCCGGCCCGAGGATGGAATTGGCGTCTGAGAGCTTCTCAAAGGAGAATACCGGCACCTTGACCGCAAAATAGGGCGGCGTCCGCCAGAGCCCGGTACCGTAGCCCAGATCCTGGAGCTTCGCCCCCAGCATAATATGGGCAGCCAGGTCCACCATCGGGACATTGGTCACCTTGGAAATATAAGGCACCGTCCGGGAGGCCCGGGGATTGACCTCGATGACATACAGTTCATCCTGGAAAATCAGGTACTGAATGTTCACCAGGCCTTTGGTTCCAAGGGCAAGAGCGAGCTTTGTGGAGACGTCGCAGATGCGCTGCAGGAAGCGGTCGTTCAGGTTATAGGGGGGATAGACGGCAATGGAGTCGCCGCTGTGGATGCCGGCCCGCTCGATATGCTCCATAATCCCCGGGATCAGCACATCCGTTCCGTCAGAGATGACATCGACCTCCAGCTCAATACCGGGCATGTACTTGTCGATGAGAACCGGGTTTTCGATACCCCCCGCGAGAATGCCGGCCATATAGCTGCGGGTGGTCTCTTCGTCCCGGGCAATGCACATGTTCTGACCGCCGATAACATAGCTGGGCCGCAGCAGGACCGGGTAGCCCAGCTCCCCTGCCGCCGCCAGGGCCTCATCCATGGTGCTCACCCCGTGGCCCCGGGGCCTGCGGATGTTGAAGCGTTCCAGCAGTGCGTCAAAGCGGGCCCGGTCTTCGGCGGTGTCGATGCCATCGGCAGAGGTGCCGAGAATCGGAATTCCACGCCCGTTCAGGAAGGCCGTCAGCTTGATGGCGGTCTGGCCGCCAAAAGCCACTACGACACCCACAGGCTGCTCAACCCGGATGATATTCCAAACATCCTCCGGGCACAGGGGTTCAAAATACAGCCGGTCGGCGGTGTCGTAGTCGGTGGAAACGGTCTCCGGATTGTTATTTACAATCACCACATCGTAGCCCATCTCCCGCAGGGTCCAGACGCAGTGGACGCTGCTGTAGTCAAACTCGATCCCCTGCCCAATCCGGATGGGACCCGACCCCAGCACCATGACCACCGGTTTCCCGCTGCGCGGGAAGGCTCTCGCCTCGCATACCGACCCGCAGTCGGAATAGAAGTACGGCGTCTGCGCATCAAACTCCGCCGCGCAGGTGTCCACCATTTTATAGGTGAAAACCTGCTCCATCCCCTCCGGAATATCACAGCCGAGGCTTCGGAGCCCGCGGTCGGTGTAGCCGAGGCTCTTGGCCCTGCGGTACTGGGCTTCGCTAAGACGGCGGCCGCCGATCTCCCTTTCAAAGGCCGCCATGCCCGCCAGCGCGTGCAGGAAAAACAGGTCAATACCGGTAAGCCGGTGGACCTCCTCAGCCGTCATCCCCCGCTTCAGGGCGGTAAAGACGTAAAAGAGGCGCCTGTCATCCTGCATGGAAAGGAGATCCGTCAGGGCGCAATCCTCCGGCAGATGAATATTCAGGGTCTCCTGGGAAATCTCCGCTCCCCGCACCGCCTTCATCAGGGCCATTTCAAACCCGGGTGCGATGGCCATCACTTCCCCGGTAGCCTTCATCTGGGTCCCCAGACGGCGGCTGGCATGGGGGAACTTGTCAAAGGGCCACTTGGGGAATTTCACCACCACGTAGTCCAGAGCCGGCTCAAAGCAGGCGCAGGTTTTACCGGTAATCTCATTTTGAATCTCGTCCAGCGTGTAGCCCAGGGCCAGTCTGGTGCTGATTTTGGCGATGGGGTACCCCGTTGCCTTGGAGGCCAGTGCGGAGGAACGGGAAACCCGGGGATTTACCTCAATCACGGCGTACTCAAAGCTGTCCGGATTCAGCGCGAACTGGCAGTTGCAGCCGCCCACAATGCCAAGGGCCGCAATAATCTCCAGGGCCGCCGTCCGCAGCATCTGGTATTCCCGGTCCGCCAGGGTCAGGGCCGGCGCCACAACAATCGAATCCCCGGTGTGGATGCCCACCGGATCCACATTCTCCATGGAGCACACCGCAATGACATTGCCGGCGGCGTCGCGCATGGTTTCAAACTCGATCTCCTTCCAGCCCGCGACGCTCTTCTCCACCAGGATCTGGGTGATGGGGGAAAGCTCCAGCCCGCTGGCGGCAATCTCCCTCAGTGCAGCGCTGTCCCCGGCGATGCCTCCGCCGCTGCCGCCCAGGGTGTAGGCCGGACGCACGATCACGGGATAGCCGATCTCCCCGGCAATGTGCAGGGCCTCGTCCACAGTCACCGCCGTGGCGGAGGGGATCACCGGCTGGCCGATCTCCTCCAGGGTTCTCCGGAAACGTTCCCGGTCCTCGGCCCGCTCGATGCTCTCAATATCCGAGCCCAGCAGCTTCACTCCGTAACGCTCCAGCGTTCCGTCCCGGCTCAGCTGCATGGCGAGGGTCAGGCCGGTCTGTCCTCCCAGGCCGGCCAGGAGCCCGTCCGGGCGTTCCTTTTCAATGATGCGGCGCAGGGTTTCGGGCGTCAGCGGCTCCAGGTAGATCGCGTCCGCCAGTTTTTTATCCGTCATAATGGTGGCGGGATTGGAATTGACCAAAACCGTCCGGACTCCCTCCTGCCGCAGGACGCGGCAGGCCTGGGCGCCGGCGTAATCAAACTCGGCCGCCTGACCGATGACGATCGGTCCGGAGCCGATGACGAGCACGTTTCGGATGCTGTTGTTCTTCGGCATATCAGCTCTCCTCCCCCCGCATCAGCTGCAGGAACCGGTCGAACAGGAACTCCGTATCCCTGGGGCCCGCGCAGGCCTCGGGGTGAAACTGAACCGTAAAGCAGCGAAGCCCAGGATACTCCAGGCCCTCACAGCTCCGGTCATTGGCGTTCCAGAAGCTCAGCTCCGCAAGGCCGGGCAGGCTGCCGCTCTCCACGGCATAGCCATGGTTCTGGGTGGTAATCCAGGTGCGCGTTCCATCGGTAACCGGCTGGTTGGCGCCGCGGTGCCCGTACTTCAGCTTGTAGGTTTTCCCTCCCATTGCCAGGGCGCAGAGCTGATGCCCCAGGCAAATGCCAAACACCGGCAGTTTCCCCACGAGCTTTGCAATCTGCCGGATTTCATAGGTATTCTCGGCCGGATCCCCGGGGCCGTTGGAGAGCATAACACCGTCCGGCTTCATCGCCAGGATCGCCTCAGCGGAGGTGTCGTGGGGCACCACGGTCACCCGGCAGCCCCGCCGAAGCAGGCTGCGCACGATGTTCCGCTTGGCGCCGTAATCGATCAGCACTGTGTGCAGGCCGCACCCCTCTGCCCCGGGTTCAAAGGTCTGCACCGTCCGGGTACTGACTTCCCGGACAACGCCCTCCACGCGGTAGTCCCGTACCGGGTTCAGATCCTGCGGCACTTTCCGGCAGAGGCAGGCGTTCATCACGCCGTTTTCACGGATGATCCGGGTCAGGGCCCGGGTGTCCACGCCGGCGATGCCGGCAATGCCCTCACGCCTCAGCCAGGCGTCCAGGGTGCCCTCACTGCGGAAATTAGAAGGTTCGGCACAAAGCTGACGGACCACATAGCCCCGGGCGGCGCACCGGCCTTCAAAGTCCTCCGGAATGACGCCGTAGTTGCCGATCATCGGAAAAGTCTGCATGATGATCTGCCCGGCATAGCTGGGATCCGTCAATGTCTCAAGGTATCCGGTCATACCGGTGGTGAAGACCAGTTCGCCGACGGCCGCGGTATCTTCCTTCCAGCAGCCAATGGGGCTGCCCGCAAAGGCCGCCCCGTTTTCCAAAACCAGATAAACCTGTTTCTCCTGCTGAGTCAAAGCTGTTCACTCCCCGCCGCCTACAGTGTCGCCGCCATCACGGCTTTGATGGTATGCATCCGGTTTTCAGCCTCGTCAAAGACGATAGACTGCGGTCCTTCAAACACCTCGTCGGTAACCTCCAGCGCGTCCAGCCCGAACTTGTGATAGATCTCCAACCCGTTCTCAGTCTCCAGGTCATGATAGGCCGGAAGGCAGTGCATGAAGCGGGCCTGATCCCCGGCCGCCTCCATCAGCGACCCGTTCACCTGATAAGGAAGAAGCTCGTGAATCCGCTCCGCCCAGACCTCCTCCGGCTCGCCCATGGAGACCCAGATGTCGGT
>CAMONN010000023.1 GCA_946620645.1 uncultured Clostridia bacterium
CGCTTACGAAGGGGTAGACTTTCTTGATGTTTTTGAGCTGTACTGTTGCCATCTTCCTGGCTCCGGACATATGGCCTCCGCCTGATATGCCCTCGCGAGGGCGGGATGCCCTTCGCATTACGACAGGTCTCCACACTGCCGCAGCCCGAGCCGGGGCTTTATTTATTCCTCCTTTTTTCGTGTCCCTGAAGGCAGAAGGTGGAGTGCCCGCAGGCCACGGAATTGGACAGATTCTATCATTCCGCATGAAACACTGTCAAGCCGGATTGCACAGGCAAGTTAAAATTGAATGATTTGCACAAAATTATGAATAATTTTTGTATTGTTTGACGAACACCGGAATCATACAGAAATCAAATCGAATTGAATGCCGGTCCGTATAATGCGCCGTTCGTGATCTGAAATCCGGATTTCCGATAATTGTCTTTACAGATCCGGCGATCTGCTGTGAAAGCCGGAACAAATGCTGAAAAACCGCAGAAATGCCATTCTCATGTTGTGGATCGGGATTTGATCTGATATAATGTCGCCTGCGGAAAGGACCTGGCGACGGAATACCCCGCAATTATCAGCCCCGGAGGATTTCCATGAGAAAAACGACAGTTGAAGTTGATAAGGAATACCGTTCTCGTTTTTCCAGGCATGAAGAAGAATTAAGAGACCTCTATTTTAAGCTCTATCCCGGTGACGTCCGGGCCTGGGAGTACTTTTGCACCATGCTGCACCGCTGCTGGGAGGAACGGCCGGAAGCCCTGAGAGAACTGGACCGCCTGCGGGAGGCAGACCCTCAGTGGTATAAGGGACACAACCTGGTTGGTATGCTGATGTACGCGGACGCCTTCGCAGGGACACTGCCGGGCGTCAGGGAGAAGCTGGATTACATACAGGACTGCGGGGTGAACTACCTGCATCTGATGCCCCTTCTGGAAAGCCCGTCCGGGCGCAGTGACGGAGGCTATGCCGTGGCGGACTTCCGCCGGGTTCAGCCGGAACTGGGAACCATGGAAGATCTGGAAGGCCTTGCGTCGGACTGTCATGACCGGGGGATCTCGCTTTGTCTGGACTTTGTGATGAACCACACCAGTGAGGATCATATCTGGGCGAGACGGGCAAGGGCAGGGGAGAAGGAATACCAGGACCGCTACTTCTTCTATGACGACTGGTCGGTTCCGATGGAGTTTGAAAAGAGCGTGCCGCAGGTATTTCCCACCACGGCACCGGGGAACTTCAGCTGGTGTGAGGAAGCCGGAAAAGTGGTGATGACCACTTTCTATCCCTATCAGTGGGACCTGAACTACGCAAACCCCGTCGTTATGAATGACATGACCGATAATATGCTCTATCTTTGCAACCGGGGCGTCGATGTCATACGCCTTGATGCAGTGCCCTATATCTGGAAGGAACTGGGCACGAACTGCAGAAATCTGCCCCAGGTGCACGAGATGGTGCGGATGCTGCGGATGGTCTGCGAAATTGTCTGCCCGGGCTGCCTGCTGCTTGGTGAGGTGGTGATGGAGCCGGTCAAAGTTGTGCCGTACTTCGGATCCGTTGAAAAGCCGGAATGCCACCTTCTGTATAATGTTACGACCATGGCCAGTACCTGGCATACCGTTGCCACACGGGATGTCCGCCTCCTGAAGCATCAGCTGGGGCAGGTGTTTGCTCTGCCGAAGGATTATACCTTCCTGAACTATCTGCGCTGCCACGATGATATCGGCTGGGGACTGGATTACGCCTTTCTTTCCCGGTTCGGACAGAATGAAGTACCCCACAAGAAGTATCTGAACGACTACCTGACCGGAAAGTGGCCTGGCAGCAACGCCCGCGGGGAACTCTATAACGATGACCCGCGGCTGGGAGATGCCCGCCTCTGCGGAACCACGGCATCGCTCTGCGGTGTGGAGACCGCCCGCCTGGAGCAGAATGCTGCCAAACAGGACTGGGCCCTGCGGCTGGATATCATGCTCCATGCCTTTATGTTTACCCTCAGCGGTGTTCCGGTGCTGTACAGCGGCGATGAGGTGGCCCGGGAGAACGATTACAGCTACCACGACGACCCGCTGAAGGCGGACGACAGCCGATACCTTCACCGCGGAAAGATGGACTGGGAGGCGGCGGAAAAACGTTCTCTCCCCGGGACGCCGGAAAGCAGGATCTTCTACGCCATACGCCGGATGGAGCAGCTGCGGGAAAAACACCGGGTTTTTGACGGCCAGGCGGATGTGTGGCTTACTGAAACCGGCGACGACTCTGTTCTCGGCATCGGGCGATACCGGGACGGGGAAAAACTTCTGGCCTTCTTTAACTTTGCCGATGACCCGCGCACCGTTCAGAGCCGGGAGTATGGCACGTTTACCGACCTGATGGGAAAGGCTTCGGAACCGGCAGATCTTAATAATATTACCCTGGAACCTGGCGGCTTTTGCTGGCTGATCTGTGATTTTGACCGGCAGGAGCAGGAATAACATATAAACACAAAAAACACACAATTCATCCGATGGGAAAGGACGGTAACTGAAATGACGATCCGGGAATCCTCCAGTGCTGCGCCCGCCTTTGACGTGGTAGCTCTGGGCGAGCTGCTGATTGACTTTACACAGAACGGGAAAAGCGGGCAGGGAAATCTCCTCTTCGAGGCAAATCCGGGCGGCGCCCCGGCCAATGTGCTCGCCATGCTGCGGAAGCTGGGAAAACGCTGCTCCTTTATTGGAAAAGTCGGCCGGGACAGCTTCGGCGACCTGCTGGCCGGGACGGTTGAAGAGGCGGGAATTGATATCCGCTGCCTCTCCCGGGATGAGGACATCCCCACGACCCTCGCTGTGGTGCACACCCAGCCCAACGGAGACCGTGATTTCAGCTTTTACCGCAAGCCCGGCGCCGATATCCGGCTCTCAGCCGATGACCTGGACAGAGACCTGCTGCAGAACTGCCGTATCTTCCATTTCGGTTCCCTCTCTCTGACTGATGAACCCTGCCGCAGCGCCACCCGGGAGGCGGTTCGGATCGCAAAGGAAGCGGGGGCGCTTCTGTCCTTTGACCCGAATCTCCGTCCTCCTCTATGGCAGGATGATGAAGCGGCCCGCCGGGAGATCTCCTGGGGGCTGAAACAGTGCGATATTTTGAAGATCGCCGATAATGAACTGGAGTTTATGACCGGGGAGGTGGATTTCCACCGGGGCGCGGAGCTGCTGAAGACCCGTTACCCCAACATCCGCCTTCTGAATGTGACTGCGGGTTCTGACGGCAGCTATTCTCTGAGCGGTTCCCACTGGGTATATGAACCGGCCTGCAAGCGGGGCGGCGTGATCGAAACCACCGGTGCCGGCGACACCTTCTGCGCCTGTGTGCTCAATTATGTTCTGGAGCACGGCGTGGAGGGACTGTCCGAGAGCAGTCTTCACAGCATGCTGCACTATGCCAACACCGCGGCCTGGATTGTCACCACCCGGAAGGGCGCCATCCGCTCCATGCCGGAGCCGGAGGAAGTAGAGCGCGCCCTGTAAGACGTCCGTGTTCTCCCGTGGGGAAAAGCAGCGCTGCCGTAAGCTGCAGGTACCCTGGGAAACGGCCGGGGTCGGAGTTTTCCGGAACGCGGCAATTGTCGAAGAAAAGGGAATAACGGAGGAAAGAGCATGCCGATTGTAATCGTCGGAAATGTGTTTGTGGACTTTAAAGGGTTTCCCGAAGGGGCGTTTATTCCCGCCGGAAGGAACGCCGGCCGGGTGGAGATTGTTCACGGCGGGGTTGGACGGAATGTGGCTGAGGACATCGCCAATGTGGAACTGCGGCCCCGTTTCGTGAGCATGGTGGACAATACCGCCCAGGGAGCCGAGGTGCTGCGGAAGCTTCAGAATCACAAAGTGGACACCAAGTTCATCTCCGTGGTGCCGGATGGAATGGGCATCTGGCTTGCGGTGATGGACAATACCGGTGATGTGGTTGCCTCAATTTCCAAGAGGCCGAATATGGACGCCATGCTGCAGCTCATAGAGGAGCACGGGGATGAGATCTTCCACGATGCCACCAGCATCGTGCTGGAGATCGACATGGATCATCAGGTGTCCAAGGCGGTGATGAATTACGCGGAGAAATTCAGCATCCCGGTGTATGCGCTGGTTGCGAACATGAGCATTGCGCTGCAGCGGCGGGATCTGATCCGTAAAACGGCCTGCTTCATCTGCAATGTTCAGGAGGCGGGGATCTTCTTTGCTGACGACTTCTCCGGTCTGGATATGGACCAAATGGCGGAAGAGCTGCTGGAGAGAATCCGGGCCGGGGGCCTGCAGGCTATGGTGGTGACCATGGGTTCAAAAGGAGCGGTTTACGCGGCAGCCGACGGAACGAAAGGCGTATGCCCCGCGATCCCGGTGCAGGTCTGTGACACCTCGGGTGCCGGTGACGCTTTCTGCGCAGGCGTCAGCATCGGCCTGAGCTATGGAAAGAGCCTGGGGGAGGCCTGTGAGATCGGAACACGTCTGGCATCAGCCACCATCACCGTTCCCGAGAGCGTCTGCCCGCGCTTCCAGCCGGAAGAGCTGGGACTCCAGGCGGATGAGCTGCTGCAGTTGAGTCTGTTTTGACAGTTTCAGACAAAAGAGAACGCATCTATTAAGATAATGAAAGAAGAAAGAAAACATGATTGAACGCTCCAGCGGTGTTTTGATGCCCTTAAGTTCACTGCCGTCCCCCCACGGGATCGGCACCATGGGAAGGGAGGCCTTCCGCTTTGTTGACTTTCTGGAGGCGGCGGCGCAGAAGTACTGGCAGCTGCTTCCGTTAGGGCCGACGGGGTACGGGGACAGTCCCTATTCCTCCTGCTCCTGCTTTGCCGGGAACCCCTACCTGATCGACCTGGACCTGCTGGTGCAGGATGGGCTGCTGACAGAAGAGGAAGTGAACGCCGTCGACTGGGGCGGGGACCCGTCACGAACCGATTACGGCCGGCTTTACGAGTGCCGGGACCCGCTGCTTCGGGTGGCCTGCGGGCGGGGGAAAGAGCTGTTTCGCCCGGAATTCGCGGCCTTCTGTGATGAAAACCGCCGGTGGCTGAAGGACTACACCCTGTATGTGGCGGCAAAGCGGCATTTCGGCATGCAGAGCTGGACCGCATGGCCCGATGAGGAGATCCGCAGACACCGGCCGGCGGCTGTCGAAAGGTATTCACGGCTTCTCCAGGAGGAGATGGAGTACCAGGCCTTTGTGCAGTTCCTCTTTTTCCGGCAGTGGAAGGCCCTGAAGGCCTACGCGGCCGGGAAGGGGATCCATCTCATTGGCGATGTACCGTTTTATGTAGCGATGGACTCGGCGGACGTCTGGTCCGAGCCCCGGTTTTTCCAGCTGGACGACCGTTACCGCCCGAAGGACGTGGCCGGCGTGCCGCCGGATGCCTTTACGGCGGACGGGCAGCTGTGGGGGAATCCACTCTTCGACTGGGACCGTATGAAGGCCGACGGCTACGGCTGGTGGATCCGCCGCATCGAAGGTGCGACGAAGCTCTTTGACGTGATCCGCATGGATCACTTCCGCGGATTCGACAGCTACTGGGCCGTACCCGCGGAAGAGACTACCGCGAAAAACGGCAGATGGCGCCAGGGCCCGGGGATGAGCCTGGTGGGGGTGCTGACCCAGTGGTTTCACGGCACTGAGTTTGTCGCGGAGGACCTGGGGGATCTGACACCGGGCGTGAGAAAGCTGCTGAAGGATTCGGGACTTCCGGGAATGAAGGTTCTGGAGTTTGCCTTTGACGCCCACGGCGATTCGGATTATCTGCTCCACCACTGCGAGGAAAACAGCGTCTGCTACCTGGGCACCCATGATAACGACACAGTGCTGGGGTGGGTAAATTCCATGCCGGCGGAAGACCGGCAGTTTGCCCGCCGCTACATGCACATTACCCCCGGCGAGGGCTGGTGCTGGGGAATGATCCGCAGCGGCATGGCCACCATGTCCCGCCTGTTTGTGGTGCAGATGCAGGACCTGCTGGAGCTGGACGGCTCAGCCCGTATGAACACCCCGGGGAAGGAAATGGGCAACTGGTGCTGGCGCATGCTGCCCGGGGCCGCAACGGAAGACCTGGCTGCAAAGCTCCGGGAATATACCTTTACCTTCCGCCGGGCGGAATCGCTTCGCCTGAAGGAAGAAGCGGCAAAAAAAGAAGAGGCCGGGAAAAAGAAAACCAGGAAGCCGGTGCCCGCTGAAGACGGAACCGCCTGAAAGCCTGACAAAGCGACAGGGACAGTCACGGAGACTGTCCCTGTCGCTTTTTGCTTATTATATTATAAATGGAAAGTCAGGCCGGCGTTTTCGGCCGGCTATAGCCAAACTGCAGGCGGACCGCATCGTCACGCTTGAACATTTTGTTCAGGCCGTAACTGCGGTACTCGTATTCGGTGTCAAAGAGATAGACCTCTCCGTCAATCTCAATCTCAACCCATGCGTGCGGGGTGCTGCCCTCACCGGCGTAAACTATTTCGCCGTCGTAGTCCCGGAAGTCGTACTGCTCACCGGAGACACGGCCGCTGTACAGAACGGCGTCATACCCGACAAAACGGGCCAGCTCGTAAAAGAGCGCCGCATAGCAGTAACAGTTGCCGCCACGGTCCGTCAGCATGCGCCAGGCCTCCTTTTCGGCCCAGCCCTCAGCGCCGAAGGCGTACATGCGACCGTAAATATAGCTGTAGTTCTGAACCACATGGTCATAAACTGCGCGCAGCATCTCTTCCTGCGTCATGTTTTCGGGGTCAATGGTGTTCTCAAGGATCTCCCAGAGCCTGGCGTCCAGGGCGACGTCCCCGGTAGTGATTTCCCCGTTGAGGTTGAAAGTCAGATTGCCGAAGGCGCCGCCGACCACGGGGCTTCCGTCTTCCGCAATGCAGTGCAGCCGCACACCCGAAAAGAAGAAGCCCGGCTCATGAACAGGGAGAGGGCTGCTGTCTGTCCAGATTTCCTCCCGGCCCTCCATGCGGTACTGATGCGGGATGGCGGCCTCCACCATGTCGTCATAGTATTCGCCGCTGGGAACGACATCCAGCATGGTGCCGGTCTGTTCGGGCTGAAGATGGCGCGGGTTACTCCGGCCCAGGACCCGGTTCATAATGCGGGTAAACTCTCCGCGCTTCAGCGGTTCCTCCGCCCGGACCTGAACCAGAGAGCCGCTCATAATCCATCCGTTGGCGGCGGCGGTACAGTAGCAGGGGTAAAGGGGGTCTTCAGAATCCAGATCCTGGAAAAGGAAGCTTCCCTCATCCTGCGGATAAAAGGCGCAAAGCAGTTTGATGAATTCACCGTTGGACACCGGCTCATCGGGGTGCAGCCGTTTCCCGCTCAGGATTCCGAGGTCTTTAAGCCAGGCTGCCGCCTCAAAGCAGGCGTCATCCTCCGGCACATCCTGAAAGCGCCCGCTCCCGGCGCCCTCCGGGTTCAGCAGTCGGTAAAACGCCAGAACCAGGTCCCGCATACTCACACTGCCCCCGGGGTTCAGCAGGCCGTTTTCACCGGTGTCAAGATAGGCGATGTGCTCCTCTGTCTCAAAGGCGGGCAGGAACCGGGCGGTCAGGGTGCGGCTGAAATACACCGGGAAGGTCTCCCGGGTTTCGGCGCGGCCGCGGCTGTCCTCCCAGCAGATAAAGGTCTGGCCCCGGACCGGAACCGGCGGGCGGAGGGAAACCGGTTCGCCATAGAGAACGGACTGCTTTTCAGTAAGCGACGGATTTCCGGGGACCGCATAGGTAATTGTCAGGGTGGCGTTTTTCCTTCCCAGAAAAAACAGCAGCCCCAGTACTGCAAGCAGCCCCAGCAGCCCTGCCTGCAGCAGCCGGAAGCGCCGGCTGCCGTCTCCCGCTTTACGGCCCTTCGTCCC
Organism: uncultured Clostridia bacterium; assembly: GCA_946620645.1. Lineage (GTDB taxonomy): Bacteria > Bacillota > Clostridia > Oscillospirales > Oscillospiraceae > Limivicinus. The sequence continues at coordinate 7,859 of CAMONN010000023.1, forward strand.
GGCCTGCGGAGCAGTGGCCTCCGGAGCTGTGGGCGGATTCATGATCTCCGCCGGGGAGCCGGACTGCGCCCCGGGCTCAGAAACCCGTATGGGACGCGCGGGTGTTTTTTCCCGGGGCTCCCGCCGGTTTCGCAGGGCCTTGCCGCGGACGCTGTAGCGCGCCGCTGACGGATCGGGTTTCATCACTTGTAGCTGCCTTTAAATACGTCCTTAACTGTTTCCATATCGCCCTCTTTAAGGGTGGAGATAAAAAATCCTTCATACTGGTGCATGCCGTCTTCGGCACCCTGAACCAGACAGCTGGGACCGTATTCAGAGGAGACCGGTTCTCCAAGCGCTGCGACCAGCTCTTCCAGCGGGCGGTCTATGTAATCCTGAGCAATATCAAAGGGCGCCGGCTCCCCTGCAGGCTCCAGATTTTCATCCGGGAGCGTTGCCGTCGGGGCGGTGCTCTCTGCAGGTGCTGCCGTTTCGGCGGCCGGGGCGGCGGTCTCGGCCGGGGCGGCGGAACCGCCGCAGCCGATCAGCAGCAGTGCGCAAATAAGGCACAGAGCCGAGAGGATCAGGTTTCTTTTGGTAGATTTTTTCATGACTTGTTTCCTTCCGTTAAAAAGTGCTGCGGTATCCCTTCTGCCAGCGCATGGGATCATAGAAGCGGTAGAACGAGCGGCTGCCGTCATAGCGCGCTTCCATCTCGGGATCATAAAGGTAGAAGAGTCCGTCTTCCCGGATCTCAACCCAGGCGTGGGGAGTATAGGCACCGGGCAGATGAACTTCGGTGCCGTCCTCCGCCTCAAACTGAGTCTGATGCCCGTAAATGCCGCCGCTGATGAGGCGGGGCTGCCAGCCGACGAAGGTGGCCAGTTCATAAAACAGAGCGGCGTAACCGTGAGAGCTGCCGTTGCCTTCCTCCAGAAGACGGAGGGCGGCCTCCGGGGCCCAGCCTCCGGCGCCGGGGGGATAGAAGGCATCCGAATGCCGGGTGAAGCTGTTTGCAACATACTGGTAGACCGCACGAAGCATCTCGTCCTTCGACATGGAGGCGGGGTCTACGGTTTCTTCAAGGATCTTCCAGAGCCGCCGGTCCAGCTCCTCATTTCCGCTGGTAAGCTCACCGCACTGGTTGTAACTGCGGCCGTCTACGGTGGTGCTGACTGCGGCCCTGCCGTCCTCGCCGATGTAGTGCAGGCGTACGCCCACAAAGAAGAGACCGGGACTGTGGGCGGGAAGAGGCTTGCTGTCGGTCCAGCGTTCAAAACCTTCCTCATCGGTGTAATCGTGGGGGATGACGGCTTCTGCCACATCTGCATAGAACGGATGGGAGGGCGGCACATCCAGGATCGTTCCGACTGCCTCTTCCGGCTGCAGGTAGCGCGGGGTGCGTCCCAGCACCCGGTTCAGAATCCGTGCCAGCTCTCCGCGGCAGATCTCTTCCCCGGGAGCGGCCTCTCCTGCATCGATCCAGCCGCGTTCCCTTGCCAGGCAGAATGCCGCCCAGCAGTCATCCCCCGGCTCCAGGTCGGGGAAGGAGAAAGAGGCGGATGACGCGGGATAAAAGCGGCTCAGCAGTTCCAGCAGGTCCGCCCGGGTAACCCGGTCATCGGGATACAGCCATTCGCCGCGGAGAACGCCCAGGTCTTTCAGGGTGGCGGCGGCGGTATAGCAGGGATCCTCCGGGTCAACATCCTGAAACCGGCCTTTTCCAATCCGGTCAAGATTCAAAATGCGGTCAAGAGCGAGAACCAGCTCCCGCACGGTAACGGGTTCATTGACGCCGAAGACACCCTCTTCATTAACGGTGAGGTAGGCGGTATGAGCTTCCGTCGGGAAGGCCAGGGCGTAACGGGCAGTGTAGACGGTGTCCTGGGCGGGAAGCAGCTGCGCGTCGGTTTCAGGGGTTCCGTCGGGACGTTCCCAGTAGAGGAAATTGTAGCCTTCCAGGTCCTCCGCACCTCGCAGAGGGACTGTGTCTCCTGCCCTGACTTCCTCAACAATATCCTCCTGCCCCGGAATCAGATAGCGCAGGGTGAAGTAAACCGGCTGTGTCTGCCGGTGCAGACCGATCAGACCCCGGACCGCAGCAGCCAGCAGCAGAAGCTCGACCGCCAGCAGCAGAACCTTTGTCAGGACGCCGGCCCGCGGCTGCCGCTTTTTCCCGTCAGGGTTGTTTCGGGGGTTATGCTCCGCCGCACCCGCAGGAGGGAGACTGCCCGCCTTCTGCCCGGCTGCCGGCACCGGTTCATTCAGAGAGAGCCCGGCCTGAGCGGAGGACTCCCGCACGGTTCTGCGCGCTTCCCGGAAGCGAAGCGCCCGGGCCTGCCGTTCCCGGTGGCGGCGTGCGGAATCGCCCGACGTCCCGGGATCCCGGCCGGGGCCGGGGAAACGGTCCTGCCCGTTCATGAGGCGGCTCCCTGCCCGGGAAGCAGACGGCCGAGATTCCGTTCAACGATTTCCAGAAGGACGGTGTCGGCCTCAATCCCGCTGAAGGCCTCGAGAGAATAGTCTGCCGAACGGGAGAACTCCGCGGTGGAGAAGGCCTCGGCCAGATAGGGATACAGGGCGTTGCCGAAAGAATCCCGCAGGCAGTACAGGCTTCCCTCTCCGGCGGCGGAGGAGCTGCGGATGGTGACGGCGTCGCCGTTCCGGGGATCCGCCTCGGTTTCATGGGAGAACCCGGGGATGTAGACAGTTTCCGCTTCCCGTCCCTTCCCGGTGGGGTAGAGCATCCGGTACAGGTCCCCGGTGTGGACACCCTGCTTTGCAAAGGGACCGTCGGTAAAGTCTGAACTGCGGCCGAGGGCCTCAAGGAGAGTATCGGCAGCCAGTGCGGCGCCTTCCGCTGTCCAGTGGGAATCGCTGCGGTAATAGAGGTCTGTCCGCCCTGCCAGCAAACGGTGGAGGTCCACCGTGTTGACACCGGCCTCCTCAAGAAAGGGGAGCAGCCTCCGGTAGTTGGAGCTGTCCAGATTTTCGGAAAACCGGCCCGGCATGGCTTCGGGGATCAGGGAATTCTTGTTCGGCGCCACGGTAAAGAGAAAGGTTTTTCCCTGCCCCTCCAGGGTATCCTGAATCTCTCGCAGGTGTGCGGCAATCTGCCGGAGCTCGCCGTCCGAAAGGCCGATGCCGCAGTAGTCGTTCAGCGTGGAGGCGTAAAAAAGCTCGCCCTCCCGCCCCAGCAGAACCTGCGGTTCAGCCGAGCTCCCCAGCAGCTTTTCGTACAGGAGAGAACGGGCTGAAACCAGCAGAGGCCTGAAAGCAAAGCGCCTCTCAACATAATTCGAGACATCCGTGAGAACCGACCGGTTGAAGCTTCCGTCCCGGTTCTGAAGAGCGGGCGTCCGGACCGCGCTTTCGTTGGCCAGCAGGGGCGAGGGACCCAGCACCGCGAGCCCCAGAGAGGGCAGCAGACACAGGGCCAGGAAGAGCGCCGTATACAGGATAAATCGTGAGTGTTTCTTCTTCATGATCGTCAGAACTGAAAATAAATGAAAGGATGGAACCCGCTCTGAGCGAGAGACATCATGCTCAGCAGCAGGAGCGTCAGACAGCTGAGTGCCGGCAGCAGGGTCTGCTGCCTGTCACCGGCCAGGAAAGCATGAACGGACTTCCCGGGCTTTCCGGCCAGCAGCAGCGCCAGCAGCAGGGTGACCGTGAAGGCGGGATCCAGCAGCTGCGCCAGCATGGCGGAACTTTCCGGCACCGTCCGGAAGGAGAACATGGCCCCAATCATCCCCAGACCCTGCGTGACGGAGTCTGCCCTGAACAGAACGAACAGCAGGCAGACCGCCAGAAGGGTATATGCCCGGCAGATCAGCCGCCCGAAGCGGGATTTTTCCAGGCGCTGTACCGGGATAATGCCGCTGCCCTCCAGACTGGACAGGAGCCCGTGTCCCAGACCCCATAGTACAAAGGTCCAGTTCGCACCGTGCCAGAGCCCGGTGCAGAAAAAAACCAGCAGGCGGTTCAGCGCCGCGCGGCTGCGGCTTACCCGGCTGCCGCCCAGAGGAAAATACAGATATTCCCGGAACCAGGTGGACAGGGAAATATGCCACCGGCGCCAGAAGTCCCGGATGGAGCCGGCGGTGTAGGGAAAGAGGAAGTTCTCCCGGATGGTAAAACCAAACATTTTCCCCATGCCGATGGCCATGTCGCTGTAACCGGAAAAATCGTAGTAGATCTGGAGGGTATAACAAACGGCCCCGAGCCATGCGGCCCGGAAGTCGCCGGTACCGGAGGAAAAAACTGCATCCACCGCGACGGCGGCGGCATCGGCCAGGAGAAGCTTCTTGCTCAGGCCGACAATAAACCGGCGTACGCCTTCCCAGGTCTGTTCAGGGGTACAGCTGCGGCTGTGAATCTGCTCACAGATGTCACCCCAACGGACAATCGGGCCGGCAATGAGCTGCGGAAAGAAGGAGATGTACAGCAATACATCAAGGAAACTGCGGGTTCCGCTTTCCGGGCGGCGGTAAGTGTCGATGACATAGCTCATGCCCTGAAAAGTAAAAAACGAAATGCCGATGGGAAGCAGAAGGCCCACGGGCTGAAGGCTTACCCCGGGAATCAGACTGAGATTCTGCAGCAGGAAATCCGTGTATTTGTAGATGCAGAGAATGCCGAGGTTGAGCGCCACACTGACGGCAAGGATGGCCCGGCTCCGCTGAAAGCGGCCGCTCAGCAGCACACCGGCCAGCCAGTTCAGCAGGACGGAACCCAGAAACAGGGGAACATAATGCAGGTTTCCGAAAGCGTAGAAGATGAGACTGGCAACAGCCAGCAGCAGATTCTGCCATCGCCTGCCGAAGGGAAGGCGGGAGAGCAGAAAGACCAGCGGCAGAAAAAAGAACAGAAATACAGCCGAGCTGAAAACCATGGTCTCTCATCTCCTTTCCCGGCAGAATTCGGGTAATCCCGGCCTGTGTTGTGCCGGGTAAAATGGCAAAATATTATAGCATTAAGCTTCGGTTTTGACAATAGAGGGGTCACTTTGGGCCGGCTGCTGATCGGGATCAGTCTCTTCAGCCTGCCCGGGTTTGCCCTCTTCTCCAAAATACCGCAGTGCCATCATGGTGATGTCATCCGCCTGGGGGGCGTCCCCGGCAAAGGAGGTGATGGAATCGCGCACATGGTCCACCAGCTGGGCAACCGTGGCCTCAGGATTCCTGTTCAGCGCTTCCACCATGCGTTCGGTGCCGAACTCCGTCATTTCAGCGTTGACGGCCTCGGTCACCCCGTCGGTGTAAAGGAAAAGAGTGTCTCCGGGGACAAGCTGAATATCATAACTGCGGTATTCGGTTTTATCCATCACACCCAGCACCAGACCGTGGGGGTCTTTCAGCAGCCGGAACGGCTGTTCCTTATGCTTCAGACAGGGATATTCATGCCCGGCGTTGGCGGCAGAAAGGAGACCGGTGGAAAGGTCGAGAATCCCGAGCCACAGCGTTACGAACATGTCAGACTGGTTGTTGGCTCCAATCTGTTTGTTGACCGCTTTGAGAATCCTGGCAGGGTCGTGGCTGCGGTTTTTGGCGAGGTTGGCGATGATGATCTTGGAGGCCATCATGAACATGGCGGCGGGGATGCCTTTCCCGGCGACATCAGCGATAATCAGCGCCAGATGCTCCCTGTCAATCATCTGAAAATCGAAAAAGTCGCCGCCAAGCTCCTTGGCGGGCTCCGTGCGGGCGTATACGTCGAACTCCTTCCGTTCCGGGAAGGCGGGATAGATGCTGGGCAGCATATTGTTCTGGATATTCTTGGCCAGCTCCAGCTCCGTGGAAAGCCGTTCTACATTTTTCTCCTCGTCTCTCTGCTCCCGGGCGGCTGCCTTTTTGCGCTGCATCAGGAAGAGGCAGAAAAGGGCAGCGCAGAGAAACAGAATGCATGCGGAAATCAGAATTCCCGCCAGAAGTTCACGGCTTGCGGATAAAATCCCGGCCCAAAGAAGCAGCAGAACAGCGAGAGCAGAGAATGCGGCTGCAAACAGTATGACTGAGGCCAGCCGGACGGCCGGAATTTCTTTTTCCGGCTTCTTCTCTTTCGCGGGAACGGCCTTTCCGGGAAGCTGTGCAGAAGTATCCGACATGGCGATCATCCTTTCTCTCTTTTATGTATGAACGATGCAAAACGGTAAAAATTATTGTACGATAAAGTCTGTGATGTTTCAAGCTTTTTCCTTGACAGGGTCCCGGGTTGGTGATAAATTGATCAGGCAAATGAATACGCCGGCGTGGTGGAATGGTAGACACCAGGGACTTAAAATCCCTTGCAGGTTACTGCGTACCCGTTCGAGTCGGGCCGCCGGCACCAAAAGGCAGAAGTCTTGTGAAGGGGCGGCTGCCTTTTTCATGTTCCCGGCGTGGATGCGGATCTGTTCTGAGGTTTGAGACTCCGGCCGCTGATAGCTGCGGTTGGATGCGATGTGCCTCAGCAGGTGTTTTTCTCCGTTGACAGGGCTTTTCGCCGAGGTTAAGATGAAGTTATGAAAGGATAGGGGGAGGGTAAGTGTATGGATTTGATATGCGTCGGGACAGCACTGGTAGATTCAATTATCAAGGGCTTTGATCCCGAGCCTGTCTCCGCCTCCGGCTACCGGGCGGAGTCCGGTGCCCTGAGCGTGGGCGGAGAGGCCGTGAATGAGGCCATGGCTGCCGCGAAGCTCGGTCTGAGTACCGGAATTCTCTGCTCCCTGGGAGAGGACGCGGCGGGAGACCTGATCGTCACCGCACTTCAGCGCTCCGGCGTGGACGTCAGCCGGATTCTCCGGTCTGCAGAGCATCAGACACCGGTGACCACCATGTTCGTCCATGAAGACGGCACGAGGCAGTCGATTACAAACAGGGCTCATCGTTACAATTTTCATCCGGAGCGGTTCGCCGATTGTTTTTCCGATGCCCGGGCGGTGGTACTGGGTTCACTGTTTCGCGCCCCTTTTGACGACCCGGAGGTCATCGGCTCGGTGCTGAGCGCTTCGAAAAGCGCAGGCCAGCTGGTGTTTGCCGATACGAAGCTCCCGAACTTCCGCTTTTTAAAACTGGAGGATCTGCGGGAATCCCTCCCTTTGATCGATTATATTACACCCAACGAGGATGAAGCCCGCTACTACTCCGGAAAGGACCGGCCGGAGGAGATGGCGGATGTATTCCTCGGCTATGGGGTTCGGAATGTGATTATTAAGCTTGGCAGCAAGGGCTGCTTCTTTAAAAACAGGGAGGAGTCTATTTCACTGTCTCCCTGCACTGTTGATGCCGTGGACGCCACCGGCGCGGGCGACAACTTCGCCGCGGGGTTTATTTCGGAAATCCTGAGAGGCGGAACCCATGCGGCAGCCTTGCGCTTCGCCAACGCCTGCGGCGCGATCTCGACGACTGCTGTTGGCGCCGCCGCGGCACTCCGGAGCCGGGAACAGGTGCTGCGTTTTTTGGACCGGCATGCTGAATAACGCGGCACACAGGCGTCTGCAGGTCAAAAATGGTATTGACATCCGCAATTATATTTGATAAAATATAGTTGTATCAAACAGAAGAAAGAAGGTGATGGGATGGAATATGACTACCGTGAGGCTATGAAGCTCCGCAATCAGCTGTGTTTTCCCCTTTATGCTGCGGCGCGGAATGTGATGGGTCTGTATACCCCGTGGCTGAAACCCCTGGGGCTGACATATACGCAGTACCTTGTGCTTCTCGTGCTGTGGGAAAGGGATGGACGGACGGTTTCGGAGATCGGCGACGCCCTGCTGCTGGATAATGGCACGCTCTCTCCGCTGCTGAAGAAGATGGAACTGGCCGGATATCTTGAGAGGCGTCGAAACCGGGAGGACGAACGGGTAGTGACCGTCACCCTCACCGAAGCCGGAAGAGACCTGCAGCTGAAGGCGAAGGATATCCCCATGAAAATAGCGTCCTGTGTGGACCTTTCGCCGGAGAAAGCGCAGCAGCTTTATACGCTGCTGTACGAGCTGCTGGAAAACCAGAAGATTTCAAATACGAACAAATTGAAAGGAGAAACAGCATGAGCACCGTATATGATTTTACCGTGAAGGACAGAAAGGGCGGCGAGGTCAGCCTCTCCGAGTATCAGGGGAAGGTTCTCCTGATTGTGAACACAGCCACCGGCTGCGGATTTACCCCGCATTATGAGCCCCTGGAGGCCATGTACAGAGAAATGAAGGATCAGGGTCTGGAGATCCTGGATTTCCCCTGCAACCAGTTTGCCAATCAGGCCCCCGGCTCTGAGGACGAGATTCATGAATTCTGCACCCTGAAGTTTGGTACCGAATTCCCGCAGTTTGCCAAGATTGACGTGAACGGTGACAATGCTGACCCGCTCTTCGTGTACCTTGCCACGGAAAAACCCTTTGAAGGCTTCGGCAAGGGCCTGAAGAATGCCGCGCTTAGCAAGTTCTCCGATATGAACAACAAAACCTTCGGCGACAAGGCCTATATCAAGTGGAACTTCACCAAGTTCCTGGTGGACCGCGAGGGGAAGGTGCTGGCTCGCTTTGAGCCCACCGTGGACATGAAGGTTGTCAGAGAGGCTGTTGCTGCGGCGCTCTGATCGGGATTTGACCGCTGCCCGGTGCCGGGAAACCTGAAGCCGGGGACGGAAAACCCCGCGGGCCGGAGGCCCGTAAAAAAGGAGCTGCGCCCTGAAGGGCCAGCTCCTTTTTGCATCCAGTCCGGAGGAAATGATTCGTTATGTTTATATCCCGTTGACCACATTCATGGGGCGTTCTCCGGCCTGAATCCGCCGGATGTTCTCCAGGATGACTTCGTAGGTGCGCACAAAAGCTCCGGCGGACACCCCGCCGATATGCGGAGTGAAGATGATTTTCCTCCGGACCGCCTCCGGGGCGGTGACCAGAATGTGGTCCGGCTGAACCGGCTCATGATCCAGAACATCCAGGCCCGCGCAGGCAATTTGACCGGAGGCGAGGGCGTCCAGCAGATCCCCGCTGTTCACCAGCCCGCCGCGGGCGGTATTGATGAGGATGGCGCCCTTCTTCATGCGGGCGAAAAAGTCCC
>CAMONN010000024.1 GCA_946620645.1 uncultured Clostridia bacterium
TGAAACGGGAGGCTCCAAATATGGGTAAATTTGTCGTTCGCAAGGTAAAAACCGGCACGATGTTCAATCTCAAAGCCGGCAACGGTGAAGTCATCGCCACCTCTGAGGTCTACAATTCCGAGGCCGCCTGCATGAAGGGCATCGCAAGCGTTGTCCGCAACGCCCCCATCGCCGCGCTGGAGAACCAGACGGAGGAAGGCTTTGCAAAAGAAAAGTGCCCCAAGTTTGAGGTATATCAGGACAAGGCCGGTGAATTCCGCTTCCGCCTGAAGGCTACAAACGGTCAGATCATCGCCGTCAGTGAGAGCTATACGAAGCTCTCCAGCTGCCTCAACGGCATTGAGTCCGTCCGCAAAAACGCCGCCGAGAACAACATCGTCAAGGAAGAAAAGTAAGCTTCTCTCCCCGGCAAAGCGACACCCCGGAGCCAAACAGGCTCCGGGGTGTCGCTTTTCTGTTATCCGTTATCGCTTCTTCAGGCAATTGCGAATAGACCGCCGGCGCCGCCCGTGTGGATAAACAGCACGTTGTCTGTCTCCCTGAAGGCCCCTTCTTCCGCCATTTGAAGCAGCCCCGCAAAGGCCTTTCCCGTATATACCGGATCCAGGAAGATTCCTTCCTCCGCCGCCAGCAGCGAGATGGCCCGGTTTCCCTCCTCGGAGGGAATGGCATAGCCCGGTCCGCACAGGTTTCTGAGCTCGAAATCCCGCCTGCTGATTTCCAGGCTCTCTCCCAGGAGGGCCGCGCTCTCCCGCATCAGGCGGGGCGTAATCTCATCAAAGGGATCTGTGTCCACCATCATCCCGCAGACTTTCGTCCCCGGGAGAAAGAGCTTTGCACCAAGGGCAAGCCCGGCAAGGGTTCCACCGCTCCCTTCGGCGCAGACAATGTAGTCGAAATGTATCCCCTGATCCCGGATCTCCGCGGCGCAGTCCACATAGCCGAGCGTCCCCAGCGCGTTGGACCCGCCGCAGGGGATCTTGTAATAGGGTACCCCGAGTTCCGCACCCAGACGGTCCATTTCCCGGTAGATATCCTCATAGCTGTCCGTATCCATGAAGATCACTTCCGTTCCCATGAGATGCTCCAGCAGCTGGTTTCCTACCCGGTCTGTCACGCCCCGCTTCTTCAGGATCAGGATGGGCTTCATCCCAAGGCGGCCCGCCGCCGCGGCCGTGAGCATTGCATGGTTGGACTGGGCGCCTCCGGTGGTAAACACAACTTCCGCATGTTTTTCCCGGGCGTCGGCAAGGAGATATTCCAGTTTGCGAACCTTGTTGCCGCCCAACCCGAGTCCGGTCAGGTCATCCCGTTTGATAAAGACATTGGTATTCAGAAGCCTGCTGATGTTGTCCGCTCTTCGGATGGGGGTGGGAAAAATGCCGAGACTCAGCTTCGGTATTGTATTCTGCTTCACTGTTCTCTCATCCTCTCTGATTCTTTTCAGACTTCAAACAAGCCTAATTCCACACAGGCGTTGTAGATACCGTCCTTCTCAACAGATGTGGTAACCAGGTCAGCCTTCTTTTTCAGCCGCTCCGTTGCGTTGCCCATGGCAACCCCGGTCCACTCTCCGGTAAACATGGACAGGTCGTTGTCCCCGTCCCCGAAGACAATGACGTCACTGTAGTCCCCTCCCAGGTGATCCATGATCCGCCGGATCCCCCTTGCCTTTTCCAGGGGCTCCACAAAAAAGTAGTCCGGCCCGTATCTGCACCAGGGAACCCCCTGAAGGCTTTCAAGACGACGCTCCTCCTGTTCCCCGCAGGCCACATAGGCCTTGTAGATGCACTCGTACTGCGCCGGATCCAGGTCCGGCACAATCCGGTTGTTCAGATATACGTCCCCGGTCACCGCCTCAAAGCGCTCATCCGGTACCAGGCGGGTATCGCTGTTGTCCACCTGGATTCCCCAGGGAAAACCCTTCTCGCTACATTCCCGCAGCAGCGCCAGAACGCCCTCCCGGGGCAGCGGTTCAATCCCCAGCAGCTCCCCCTCAATGGTGACGCCGTATCCGCCGTCGCTGACCATGTTTTCAAAGCCCAGCTCCTCCATGTAGGGAAGGGCCATATGCTGGGCGCGGCCGGTGGCAATCGCCGTAAAGTGCCCGGCTTCCTTCAGTTTCCGCAGGGCCAGGCGCGTGGAATCCGGGATATAGCCGTGCACGCCTCCTGCCAGCAGGGTTCCGTCAATATCGAAAAAGAGATACTTCTTTCTCATCTTCACCCTGCGGCAGTATCGCCCGGCTTTTTCTCGTGATATTCCATTCCCTCGTCAAAGCGGATCTTCTCCGGCGGGACCTCCAGCTGTTCCGGGTGATCGAGGCAGTATTTCATATCGTTGAAGAAGCGGGCATAGTGGGCCCCGGAGCAGACGCGTTCATCGGCGGTAATCCCGAGGGGCAGGTAACGCTTCATCCGGGTTTCGCCGCCTTCAATCACAGCAACCCTTTCCGTCGTTCCCATTCCGAAGAACAGGCCCACGTTGCCCCAGTTATAGAGGTGATGGTTGACTTCATGCAGGCCGATGGAGGCCAGATTCGTCACATACATGCCCACATAGAAGGGAAGCTCCTCCATCAGGATCCGGGGAGCCAGACCATAGCGGTCCAGAAAGCGCACCAGCCCGACCACAACGGTCGCCAGCCCCGGCACCGCGAACAGGAAGCCCAGAAGCTTATCCACAAAGCCCGGGGGAGAATCGCCCCGGTTGGCAGCCACAGCCGCCTCCACACGGTCGCGCACATCGTAGACGGTATCGGTCAGGTCAAACTTGATCTTCACCACTGCTTCACCCTTGTCCGCATCCGCCGGGTCCTTCAGAATCGTAAAGGCCGCCGAGCAGTTGTTGCGGGCGAAGAGCTGCTTGTTCATGATAAAACGGTTCACCTGCGGGTTGCGGCTGACGGCGCGGACATAAGCCGCCAGAATAATCTGCATATAGGTGATTTTCTCATTTTTCTCCGCCTTCTGCCGGCGGATATAGCGGGACAGGGTCTCCAGATCTGCCCGGTGCTTCAGGAACACCTGCGCATCGCAGCGCATCGGCATTACATAAGGCGTGATCTTCATAACGGGATCGATTCCCTTTACGCGTCTCCCGTCCGGTCTTCTCCCAAACATCCTTCTTCCTCTCTTTCCCTGCAGCTGTTCCATACAGCCGTTCAAACTGTGTCAATTCTGTAGCCAATCTCTTAAAATTTCTTATTTCCGGTGTTTTATTATAGCGTATTAATTTGAAATATGGTAGTCTTATTTCAGCAATTTCCGTTATTAGTTCAAATTTTTTTATTTTTCTTTCCATACTCTGAAGTCTACTCCGAAGAAACCGGATGATGATCAAACTACGGAACAGGAAAGGACGGTCGTCAACATGAGTCAGCGCCTCAGCCTTAAAGCCTTCTGCTTCAACCTGGCTGCCCTGCTGTGCATGAGTCTGCTTTTTAACAGCCTTTCGTCGGTCTCCTATGCTGAAGACACAGCCGCCCGGACTGCCGCAGGCAGCGAGCTCTTCACCGAGCGGGACCTGGACCAGACGCCCGAACTCAAAGGCGCAAAAGAAGTGACGGTTCTGAGCGGGAAAGATGTTACTCTCACGGAAGAGGGCGTCTATGTACTCCGCGGCAGCGCTTCGGACGCCACCGTCCTGGTGGACGCCGGGAAAGACGCCACCCTCCAGCTTGTACTGGATGGTCTTCATATAACCAACAGGGAGCACCCGGCCATTTATATCCGCAGTGCGGCAAAAGTCTTTGTTACAATAGCCGCGGACAGTGTCCTCAGCACCACCGGCAAATTTCTCAAGGACGGAGGCAGCAAGGTTGATGCCGTCATCTTTTCCAGGGCGGACCTGGTGCTGAACGGCACCGCGGCGCTGACCGTCGACTCCACCAGCAACGGCATCGCCTGCAAGAATGTTTTGAAGGTCACCGGCGGAGAATACAACATCACGGCCGCCTCCAAGGCCTTTGAGGTCAAAGATTCTATTTTCATTTTCGACGGTACCTTCAACCTGAAGGCGGGCACCGATGGCCTCCACGCCGAGGACAAGGATGACGATACCAAAGGTACCATTCGGATTCTGAGCGGGGATTTTGTCATGAACGTAGAGGATGACGCCATCCACGCCGACGCCGCCGTCACTATTGACGGAGGCAGCTTTATCATCTCGGCCGCCGAGGGTATTGAGAGCACTTACGTGCTCATCAACGGCGGTTCCCTCAGCATAGAAGCCTGGGGTGACGGCATTAACGCCGGGAGAAAGTCCCCTGTCAGCCGGCCGACCATTGAAATTACCGGAGGCGAAATCATTATCGTCATGAGTGACGGCGATACCGACGGCATTGATTCCAACGGTGACCTCATCATCACCGGCGGACATATCGACATCACCGGCAGTTCCGCCTTTGATACGGACGGCAACATCACCTTTACCGGCGGCACTGTCGTTGTCAACGGGCAGCCGGTGGACAGCATCCCCGGTCAGACGGCGGCCGCGGCCAAATAAACACCGCAGACTTCCGGGTCCGGACAGCAGCTTATCCTGTTCTGGCATGTAAAAATAGCAGCAAACTGGCGATTTTCATATAGTCAGTTTGCTGCTATGATGTTTTTACCGGGACGTAATCCCCAAGCCCTGCGGCTTCCGCAGAAACCGCCCACTCTCTCAACAGGAGGCTTTTCCATGTCTTACAAAAGAATCCTCACCATTCAGGATATTTCCTGCGTCGGCCAGTGTTCGCTGACGGTGGCGCTGCCGATTCTCTCCGCCGCCGGCCTTGAAACCTGCATTCTCCCCTCGGCGGTTCTTTCCACCCATACGGCGGGCTTTTCCGGCTTCACCGTGCGGGATCTCACGGAGGACATTCCCGCCATCGCCGCCCACTGGGCAAAAGAACAGATTCACTTTGATGCGGTGTATACCGGCTATCTCGGCAGCACGGAGCAGATTGACTATGTGAAGGACATTATACGGGATCTTTCCGCCCCGGGCGCCCTTGCCATCGTAGACCCTGCCATGGCGGACAACGGAAAGCTCTACCCCGCCTTTGACAGCGACTATGTGCAGGCCATGAAGACCCTGGCTTTTTCGGCCGATATCATCCTGCCCAACATCACGGAGGCCTGTTTCCTGACAGACACAGAATACCGCGAGGCGTATGACGAGGCCTGGATTGCATCTCTTCTCTCGAAGCTGCGTGCGGCCGGGGCGAAAACCGTAGTGCTGACCGGCGTCAGCTACCGTCCGGGCCGGACCGGTGTGGTGGTTCTGGAGGGAGATCGGCAGGACTACTATGAGCACCGCAAAATCTCCAAAGGCTGCCACGGCACCGGTGATGTTTACGCATCGGCCTTTGTGGGTGCCCTCCTCCGGGGCCGAAGCCCTCTCGAAGCTGCGGCCCTCGCCGCAGACTACACCGTTTCCTGCATTGAGGTCACTCAGGATGACCCGGGGCACTGGTACGGTGTGAAGTTTGAGCTGATGCTTCCGGAATATATCCGTCTGCTGGGCCTGTAGTTTTTCATACGGGCCTGCTTTCGGCAACAGAGAAACAGGGCTGCCTCAAAACCCTCCGGATTCCCGCTGAGACGGGTTTCCGGTGTTTTGAGGCAGCCCTGCTGCTATTGTTGTTCCGTTTCAGGAATCACTGTCATCAATCCGGGGCGTGTGCGGGCGGAACTGCATCCCTTCACCCCAGTTCATCCTGCCCCCAAAGCCCTCGCTCTGGACATCGCCGTAGGAGGCCGATACTTCCTCCAGGGTGATTTCTTCCGCTGTATCGCCGATGACAACGGTGTAGGTCTCACCCTGTACCATCTCCGGGCAGCTGATAATCAGGGAAGAGAAGCTGCAGGGAACTTCGTAGCTGATGAGCACATTCCCTTCACTGTCCTCCAGACGCACGGTTCTCCCGGCGGCGACGCCCCGTTTAATATTGTAGAGAATGGCGCACTGGGTGGAGGAGGAATCAAAGCCCTCCGCCATGGAATAGCTGCCGCAGGCTACCACCGTGCCGCCGCTGATGCGCATGACGCCGCCGTTCTCACTGGCGCAGTCCAAAGCGCTGTTGCTGCCGCTGTTGACAAGACTCACACGAACCGTACCGCCGGAAATGATAAGATCCCCGTTGGAATCCAGCCCGTCCGCGTCCCGCGCGCTGTCGTTGATCACCGTGACACTGCCGCCGCTGATATGAATCCAGGTTTCATCCCCGCTGCCGGATGCGTTGTCCGCACTGCTTTCCGCTGCGGTGCCTGCCGCATTCTGCCCTGCGGTCTCCGACGCTTCACCGGGGGCCATACCGGCGTCCGCGGATTCCGGCATTCCGCCGGGAGGTGTACCGAGGTCCATGCCCTCGGGCGGTTGCGGACGTTCACCCTCCGTAAAGTTCCCGGACTCCATATTCTCCGGCATCTCCGGAGGCACTGAACCCTGCCCGGCTCCCCTGCCCATACCGCCGTGCATGCCGCCGAACTGGAAGCTGTCGCTTCCGCCGTTGGCGTTCAGGCCGTCATCCTGCGGGTAAATGGTGATGTTCCCGCCGGATATGTCAATGGTCTTCGCCTCGATTCCTTCATAGCAGGAAGGCATCAGCAGCGTCCCGCCGGAGATACTGATTGAAGTGTCGGAGTGAAGGCCGTCGTCACCGGCTGTAACTGTAAGCTCTCCGGCCTGGATACTGATGTTTCCGACCGCTGAGAGGCCGTCGTCCTCAGCCTCCAGCGTCACTTCGCCTCCGGCAATCAGGATGCTGTTGCCGGCGTTAATTCCCTTGTCTGTGGCTGTAACAGTAATTTTTCCGGATTCCAGATAGAAACTGCTCGCTTCCCCGGTAACGGCCAGGCCGTCATCCCCCGCCGTCAGGTTAAGGGCCGCATCCGCAATGTGAAGGCTGTCATTGGCGTGGAGCGCGTCCATGGCGGCATCCACAGTCAGTGTGCCTCCGGCGATCACCAGCTCGTCATTACCCACGACACCGTGGGCCGCCGGCGAGGAAACCGTGAGGCTCCCGGAGCCGTTGATGGTCAGGTCGTCGCGGGAAAACAGCGCGCCGTCCTTCCCGCTCTCCGTGGCCGCAGCGGAAAAGGCCGTGGCGGTCATGCGGTTTTCACTGCCCTCTGCCAGGGTCAGAAAGACCTTATCCGCCTGCTCCACATCCAGGCAGGGTCCATCGGAGCAGCTGATGTCTGCCGAGTTCAGCAGAATCCAGATTTTTGCCGACTGGTCTGCATCGATGATGACGCTGCCGTCCTGCAGGCTCCCTGAGAGGACATATTTGCCGGCAGCGGAGATCACCACGTCGCCGTCCAGGACATACGCGCCTCCGCCTGAGACTTCCGCCGAGCTCCCGCTCAGGGTGATCTGTGTTGCCCCCGTGCTGTCCCAGGCGCCGTTACGGTCGTTGGCGGTAAACCAGGTTTCCCCGCTGTGGGCTTCCGAGTCTTCGTCCACAATGACACGGATTCCCAGCGCCTCGCCGTTCATGAAGAGCAGCGTGATGAGCAGCGTAACGATCAGGACAGCAACACAGATGGCATCAAAATGTCGATGTGTTGACAAGGTCCTCTACCTCAGCCCATGTAGTCCCCGTTATAGCTGACCAGAACGGCCGAGTTCACGCCCTCCAGCTCTGTCAGCTGATTGATAAAGTCTGTATCGGTATCCCGCAGCCGAACTTCCAGATTCAGCTCCACGGAACCCTTTCTCGCGCTCTTGCTCTTGATGCTGCAGCGCCTGGTATGCTGATGCAGGAAGTTCATTGCCGCTTCCTCGCTCTTCTGCCCGTCACAGTCCAGCACCACAATAAAGGGATTGCTCATATCCTTGCGGTTGGCAAACACCAGAATGATGAGGCCGATGAAGAGACTGCCGAACACTGCCAGCGGAATCAGCCCCGCCGCCAGCACGATGCCGTCCGCAATGGCCCAGAACAGGAACGCGATATCCATCGGTTCCTTGATGGCCGTACGGAAACGGACAATGGACAGGGCGCCGACCATACCGAGCGACAGCACCACGTTGGAGGTGACCGCAAGAATCACCAGCGTTGTAATCATGGTCAGCGCAACCAGCGTTACGCCGAAGCTGGAAGAGTACATGACTCCTGCATAGGTCTTCTTGTAGATCAGAAAAATAAACAGGCCCACGCCGAAGGCCAGCACCAGTGCCAGCGCCATATCCAGGATGCTGATAGCCGTCACGTTATTCAGAAAACTGGACTTGAAAATGTCATTAAAACTCATGGTTTTCTCTCCTTCTGTTTCGCTGCGCCGGACCGCAGCCCTGATGTAATCGCTTTATCCGTAAATCCGGCACTGGGCATACTTTGAAAAAGCTGTTTCCCGTCTGCCCGGTACCCAGACCGCATCCCGGACGATATCGGGCAGAAATTCATCCCACTTCACTTCCAGAATAATGCCCGCGTCCCCTGCGGGAACCGTCACGCAGTCCGGATTCAGAAAGTCGGTACAGCTGAGTCCCGTGCGGATATCGTAGTCAAAGGTGACCCGCACATTTCCCGGCCGGTAAAGATAGGGCTCCCGGGTGTAGTCGACAATGGTCTTGGGCCTCAGTCCCTGACCGCGCATCTTGCAGTAGAGCTCCTGCACCAGAGGCCTGTCGCTTCCGAGCATCCAGTCGAGGTCTCCGTCCACAATTCTCTGGGCCTCTTCCGCCGTCAGGTTCGCACTGAACTTGCTGCCCAGACCGTTGCGCTTGCTTTTCTTTTCCAGATGGATCACCGAGGGATCATGGTTATAATAGCGGATGCGGAACTTCTCCCGCATGTTGACCCCGTCGATTTTCTCCCGCAGCGCCTTATCCCGTGCATTGTCAAAGTAGAGACTGCGGATCAGATACCTGCCGTCTATGGTATGCCGGTCGGGCGTCATCACCGCCCGAAGCCTCTGGCGAATGACGAAGAGATCCGCAAGGTTAATTTCATGCTTCCACTCATGCCGGTAGTGAACTGCCGTTTCGATGTCGATCACCTTCCTTTCCGGTGAACAGGATGTCCTTGTGACGCGAGTGTACCGT
Organism: uncultured Clostridia bacterium; assembly: GCA_946620645.1. GTDB lineage: Bacteria > Bacillota > Clostridia > Oscillospirales > Oscillospiraceae > Limivicinus. The sequence goes on from CAMONN010000024.1 coordinate 9,037, forward strand.
CCGGACCTTAATTCTGGCTTAACGGCGTACAGCGCAGCCGCAAAAAACGCTAGAATTATACGATATTCCCGCCCACAGGTCAATAGAGATTTCCCTTCCGGCCCGGGGCGCAGGGCTCATTTTACTCTTGCAATTCCTGCCCGGAACCGCTATGATAAGTTCATTATCTGCAGGGAGTGAGCTTGTATGAGAATCGTTATAAAAGTCGGGACCTCTACCCTGACCCACGCCACGGGACGGATGAACATCCGCCATGTTGAAACGCTGTGCAAGGTGCTCAGCGATGTCAAAAACGCCGGGCATGAAGTTGTGCTGGTCTCCTCCGGAGCCATCGGCATGGGCGTAGGGAAACTCAACCTGCGGGAGCGGCCTTCCGATATGCCCACCAAGCAGGCTGCGGCGGCGGTGGGCCAGTGCGAGCTGATGTACGTGTATGACCAGCTCTTCACCACCTACAGCCACACCACCGCTCAGATTCTGCTGACGGGCGAAGACCTGCGGGATGAGGAGCGGCATCAGAACTTCTCCAACACCCTGAACCGGCTGTTGGAGCTCGGAACCCTGCCGGTAATCAATGAAAACGATACGGTCTCCACCGCTGAAATCAGCGTCGGAGACAACGACACGCTGGGAGCGCTGGTGGCTGTGAGCGTGAAGGCGGACATGCTGGTCGTGCTGACGGATACGGACGGTCTTTACACCGCAGACCCCCGTCACGACGCCTCCGCACAGCTTATCCACGAAGTGCATGAAATCACCCCGCAGATGCGGGAAAGCGCCGGCGGAGGCGGGACCGCCCTTGCCACCGGCGGCATGGCGACAAAGCTGATCGCCGCTCAGATCTGCATGGACGCCGGAACCGACATGGTAATTCTCAATGGCGCGAAGCCGCTGCTCATCTACGACCTGCTGGACGGGCAGTCTGTGGGCACCCGGTTTGTCGGGCGCTGATCCGGTTTTCAAGGGAGGGAACAGTCATGAAAAACACCCATGATATTCTGCTTGCAACCAAGGCGGCTTTGCCCGCGCTGACCGCCTCCAAGGAGCGGAAAAACGCCGCCCTCGAGGCCATTGCAAAGTGCCTGACAGAGGAGCAGGACCTGATCCTGGCGGCTAACCGCCTGGATATTGAAGCTTCCCGCAGTAAGTACGGAGAGGTGATGATCGACCGCCTGACGCTGACGCCGGACCGCATTGCCGGGATGGCCCAGGGTGTGCGTGAGGTCGCGGCGCTGCCGGATCCCGAAGGCCGGGTCCTTCGCCGGGTGGAGCGCCCGAACGGACTGGTCATTGAGAAAACCTCCGTCCCCCTCGGCGTTGTGGCCATCATCTATGAGAGCCGTCCCAACGTCACCTCGGATGCCGCGGTGCTGGCTCTGAAGTCCGGAAACGCCGTCGTGCTGCGGGGAGGGAAGGAAGCCTTCCGTTCCAACGCCGCGATTGTGGAGGCCATCCACCACGGTCTGGAAGCGGCCGGCCTCCCGGCAGAGCTGGTGGGATTTGTGGAGGATACCAGCCACGCCAGCGCAGACGAGCTGATGCGGGCAGTGGGGCTCATTGACCTGCTGATCCCCCGGGGCGGCGCCGGGCTGATCCGCCGCTGCACGGAAAACGCCAAAGTCCCCTGCATCCAGACCGGTACCGGAATCTGCCATATTTTTGTGGATGATTCCGCCGACCAGGACAAGGCCCTCCGCATCATCGAAAACGCCAAAACCAGCCGGCCCTCCGTCTGTAACGCTGAGGAAGTTCTGCTGGTTCACCGGGGGATTGCCGGAAGCTTCCTGCCCCGTCTTCAGAAGCGGCTTGTCGATGAGCGGGCGGAACAGGGGCTGGTCCCGGTGGAGCTGCGGCTGGATGAAGAGGCGGCTGCTCTGATCCCCGGCGTGCCGGCGGGAGAGCGGGATTTCGACACGGAATTCCTGGACTATATTCTGGCAGTAAAAGTGGTTGATGACGTTGAGGATGCCATCCGGCATATCGCCCTGCACTCCACCGGGCACAGCGATGCCATCCTGACACGCAGCGACGAGCACGCCGCGCTCTTCACCGCCCGGGTGGACTCCTCCTCGGTCTACGTCAACGCCTCCACCCGTTTCACGGACGGCGGTGAATTCGGCCTCGGCTGTGAAATGGGCATCTCCACCCAGAAACTGCACGCCCGCGGACCCATGGGTCTTGAGGAACTCAACAGCTACAAATACATCATCCGCGGCGACGGTCAGATCCGCTGACCCGCGGGAGGCCTTCATGCACCAAAACCGTCGAAAAAAACTGATCACAGTTCTCCTCGCCGGGTTTTTTGTCCTTCTGTCCGGGCTGCTCTCCGGCTGTTCAGGAGGCCCTGTTTCCGCCTCCGGCGATCCCGGGCCCGGCGCTGAGGATGCTTCCGATAATTCCGGCTCTGTACATCCGGCCGCTTCCGCCGGAGACATTCTGATCACCGAGATCATGGGGCGGAACCACGCCACCCTGCAGGATCAGGACGGCGATTTTCCGGACTGGGTCGAGCTGCGCAACATGAGCGGCCGGGATATCAATCTGGAAGGCTGGAGCCTTTCCGACCGCGAAAAGCGGGCCGGCCTGGTTTTCCCGGCCTATATGCTGCCGAAAGACGGCTGTTTTGTGGTTTTTGCCTCGGGGAAAGACCGTCCGGCGGACCTGCACACGCCTTTTGCCCTGTCCGCCGGGGAAATCCTGTACCTGAGAGATCCCGCAGGAAACCTCATTGCGCAGGCGGAGTGTCCGGATCTGGAGCCCGACCGCAGCATCTGCCTGATGGAGGACGGAAGCTGGAAGGAGTCCCTGTACCCGACCCCCTGGCAGACCAATGACGCGGCCGGCTATGACCTGTGGCAGCAGAGCCTTGCGCCCTCCGGCCCCCTGCAGATTAACGAAGTACTGGTATCCGACCCCTCCGCCCGGTTTTCCCGGTACGAGGGCAGCGACTGGGTCGAACTGCGGAACATATCTGCCGAACCGGTCAGCCTGACCGGCTGGTATCTCTCGGATGACGATGACAGTCTTCTGAAGGCGGCCCTGCCTGAGGCAACTCTTGCCCCGGGGGCGCTGGCGGTCATCCGCTGCGACCAGATCGGGCTGTCTCTCAACGCCGAGAATGAAGAGATCTTCCTGTCTCACAGAGATTCCGGGCTCTGTGACTGGCTTCCCCTGCGGGACATTCCCTACGGCGGCAGCTTCGGCCGCATGCCGGGGCAGCCCGGGGCCTTCTTCTTTGCCTCCGCCAGTCCCGACGCGGAAAACACCGGCGGATACCGGCGGGTCTCCGCCATGCCGGTTGCCACCACGCCGGACGGCGTCTTCGCCTCCTCCGAGCCGGTCACGCTGGATCTGCAGGCAGAGGGGAAAATCTACTACACCATTGACGCCACCCTGCCGGACACGTCCTCCCTGGTCTGGGCGGGACCGGCGGCCGTCCCGGCAACCTGTATCATACGCGCCGTTTCCGTGGAGCCGGGGGCCCTTCCCAGCAGAGTCCTGACACTGAATTACTTCATCGGCGAAGAATTCGCCCTTCCGGTTGTGAGCATTGTGTCGGATAACCGGCAGGCTTTCCACACCATGTACAATACCGGCTGGCGGAATCTGGAAAACCCGGGATCCATCTCCTGGTACGAGCCCGGCGGCAGCTTCACCATGAACTGCGGCTTCAGCCTGCACGGGGATACCAGCCTGGTCCTCCGCAAGAAGGGCATAAGCGTCGCCTTCCGGGGCTGTTACGGGCCGGGAGAACTGGAATATGATCTCTTCGGCGGCGGGGTGACCCGCTTCTCGGACCTCCTGCTGCGGGGCGGACAGGATCAGATCAATGCGATTATCCGCAACGAGCTCTGTGAAAACCTCGCCCTGACCGCCTCCGACCACATCGTGGCCTCCCGCAGCCGCTACTGTGTGGTATTCCTGGACGGAGAATACCTGGGGATCTACGCGCTTTCCGAAAAGCTGAACGAACAGCACTATGCCAACGTCATGGGCGTCAGCCGCAACAGCGTGGTCAACTATGACGCTGAAGTTCCCAAGGACACGGATCTTTACAATGACGTCTTCCTGTTCTGTGCGGAACACGACATGGCCCTGGAAGAGAACTACCGGCATATCCAGACGCTGCTGGACCTGGACAGTCTCATTGACTGGGTCTTTCTGGAAGGCTATTTTGCCAATTCAGATCTGACCTACGGGAATCTCCGCTTCGTCCGTTCTTCTGAAGGGGACGGACTGTGGCGCTTTGTCTTTTACGATCTGGACGCGACCCTCGTCGAACCCTATATGAACCATGCAACACTCCTGCACCGGAACAATGTGCAGTGCTATCTGGTCTCCTACCTCTTTGCCGATCTCATCGAAAACCCGGATTTTCGGAGCCGCTTTCTGACCCGGGCGGCGGAACTGCTGGAGGGCCCGCTGACAGACGAGAAGGTCCTGGCCGAAATTGACCGGCTCTCCGCGGAGATCGCCCCTGAAGTGGCCCGGGATGTAAAGCTGCAGAACCGGAGCTACGAAAGCTGGGAAAAAAGCGTCCAGATGCTGCGCAGCTTTATCACCGAGAACAGCTGGAAACAGCACAACATCGACGCCATCTGCAAGGAGCTGCGGGTTTCCGCCGAGGAACGGGCGCGCTACTTCGGATCCTGACCGGACTCCGGGAACTACACCCTTCAGGAAAATATGCCTCCGGACAGTTCCGGATTTATGAAAAAACCATCCGTGTTGGGCACCGCCCGCACGGATGGGTTTTCTTAATCTGACCTGATAGCCTGTCAGTTTTCTCCCTGTGTTTTTATCGCTTCCCAGTATTTCCGGGCAGCCTGCTCGGTTTTGTTGTCCCCGTAGTGATAGTAGGTCCGGTCCTTCAGCTCATCCGGCAGATACTGCTGCCGGACCCAGTGGCCCGGATAATCGTGGGGATAACGATACCCCTGTTCCCGCTCAAAGCCTGTGCCGTCGGCGTGCACGTTCTGAAGCTCCCGGGGGATACTGCCAGCATGCCCCGCCTTCACGTCGGCAACAGCGGCATCAATGGCCATGACCACGCTGTTGGACTTGGGCGCGGTCGCCAGCACGATGCAGGCCTGCGCCAGGGGAAGCCGCGCCTCCGGCAGTCCCAGCTGGAGGGCACTCTCCACGCAGGCCTTCACAATGGGCACCGCCTGGGGATAGGCCATGCCGATGTCCTCGCTGGCGGAACAGAGAAGCCTGCGGCAGATCCCGGTCAGGTCCCCGACCTCGATGGCCCTTGCAAGATAATGAAGCGCCGCATCCGGGTCCGAGCCCCGCAGAGACTTCATCATGGCGGAGAGAATGTCAAAGTGCTCGTCGCCGTCCCGGTCATAGCGCATGGCGCTCTTCTGTGAAATCAGCACCGCATCCTCACAGGTAATGCACGATCTCCCGGCCGAGGCGGCAAACAGCAGCTCCACCGCGTTAATGGCCTTGCGGACATCTCCTCCGCAGGCCTGGGCAATGCGCTGCACCACCCCGTCTTCGGCCGTCAGAGGCTCCTCCCGGCGGCTGTTGAGGATATCCATCGCCCGGCGCACGGCCCCTTCCGCGTCGGCCGCCTTCACAGGTTTAAACTCAAACACGGTTGAACGGCTCAAAACCGCCCCGAACACGCAGAAGTAGGGATTCTCCGTGGTGGAGGCAATGAGCGTTATGCGCCCGTCCTCGATGAATTCCAGCAGGCTTTGCTGCTGCTTCTTGTTGAAGTACTGGATTTCGTCCAGATACAGCAGGACGCCGCCGGGAGTCAGGAGCGTATCCAGCTCGTCGATAATGCGCTTAATGTCCCCAATACCGGCGGTGGTGGCATTGAGTTTCCGCAGGCTCCGCTGGGTCCTCTCGGCAATAATCCGCGCGACCGTGGTTTTCCCGGTTCCGGAAGGACCGTAGAAGATCATGTTCGGGATGACGCCGCTTTCCACAATCCGGCGGAGCAGCCCGTTCTTTCCCAGAATGTGCTGCTGACCCACCACGTCATCCAGGCTGCGGGGACGAATCTCATCCGCCAGCGGCTGATAGGTTTCAAGCATTTCAGAACTCTCTTTTCTGTTATTGCCGGCGGAATTGCCCGGCGGCGTATAAAAGGGAACCGCCCCGACCCTTCAGTCTGAGGCGGTTTCCGCTTTATTCTTCCGGTAAGTCTTCTTCAGGAGGTCCGTCCACGGCCTCATCCGCCGCGGCGTCTTCCCCGGGGTTTTCGGGCTCCTCCAGGTCAAACCTCAGCATCGCACCGCAGCCGGGACAGCGGATGGCGCCCTTTTCCAGGGTTTCATCGTCAAACTCGATGATCTCTCCGCAGCCGGGGCATTCGGCTTCGTAGTAGATCTCCTCGTCATCCTCAACACCGTTCTCCGGCTCTTCCGGGTCGTCCGAATCATCATAGGAGGATCCCGGGAAGGGATAGACGTCACCGCGGGTGCCTCTGTCGTCGTAGCCGATGTCTTCAAAGTCGCCGTCTTCGTCGTCATCCCCGTCAAAGTCGTCCTGGACCAGATCCTCCAGGTACTCCAGACCGATTTCGACGTTTTCAACCGAATCGGAAAGCTCCTCCTGGTTCGCCCGCAGGTCCCTCACCTCCGCGGCAAGGTCGCCGACCAGCTCAGACAGAACGTTCCAGAGTTTTCCCTCTCCCGTTTCCGGGTCCATGCCCTGGCCTTCCACCAGGCCCTTCAGGTACGCAGCTTTCTCTGTAATGGTCATAATGATAACCTCCCGCGCAGCTGTGTAAAACGTCGGCCTCCTGCCCGGAACTCCCGCTCAGGCTCTGGACAGATACTCGCCGGTACGGGTGTCGACCTTGATTCTTTCACCCGGCTCGATAAACAGGGGAACTTTGATTTCCGCGCCGGTTTCCAGGGTAGCGGGCTTGGTAGCGTTGGTGGCGGTGTTGCCGGCAAAACCCGGATCCGTCTCCGTCACTTCCAGCTCCACAAAGAAGGGCGGCTCAACGTTGAAGACCTTCCCCTTGTAGGAGTAGATGGTGCACTCCATGTTTTCCTTGACGAACTTGAAGTTGTCGCCCAGGACACTGGCGTCCACCGGCTCCAGCTCATAGGTCTCGGGGTTCATGAAGTAGTACAGATTGCCGTCGGCATAGCTGTATTCCATATTCATGCGGTCTACCGTGGCGTTCTCAAACTTGGCAGTGGGGTTGAAGGAAGTCTCCGTCACCGCACCGGTGATGACGTTCTTCATCTTGGTCCGGACAAAGGCCGCGCCCTTCCCCGGCTTTACATGCTGGAATTCCACGACCTGCATAACCTGGCCGTCCATCTCAAAGGTAACGCCGTTTCTGAACTCACCTGCTGTAATCATCGTAAAATCCTCCGAACTGATGATGGTAACGGCAAAGCTATGCCGCTGATTAGTCCTGCTTATTCTATCGTATCCTCGCCTGTTTTGCAAGGGCTTTTTCAAAATGTGCCT
>CAMONN010000025.1 GCA_946620645.1 uncultured Clostridia bacterium
TGACGGAAATGGAGTCCCCGAAGAAGACCGCGTCGTCAAACCAGCTTTCCGGAAGGGGACTGAGATCCGGCGTGGGCTCTGGGGTAGGTTCCGGCGCGGGCTCCGGGGTCGGAGCCGCTGTTGCGGCCGGGACCGCCGACGGCGCGGGCGAGGGCGACGGTACGGCGGCGACTGAGGCACCGCATGCGGACAGCAGCACCGATGCAAGCAGCACTGCGGAAAGAAGCCCGGCCCTCAGGGCGGGACCCGGACGGATCAGATGGTGATGATGAACGAGCAAGAGCGCTCACTCCCCGGAGAGAAAATGTATTTTGATAATTATATTCCTATTATAGAGTGTTTTGGTGGGATTTCAAGCCCGGACATAGAATTACAATGACGGTAAATCTGCTCAAATTTTATTGAACATTCCCCAGGCATATGGTATAATTTTCCTAAGTATTCGCTGGATGCGGAAAGGAGATTTTCATCGATGCACAAGAACGTGATCTTTTGTTTTTCCGGAACGGGGAACTGTCTGAACCTGGCAAAAATGATCGCCCGCGATATGGGCGGCGCCGACATCGTCATGATGCGCAGGCCCTTTGAGACCACCGACGTCCGGGAGGCGGAGCGGGTGGGCTTCGTGTTCCCCTGCTTCGGCGGCGGCGCGCCGGAGGATGTGCTGACCTACGCCCGGAGCATCCGCGTGAGCCCCGAGGCCTATACCTTCGCCGTCAGCATGTCGGCCAGCTATCCCGGCACCGGCCTGCACGAGCTGAACAAAATCATCCCCCTGAACTACTGGCGGACGGTGCGGCACCACTGCAGCTGCATCTGGCTCTTCCCCCACAAGATGATGCTTCCGCCCATCAGCGTCGAGGCCGCCCAGAAGCAGCATGAAAAGCTGGCGTTGGACATCGCCTACGACGTGATGACGAAGAAAGCCACCACCAAGGCGCCTCCCTACAACGCCCTGAACGCCGGGGAGAACAAGGCCTGGCCCATGATCGCCAAAAAGAAGGCCGCCGCCTTCCGGGTCAGCGGCGCCTGCATCGGCTGCGGCCAGTGCGCGAAGCTGTGTCCCCGGGGGAACATCCGCATTGAGGGCGGCAAAGCCGTCATCGGCACCGACTGCGCCCAGTGCCTGAGCTGCCTGCAGTACTGTCCCCAGAAGGCCATCTCCATCGGAAAGATCACCGACATCCGGGAGCACTACCACAACCCGAACGTGACCCCGGCGGACCTGGCGCAGCAGGTGATTCACATCTGAGGATCCGCGGATCCCGGCTTTCACAGGCCGGCGTCTGAAGAGAATTTGAGCAAAACACGAAAGAAGGAGAAGGAACATGTACGTATTGGTTATTTTAATCCTGCTCGTTATTGTCGTCCTGGTGCGGAACATCCGCATCGTGCAGCAGGCCAAGGCCTTCGTGGTGGAGCGCCTGGGCGCCTACAAGACCACCTGGAACGTGGGCATCCACTTCAAGGTGCCCTTCATTGAGCGGGTGGCGAAGGTGGTCTCCCTGAAGGAGCAGGTGGCGGACTTCCCGCCCCAGCCGGTGATCACCAAGGATAACGTCACCATGCAGATCGACACCGTGGTGTACTTCCAGATTACCGACCCGAAGCTCTACACCTACGGCATCGAGCAGCCCATCGTCGCCATTGAGAATCTGGCGGCGACCACCCTGCGTAACCTCATCGGCGACCTGGAGCTGGACCAGTGCCTTACCAGCCGTGACATCATCAACACCCGCATGCGGGCCATTCTGGACGAGGCCACCGACCCCTGGGGTATTAAGGTCAACCGCGTGGAGCTGAAGAACATTCTGCCGCCCAAGGAAATCCAGAACGCCATGGAAAAGCAGATGAAGGCCGAGCGTGAACGCCGTGAGGCGATCCTGAAGGCCGAAGGCGAGAAGCGCGCCGCCATCCTGGAGGCGGAAGGTGAAAAGGAATCCGCCATCCTGCGGGCCGACGCCAAGAAGCAGCAGCAGATCCTCGAGGCGGAAGGCGAGGCCGAGGCCATCCTGAAGGTCCAGACCGCCACCGCCGAAGGCATCCGGCTGATTAACGCCGCCGCGCCCTCCGACGCGGTGCTGAAGATCAAGGCCATGGAGGCCTTTGCCAGCGCTGCCCAGGGCTCCGCCACCAAGATCATCATCCCCAGCGAGATTCAGGGCCTGGCAGGCCTTGCCGCCGGCGTCATTGAGAGCGCGAAGGAAAAGTAACGGGTCTCTTCCCGACACCATCGCCCGATAACAGAATCCCCGGCCGCCTGTCAGGGCGGCCGGGAGTCCAAAAGGCAGGCACAAACATGAAAAAGCTGGAAACCATGAAAAAGTACCTCTCTCTGCTTTGCGCGCTGGTTCTGCTGCTGGCGCTGGCTCCGGCCGCCCTCGCCGCCTCTGAGGAGGGCGGGACGCGGACGACCGCCGAACTGCAGGACGAGGGCTACTACCAGTTTGAGACCCTGGAAGAGCTGAGAGAAATCCTTGACCTGGACACCGACCCGGAGCAGGAAATCTTCATAACGGACCTGAACAGCGGGGACGTCACCCTGCAGGAGGACCTCCTGATCCCGGCGGGGAAGGTGGTCTTCTTCGGGGAGGGGACCCTCACCGTCCTGCCGGAGGTCACCGTGACGGTGGAGAAAGGCGCGGGTCTCTTCTTCTACGGTCTGGACGTTCAGGGCACGGTCATCAACAACGGTGACCTGGTCCAGTGCGAGCAGTATGACGGCGCTCAGCCGCCCGTCCGCATTTCCGGCGAGGTGGTCAACCGGGACTGGTTCAGCGTCTATTACATCGCCGAGGGCCTGGAGAAGATTGAGAATCTGGAGGAGGGGAGAGTCTACTCCTCCTCGGAGGGAAAAAGAATCTCGTCGGCGGAGCCGGCCTCTTCCGACCCCTCGCCCTCGATCCAGGCGCCGGTTCTGACGCCGGGGTCCCAGCAGAAGTCATCAGGCACCACGGGGAAAAGGAGTTCTATGGATACGGGAACAATTGCATCTGTTGTCTGGCTCGTCATCATTGTGGCGGTCATTGCCGCAAAGAGCAGAGTGAAGAAGGCGAAGAAATCCGCGCAGCGGAACATGAGTACGCGGACCGCCCCGGCACTCTCCCGGCAGACTCCGGGCAGAAAGCCCGCCGCGGGCGTGAGCCGGCCGGACTTCGGAACCGGGAAAGGTCAGCCGCGGGGGAGCCTGGCAAAGTTCGGACGGGACGCGGCGGAGGAGCCTCTCCACTGCTCCCACAGCCGCGGGAAGGAAAAGTACTACGAGCAGCTGGACAGCTTCCTGAAAAACGGCCTCATCGACAAGGCCGAATACCGCTTGCTGAAAGAGCGGTACAGCAGGCTTGAAATCGAGGATGACTATCACTAATGAGGGAATGTCTGCTGCGGGGCATTTTAGGAAAAGGGGGAGATAAAATGAAAAAGGAAATAGTCAGCATGCTTCTGGCCGTGCTGCTGATGGCGGGAGTTGGCTTACCAGCTTGTGCGGACGCCGGCAATGGTTTTTCAAAGGTCACGCTGACCGAACTCAGCTCCGGTTACGGACCTGGCAAGGCGGATCTGGACAGGGTTGGCGGAAAGAAAATCAAGTACCCCAGGCAGGAGTCGTTCTATCTCAGGGAATATATGTTCGGTGAAGTCGCCCGCAAGAAAGCAATTGCGTACATCAATCCTAACGCTTCGGATGTAATGGCCGACAACAATACATTTACTGTTCCCCAGGGAGAAGCGGTAACCGCTCTGGCACAGAGTTCAGGGTATATGTGCGTCATTTTCCCGGGGCTGGACCGTGCAGGATGGATTGACAGGAGTGATCTTGATCTGTACGTGTATTTTGTTCCACAGAACGGGGTTAGGCCGAGTGAAGCGGATCTGGATTATTTACAGGCGGATTGCAAGTATCCGGCAAAAAGCACCGACTATCTTGATCAATATATTATAACATCCATGAAACAGGGAACAGGGCTTGTATACCTGAATCCGAATGCCGGCAATGTGACTTCTGACAGCAACACTTTTGATGTGAAAAAGGGAGAAGAGGTTATTATTATTGCAGAAACAAAAAACCTTGCCTGTTGCATCTTCCCAAACATGTCCCGTGCCGGATGGGTTGAATTTGTTTATTTGAGCAGGCATTAAACAAGCTTTTTGATTCGTGAACCATCTCTCTCTTTACGGAGACCGATGGCATTGACACCGAAGACGGATTCGCTCATTGAAGAATACGAGCCGCAGAGAACAACCGGCGGGGATGGAAGTTCCGTCCCCGCCGGTTTGTGCACACTCTACTTCAGCACCACGTTCTCTTTTCCCAGCAGCTCGCCCAGCTCCAGCAGCAGCCCTTCGTGCAGCAGGCAGCGGGCACCCAGACGCTTGCGCTCCTTCTCGCACCAGATGACGAGGCTGTCGGAGCCCGGGAACATGGTGAGGATCAGGCTGATGCGCCTGAGGACCGGGTCCTCCTCGGAGGGAATCCGGACATAGAGCTTTTTGCCTGCGGCGGCTGCGGCGGAGCTGTTGGGCGCCGGGTTTCTGCCGGGCGCGTCGGCGGAGGCGGGGGTCCCGCCGGAAGGGGAGACCGGAAGCCCGCTGCGCCCGTCGGTTGCGGCCGGGGCGGCCGGCCGGCCGGAGTCCGCCGGAACCTGTTCCGGACCCGCGGCGGAAAGCAGCTCGGAGAGGGGCCGGATGGTGTCGACCATCAGCTGGGCCTCCTTCTCGTCCCGGACGGAGATCCGCCCCCGGACCAGCACCGCCTGGTTCACAGCCACATAGGGGCCGAAGCGCTCCAGGGCCCGCTGGAAGAGAATGAGCTCCATGGTGCCGCTGTCGTCCTCCAGCTGGGCGTAGCACATGAGAGAGTTGTTCTTGGTGGTGCGGGTGCGCTGGGAGGCGATGATGCCCGCCACCGTCACAACCTGGTTGTCGGAGAAAACCTGGGGCCCTCCCTCGGCGGAGAAGTCGTTCAGGATGGAGCCGATGGGGACCGCCCCCACCCGGCGCACGGCGCCGCGGTACTCGTCCATGGGATGACCGCTGAGATACAGGCCGGTCATTTCCTTCTCCATGAGCATGCGCTCCCGGGCGCTGAAGTCCGGGAGATCGGGGATGTTGAAGGTGTCCCGGGCCGCGCCGGAGGCTCCGCCGGCGTCAGCGGCGCTGTCCCCGTCGCTGTCGCCCCAGGCGCCGAAGAAGTCCAGCTGCCCGGTGACATTCTCTTTCGTCTCCCGGCTGATGCTGTCCATCATGGGGCCTGCCACGGTGACCAGGGCCTTGCGGCTGGGGTGCAGGGAGTCGAAGCCGCCGGCGCGGATGAGGTTTTCCACCGCGCGGCGGTTGAAGTCCCGGCCGGTCATGCGCCGGAGGAAGTCCTCCAGGCTGCGGAAGGGGCCGCCCATCTCCCGCTCCTCCACCAGCTGCTGCACGGCGCTGCGGCCGATGCCCTTGATGGCGGCGAGGCCGAAGCGGATGTTGCCGCCGGAAACCGAGAAGCCGGAGACGGACTCATTCACGTCCGGGGGCAGCAGCGAGAGGCCCAGCTCCCGGCACTCGGCGGTGTACTCGGCGATTTTGGCGCCGTTATCCAGCACCGACGACAGCAGCGCCGCCATGTATTCGCCGGGGTAGTGCCGCTTCATATAGGCGGTGCGGTAGGAGACGATGGCGTAGCAGACCGCGTGGGCCTTGTTAAAGGCGTAGCTGGCAAAGTCCAGGATTTCGTCGTAAATGCTGTTGGCCACCTCTTCCGGGACCCCGCGGGCAATGGCGCCCTCGATGCCCCGGGTGGGGTCGCCGCGCACAAAGGCCACACGCTCGGCGTCGATGACGGCGTGCTTTTTCTTGCTCATGGCCCGGCGGATCATGTCCGCCTGCCCCAGGGAGAAGCCCGCCAGCTGCCGGAAGATCTCAATGACCTGCTCCTGATACACAATGCAGCCGTAGGTGACCTCCAGAATCGGCCGCAGCAGCGGGTGCTTGTAGCTCACGTGCTCCGGATGATGGGAACAGTCGATAAACCGGGGGATGCTGTCCATGGGGCCGGGGCGGTACAGGGCCACCAGGGCGGTGATGTCCTCAATGCTGCGGGGCCGCAGGTTCATGCAGACGCCGGTCATGCCGGTGCTCTCCAGCTGGAACACGCCCTCGGTCTTCCCGGCGGAAAGCATCTCGAACACGGCGGGGTCGTCCTCCGGGACGTCCTCCACCCGGAAGCCCGGGTTCTTCTGCCGCACCAGCTGCGCCGCGTCCTCCAGCACCGTCAGGTTCCTGAGGCCCAGGAAGTCCATCTTGAGAAGGCCCAGCTCCTCCAGGGTGGTCATGGGATACTGGCAGACCACCGACTCGTCGTTTTTGGCCAGGGGCACATAGTCCACCACGGGCCGCTCGGTGATGACGACGCCGGCGGCGTGGGTGGAGGCGTGGCGGGGCATGCCCTCCAGGGCCCGGGCCACGTCAATGAGACGGCGGAGCTTTTCGTCCCCGTCGTAGAAATCCTTCAGGGGTTTGGAGAGGCGCAGGGCCTCGTCCAGAGTCATGTTCAGGGCGGTGGGCACCTGCTTGGCCACCGCGTCGCACTCGGCGTAGCTGATGTTCAGGGCCCGGCCCACGTCCCGGATGGCGGCCCGGGCGGCCATGGTGCCGAAGGTGACGATCTGGGCCACGTGGTCACTGCCGTAGAAGCGGTTGACGTAGTCGATGACCTCGCCCCGGCGGTTGACGCAGAAGTCCACGTCAATATCCGGCATGGAGATGCGCTCAGGGTTTAAAAAGCGCTCAAAGAAGAGGGAGTACTTGATGGGGTCCACATCCGTAATGTACAGGCAGTAGGACACCACGCTTCCGGCGGCGCTGCCGCGGCCGGGTCCCACCGGGATGCCCCGGCGCTTGGCGTAGCCGATGAAGTCCGAGACAATGAGGAAGTAGTCCACAAAGCCCATCTTCTCAATGACGCCCAGCTCATAGTCCAGCTGCTGGTGGACCTCGGGCCTTCCGGCGTAGCGGTCGGCGAAGCCCTTTTCGCAGAGCTTGCGGAGGTAGGCGCTGCTGTCGGTTTCGCCCTCGGGGAGCCTGAAGCGGGGCAGGTGATAGTGTCCGAACTCAAAGTCGTAGTTGCAGCGCTCAGCAATGAGGGCGGTGTTGTCCGCCGCCTCGCTGAGGCCGGGGAACAGGGCGCGCATCTCCCCCTCGGTCTTCAGGTAGAACTCCTGGGTCTCGAAGCGCATGCGGTTTTCCTCGTCCACGGTCTTGCCGGTCTGGATGCACATCAGCACATCCTGGTAGTAGGCGTCCTCCTTGGTCAGATAGTGGGCGTCGTTGGTGAGGGCCAGGGGAATCTCCAGCTCCCGGCCCAGGGCCACGAGACCCTCGGCCACGGTCTTTTCCTCCTCAATGCCGTGGTTCTGGATCTCCAGGAAAAAGTCCTCCCCGAAGAGGGCCTTCAGGTCCAGGGCGCGGCTGCGGGCCTTCTCCCGGTTGCCGTTCAGCAGGGCCTGGGGGATCTCCCCGGCCAGACACCCCGAGAGGCACACGAGGCCCTCGGCGTGCCGGTGCAGCAGATCCCAGTCGATGCGGGGCTTGACGTAGAAGCCCTCGGTGAAGCCGGCGCTGACCAGGGCGCAGAGGTTCCGGTAGCCCGTCTCATCCTTGCAGAGAAGAATGAGATGGGAGTAGTTGTTGTCGGTGCCGTGCTCCCGGTCCAGGCGGCTTCTGGGGGCCACATATACCTCGCAGCCGATGATGGGCTTGATGCCCTCCTTCTGGCAGGCGCGGTAAAAGGCCACCGCGCCGTACATGACGCCGTGGTCGGTAATGGCAATGGCATTCTGCCCCATCGACTTGGCCTTTTTGGCGATCTGGTCGATGCGGCAGAAACCGTCCAGCAGGGAGTATTCCGTATGCACATGCAGGTGTACAAAGCTCATGGGCAGTTCTCTTCCTGTCTCAGAGAGTTTACATTGTGATCCGCGCGGCGTAAGGCCGCGGTCACGTGGCCTCCTGTTCGGACATGGCGATGATTTTATTCAGCCGGTGGGAGAGGCAGCTCTTCGTCACCGGAGGGTTTGACAGCAGCGACAGGTCCGCGAGGCTGGCCTCGGGGTTTGCCAGGCGCAGAAGGGCCGCGTCCCGCAGGGGCTCCGGGAGCTCGTCGAGGCTGATGCGCTTCAAAAGCTTCCGGATCGCCGCGTCCTGCTTCAGGGCGGCGGAGACGGTCTTGTCGGCGTTGGCGGTGTCGCAGTTGATCTGCCGGGTGACGGTATTGCGCATCTCCTTTTCCACCCGGGCGGTGTGGATGCTCACGGCGGCGGTGTGGGCCCCGATGTGGGCCAGGAAGTCCGCAATCTGGTCGGACTTCTTGAAGTACAGCAGCGCGTGGGCGCCCCGGTCGGCCTCCCGGGGATCCAGCTCCATCTCCAGCAGCAGCGAGCGCAGCTCCCGGCTCACGCTCTTGTGGCTGGTGGCCAGCTCCAGGTGGAAGCGCTTGTCCGGGTCGGTGACGCTGCCGCCGGCCAGAAAGGCGCCCCGGACAAAGGCCTCGGGGCAGCCGGGGTCCTCCAGAACGCCAAGGTTAATATGGTGGGCCACCGGGCCCCGGGCGTCGTTGCCGAAGACCTCCAGGATGCGGGCGATCTTGCCGGGGTCGGTGATGCAGAAGCTGCGTTTTCCGGCGGCGTCCTCCGGGGGCAGCCGGTCAAAGCTCAGGGCGAAGGCCTTCCGGAAGAGCCGCGGCAGCCGCGCGGCGAAGTCGGGGTTGGCGGTGATGATGCGCACCTCGCCCGAGCGGAAGGTGTTGCAGTAAAGCAGCACGCCGTAGCACTCGGCGACGGCCAGATTGCGTTTTTCGATTCGGCCGGCGCAGAGCTCGGCCTTGACATCGGCGGAGAAGGACATGACGAAATCCTTTCGGAACGGGGTCAGCCGCGTATTATTACTTGTCGATATCGCGGTTGACGTTAACGGAACTGACATTGTTGGCGAGGAGATGCTTGTGCAGGGCGGAGGCGATGGCGACGCTGCGGTGCCGCCCGCCGGTGCAGCCGATGGCGATGGTGAGGGTCAGCTTCCCCTCCTCCACGTAATAGGGCAGCAGGAAGGAGATGAGATCCTCCAGCTTCTCCAGGAAGGTACGGGTCTGCTGGTGGCTGAAGACAAACTCCGCCACCGGCCGGTCCAGACCGGAGAGGGGCCGCAGAGCCTCCACGTAGAAGGGGTTCGGCAGGAAGCGGGCGTCGAACACCAGATCAGCCTCCAGGGGAATCCCGTGCTTGAAGCCGAAGGACATGACGGTGACGTCGATGCTGCGCTTCCGGTCCTCCCCGGCAAACATGGAGAACAGCCGGTTCTGCAGCATCCCGAGGGTCATGGAGGAGCTGTTCACCACATAGTCCGCCGCCTGGCGGACGGGGGCCAGAAGCTCCTCCTCCCGGTGGACGGCCTCCTCGGTGGTGATGCCCTTTTCAGCCAGGGGATGGGGCCGGCGGGATTCCTTGTAGCGGCGGATCAGCGTGGGGATGTCGGCATCCATGTAGAGGATGTGTACACTGCAGCCCTCCAGCTTCCGGAGGTCCTCAACGGTGTCCAGCAGCGTGCCGAAGCCGTCCCGGTCCCGGGTGTCGGTGACGAGGGCCACCTTCTCATAGCGGCCGCGGGTATCCAGACAGAGCTCGGCGAAGCGGGGGATCAGCGCCACGGGCATGTTGTCCACACAGTAATAGTCCAGGTCCTCCAGCACGTCGGCGGCCCGGGTTTTGCCGGCGCCGGAGAGACCGGTGATGATAAGAAATTCCATGAAGATGGCTCCTTAATCCGACATCATTCCCGGAAAAATCCGGTTCCGGGGAGCTGCCGGGCCGTTGTCGTCCAGGTGGTAGTCCGGGGGCAGGATCATGACCTCGGGCTCCAGGGGAACATTGAACTTCCGATAAACCGTGTTGCGGACGTGCATCATCAGGTCGTATACCTCGTGGGAGGTGGCGCCGCCGAGGTTCACCACAAAGCCGGCGTGCTTCTCGGAAACCTGGGCGTTGCCCACCCGGTAGCCCTTCAGCCCCGCCTCTTCAATCAGGGCGGCGGCGTAATGCCCCTCGGGGCGGCGGAAGGCGCTTCCCGCCGAGGGCAGGTCCAGAGGCTGCTTGGCCCGGCGCTTTTCACCCAGCTCCTTCATCCGGCCGGAAATGGCCTCGGGGTCGTCCGGCTTCAGGCGCAGCACGGCGCTGAGCACCAGGCAGCCGCCCGTCTCCTGAAACACGCTGTGCCGGTAGGAGAATTTGCAGTTTTCGTTGGGCAGCTCGTAAAGGCCCTGGTCGGGGGTGTAGAGAAAGACGACGCTCTCCACCACGTCCTTCAGCTCCCCGCCGTAGGCGCCGGCGTTCATGATGCAGCCGCCGCCCAGGGTACCGGGGATGCCGCCGGCAAACTCCAGGCCGGTGAGGCCGTTCTCCTGGGCGAAGGCGGCGAGCCTTGCGAGGGACACGCCGGCCTCGGCGTAGAGGGCGCCGTCCGGCAGCAGGAACAGATTCTGAAGGTTCTCGGTGCTGACGATGAAGAGGCTGTCCAGACCCTCGTCGGGGAAGAGAATGTTGGTGCCGTTTCCGAGGACGAAGGGAATGATCCGGTGATCCTTCAGGATGGAGCAGAGCTTTGTGAAGGAGGTGACATCCTGGGGAAAGGCGATGACGCGGGCGGGGCCTCCGATGCGGAAGGAGGAGTGGGCGCTCATGGGCTCATGCTCCCGGAGCTTCATCCCCGGGAAGGCCTCCTTCACGGCCTCCACGGCCCGGTCCAGCTTCGCCGCGGCGGCCTCCCGGTCGTCGACAGTGTCTGCGCCTGCCGCGGCATCTGTATTCTCTACGCTGGTGACGCTGTTTTCAAGCTTCTCTTTATTTCCGTTTTCCATATCCGGTGTCTCCTGATCTTAAAAGCCCATGCCGCTGTCCACGGCCCGGTCATGTTCGGCGGCCAGCATTTCGGCCGCGTTGTAGCCCATCTTTTTCTGGCGGTTGTTCATGGCGGCCAGCTCCAGGATGACGGCCAGGTTCCGGCCGGGAGTTACGGGGATGGTCACCTTGGGCAGCTCCACGCCGAGGATGGTCTCGGTCTCGCTGGTGAGGCCCAGACGGTCATAGGCCTTCCCGTCCACCCAGTCCTCCATCTCGACGACCAGGTCGATGCTGGTGCTGGGCAGCACCGCGCCGACGCCGTAGATGTGCCGGACGTTGATGACGCCGATGCCCCGCAGCTCCATATAGTAGCGGATGATCTCCGGGGCGGAGCCCACCAGGGTGTTCTGGCCGATGAGCTTGATCTCCACCGCGTCGTCCGCCACCAGGCGGTGGCCGCGTTTGATGAGCTCCAGGGCGGTCTCGCTCTTTCCGATGCCGCTGTCGCCGGTGAGGAGCAGACCCTCGCCGTAGACGTCCACCAGAACCCCGTGGGTGGTCAGCCGCGGCGCCAGGTAGTTGTGCAGCAGGAAGATGGCCCGGGCCAGAAAGCTGGAAGTCTCCTCGTCGGTGTAGAAGACGTTGCGGTCGAATCTTTCCGCCATGGTCCGGCACTCGGGGAAGGTTTTGCAGCCGTGGCAGATGACCAGCGCCGCGATGTCATAGGTCATGAACTGCTCGAAGGCCTTCAGGCGCTCCTCGTGGGTCAGGGTTTCGAGATAGGTGGTTTCCACCTTGCCGATGGCCTGCATGCGCTTGGGGTCAAAGTAATTGTAGAACCCCGAGAGCTGCAGCGCGGGGCGGTTGATCTCACTCATGGACAGGACGGCGTTCTCATAATCGGCGGAGAGATGCAGGGGCTTGAGCCCCAGCTCCTTTGCCACGGTTTTCAGGGGTACGGTGTATTTCGTGCGCATGGGCGTTCCTCCCGGCCGCATCCGCCGGCAGGGCGGGATGCGGGTATTCTCATTCGCGGCGTCAACCGGCGGATCTGTTCTTTAGTCTATTATAAAATCTGGAGGGCCGTTTGGCAAGCAGAATTTCCACGCACCCGGGTGCGCCTGCCCGGAGTCACGCGGGCGGAAAAAACGGAACGGTACCTGTTTCGGGTACCGTTCCGGAACGAAAAAACACGAAAAGAGAGCTTCCCTTACAGACTGAGTAAGCCGGCGGAGGAAAGGTTCGGACCTGAAGTTTTGAAAGGGCGGTGTCAGGATGCCGCCGGCGCAACCGTTCAGAATTTCACTTGACGGGCGGCGAATCCTGCGGTATATCTTATGCAGGCTCCCGCGGGGAGCCGAGGGAGTTTTTATCAGAGGGACGAGACCATGAAAAAGGAACACGTGGGCATTTTGCAGATGATCCTGTGCTCGGTGCTGTGGAGCACGGCGGGGATCTTTATGAAAATGCTTCCCTGGCACGGCTTCGCGGTGGCGGGGCTTCGGAGCCTTATTTCGGGGCTTACCATCGCCGCGTATATGGCGATGAAGGGCTACCGTTTCATGATAAACCGCAAGACCCTGATGACGGGCTGCTTCGCGGGGGTAAACTACGTCTGCTTTGCCGTGGCCAACAAGATGACCACCGCGGCCAACGCCATTGTCCTGCAGTTTACGGCGCCGGTGTTTATCCTGATCTTCTCGGCGCTGTTTCTGGGACAGAAGATCCGCAAGGGTGACCTGGCGGTGGTCCTGACGGTGCTGGTGGGAATCGCGCTGTTCTTCCTGGACCAGCTGGGGCCCTCCACGGCAGCGGGAAACCTTGTGGCCCTGTTCTCCGGCATGCTGATGGCCGGCATGTATGTGACCGTCGGGAGCATCGGTCTGGAGGAGCGCTTCAGCGGCATAGTCCTCGGCCAGGCGGTGGCCTTCCTGATCGGCCTGCCGGTGGTGATCGCCACCAGGCCTGTGATGAACGCCGTGACCGTCTCCGCCATTCTGGCCCTGGGGATTTTTCAGCTGGGGATTGCCTACGTGCTTTATGTCTGCGCCTCGGCGAAGTGCTCCGCCCTGGCCTGCTGCCTGCTGGGGGCGGTGGAGCCGCTGCTGAACCCGGTGTGGGTAATGATATTTGACGGCGAGACCCCCGGGGTTTACGCCCTGATCGGCGGCGTGATTGTCATTGCCGCGGTCACGGCCTGGGGCGTCTGGGACAGCCGGCAGAAAGCCGCGGCGTCCGGGGCCTGGGAATGATATAATCTGTCAGAACTGAGCAAATGAAAGGGGAAACCATGATGATTCATGATTCTGTCCGGGTCGGAGGCCTGAGCCTGAAGAACCGGCTGGTGATGCCGCCCATGCAGACGGACCTGACCGGCCGGGGGCATGTGACGGAGGAGCTGCTGCAGTATTATGCGGACCGGGCAAGGTACAGCGCCCCGGGGCTCATCATCTCGGAGCACTGCTGCATCAGTGAGCAGGGCCGGGCCGACGGAAAGCAGCTGAGCTTCACGGATGAGGCCTGTGTACGGGAGCACCGCCGCCTGACGGATGCAGTCCACGCCGCGGGGAGCCGGATCTTCATCCAGCTGAACCACGCCGGCAACGCCGCGGAACCCCTCCACGGCGAGGCGCTGGTTTCGGCCTCGGATGTGCGCAGCCTCCGGAAGCCCGATACTCCGGTTCCGCGCCCTCTGACAAAGGAGGAAATCGCGGACCTGGAGCGGCAGTTCGCCGCCGCGGCGAAGCGGGCTGTTGCGGCGGGCTATGACGGTGTGGAGATTCACAGCGCCCACGGCTATCTGCTGAATCAGTTTTATTCCCCGCTGACCAACCGCCGGAGCGATGAGTACGGTCCGGACCGGATGGAAAACCGGCTCCGCTTCCTGCTGGAGACGGTGGCCGCGGTGCGGGAGGCCATCGGACCGGAGGTCCCCCTGGCCGTGCGCCTGGGCGGTGCCGACTATATGGAGGGCGGCTCCACCGAGGAGGACGCGGTGGAGGCCTGCCGGATGCTGGAGAAGGCGGGCGTGGACCTGCTGGACCTCTCCGGCGGCATGTGCGGCTTTGTCCGGAAGGGACATCGGGAGGCCGGGTATTTCGGCAGCATGACGGAGAAGATCAGGGCGGCGGTTTCGGTGCCGGTGGTGCTGACCGGCGGCGTCACGAAGCTGGCGGAAGCCGACGCATTGCTGCGCTCCGGTAAGGCCGACCTCGTCGGCGTGGGGCGGGCCCTGTTCCGGGACGCCCGCTGGGGAGAAAACGCGTAAAGAAGGACAGGGAGGCGACAGCGTGAACCGCGGAAATCAGAACCGGCCGGAGAGCGACCCCTCGGGCTTTGTGCTGCTGGCAGATTATGTGCCGCAGGTGATCCAGGAAATCCGGTATTATTCCACCTACAATTTCATCGGGGACCGGATCGACGGCTATGAGGAGCCCTGCGCCCTTCTGACTCTGGAGGCGGCGAGGGCCCTGAAGGCCGTGAGCGGCGAGGCGGCGGCCCGGGGCTTCCGGCTGAAGATTTTTGACGCCTACAGGCCTGCCAGAGCGGTCCGGCACTTCGAACTCTGGGGGATTGAGGACCTGGACCTGCGCATGAAACCCTTCTTCTATCCGGATCTGGAGAAGGGGGAGCTCTTTGCCCTGGGCTATATCGCCAGGCGCTCCACCCACAGCCGCGGCAGCACCGTGGACCTGACGCTGCTGGACATGAAAAGCGGAAAGGAACTGGATATGGGCAGCCCCTTCGACCTTTTCAGCGAGATTTCCCACCCGGACTACCGCGGTATTACGGAGGAACAGTTTGAAAACCGGATGATGCTCCGGAACCTCATGGTCCGCAGCGGCTTTGAACCGATAGACTGCGAGTGGTGGCACTTCACCCTGCAGGACGAGCCCTACCCCGACACCTACTTCGACTTTCCGGTTTCCTCCGCCTATCTGAGAAAATAAAAAAACGGATGGCCTCCCGAATCCTGCGGGGGCCATCCGTTTCCTTTCTTCTGGTAAAAGCGCACCCCTTTATGCTTACGATACCGTTCTTGTTGCTCGCACCAAAAACAGCGGGGTGGACGAGAAATTCAACTTTTCTTCCTCCGACCAGACGCACTGCCAGATCTGCTCGTCCGCTTCCGCGCGCAGGCCGAGGCCCTGCAGCTGCGCGAGATCCCACTCCGGGCGGCGGATGTTCGACAGCGGAACCCTGCGGGCGATGTCCTCCATCACGTCGAAGTTCTCTCCCACGTTCTGATCCCACACGCCCTGCTCGGCGCTGTTGGCCCGATCCCGGTTGTAGGCGGCCTGGGCCTCGTCATCGAAGAGATAGGCGTACCAGTTGGCGTCAAAGTTCAACAGCAACCCGCCCGGCTTCAAGACCCGCGCCCACTCGGCATAGGCCTTGCCGGGGTGGGGCAGGTTCCAGGTCAGATTGCGGCTGACCACCACGTCGAAGCTCTCGTCCGCAAAGCTGAGCGCCTCCGCGTTCATTTCCATCCAGCAGATCTTGCCGGCAAGCTCGCCGGCATTTTTCTTTGCTTCCTCCAGCATGGCGGGCGTCAGGTCGATGGCCGTCACGTCATAGCCTTTTTCCCGCAGGAGAATGGCAAAGAAGCCCGGGCCGGTGCCCACCTCCAGCACGCGCAAAGACTCCGGCGTGGGAGCCGGGAACTGCCGCGTGATCTGGGTATGGAGACAGTCGCTCCACTTCTGCCGCTGCTGCGTGGCAAGCTCCAGCTGATTGACCTCAGAGTAGGAGGCGGCACGGCCGGTCCAGTAGCTCTTGTTTTCAGATAATATCGTCTGTCGGGACACCGTAAGTCACCATCGGGCCTTTCTCAATGATATTCAGGGACGCGCACTGGTGCAGCAGCACGCCGTCCTGGGGTGCGCATTCCACAAAGAGGCTGCGCCCGAAGTAATCCCGGATCTCGCCCAGCTTTTCGCCCTTGCGGAAGATGTCGCCGACCTTTTTCTCCGGATACCAGCAGCCGGTGCAGGGCGCGTCGTCGCTGTATTCCAGCAGCTGCGTCTTGGGATAGCGAATCACCTCGCCGGGCAGAATGCCGAGGCAGCGGAGAATGTTCCGTACGTCCGCCTTGTCCGCCTCAATCTCCTCCCGGCTGAAAAGAGAGAGCTGCCCGCGCTCGA
>CAMONN010000026.1 GCA_946620645.1 uncultured Clostridia bacterium
AAGTCAAGGCGTCCGGTGAGAACTTTGCAAAAATAGAGAAAGCGGCAGGGGCCGCGTCACCGGTTCTGGTGATGCGGCCCCCGCTGTTTTTCTGTTGAGGGTGTTATGCTGATCCTCCGCCGTTAGGCCAGCGCCGCTCCCAGCGCCTTGCAGGCCTCTTCGGCTTCGCCGTCCGGCGCATCGTTGGCGGTCACGCTTTCACAGGCAAGCACCGCGCCTGCCGCGCGGCAGTCATCTTCCCAGTTGCGCATCCACTCGCAGTCACCCCAGCCGTAGGAGCCGAACAGTGCGATGCTCTTTCCGGCAAGACTGCCTTTGACCGAATCAAACATGGGTTCAAACTCGCTGTCTTCCAGCTGTTCGCTCCCCATGGCGGGGCAGCCGAAGGCGATGGCGTCATATTTGGCGACATCATCCGGGCCGAACTGCGAGGCGGTGATGAGCTCAGCACCGGCGCCCGCAGCCTGGGCGCCTTTGGCGACCGCGCGGGCCATGGCCTCGGTATTGCCGGTACCGCTCCAGAAGACAACTGCAACTTTTTTCATGGGATTAATCCTTCCTTTCATTTTCACACCGCAACCGCCAGTTCCGCAAGACCGTGTCCGGCCTTCAGACTCCGGCAGAAGGAATCGGTGCATTTTTTATATAATTCGAAAGTCCGGCGAGCTTTTTCTTCATCACCGTAAACTTTCCAATATCCGATAAACTTGTAATTCTGCGCATGGTTCTCTATAAACCCGCGGACATCCTCCGGCGGATAACTTAAGAAAAGTCCGATCTCATGGGGAAAGCCGCAGCCCGCCCCAAGCCTGCTGATCAGCCTGCGGATACACTGCCGGTACTGCATACCGGTGTAGCCCGCCTCATCAAGCAGCCTGCGGACATCACAGTTTTCCATGTCCCTGCACAGGGAGGCCGGACGGAACAGATACAGAAGCGCTTTTCCCTCCCGGTAACGCAGCGGCAGAAGGCACAGGCCGCTGCGGGAGAGAATCCTGTTGAGCCTCCGGAGGTCCGCAGTCATCTCTTTCCTGCAGGAATATTCGCAGCTGAACATGCTTCCCGTTTTGAGTCCGGCAAGGGTCGGCGCGCAGCACCGCACAAACATCTCTTCCGACATCAGGCAGTTCCTTTCCCGTTTCTCACTTCGGTGAGCCTGTCATGTTGCGGCGTACTTTTCCAGAACGGACCGCAGCGCGGAAAGGGAGCTGCTCCGGCAGTGCTCGACAGCGGCGCCCTGCCCTTTCAGCTCGGACATCGCCCCCCGCAGCATCTTATGCGACATGGTATCCGTGAAAAATATCATCAGGTCCGGAGAGCCGAGCTTGTCCCGCAGCCCGCCCCGGGGCTTGGTGAAAACCTTGGCCTCGCAGCTGTAGGCTTCACAGAGGTCCTTATATCTGCGCTCCATACATTCATTCCCGCCAACAATTACAACACTCATGAGGAGCTCCTTTCGATAATTTGAATTAGTTATAACTAACTAAGCCGCTTAAATGAAGGCCCGGAGAGACGGGCGTTTAAAGAGTTAGAATGCTCTAACCATGAAATAAGATACCACGCCTTTCCGATTCTGTCAACAGCAAATTGCAGGTGAAGGCCGGCGGGCCGCTGCGGATTGACTTGAGGCCGGAATCGTGATATTTTTAAACCGGCTGAAATCCTACAAAAACAGGGAGGACTGACGATTAATGAAGAGACTGATATCCGTAATTCTCGCGGGCGTGCTGGCCCTGTCCCTCTGCGGCTGCGGCGCCGCCGCCAAGCCCAGCGTCGGAGACCAGATGTATGAAAAGTACGGCAGCATTATCGACAAGCTGGAGGCCGGGGAGTATGAGAAGGTCATTGAGGAAGTGACCGCCATGATGCCGGTGCCGGAGGAGCAGACCGTCACCATCACCCTGAATAACTTTTCGGATTACTACGAGCTCAGGTACGACGTGCCCCAGGTGAACCGGGATTCCCAGGGGAAGCTTTCTTCCGTCAATTACAGTGGGACCTTCTATTACGGGCTGAAGGAGGAATACGCGGCGCGGCTGGTCCCGGAATCCAGCTACGTCGAGGTGGGCGTCACCGCCGACTGCGCGGTCAAAAAAGTGGACAGCATCGACTGGCAGACCGGCGACTTCACCGTCGGCACCCAGAGCTTTGACAACATCAAGGCGGAGATTCAGAATACCTACCGCGATCTGCCTGTCAGCGTTTCCGCCACCCTGTCCGGCGAGCAGGCGCTGTACGGCGGGGAAGCCACCGCGCTGAACTACGGCGCTTTCCGCCAGGTGAAGGATACCTGGGGAACCATGTGGATCTCGGGCCCCATGAGCCCTGCGGACAACACGGCGGACTACTACGTGTTCGCCCCGGAGAACATCAAAATTCTGCGGGCGGAGGGAACCCTCACCCTGCGGGGATAAGCAAAGAGCACAAAAAGCGCTCAGGCAGCAGCCTGGGCGCTTTTTTATAAAATCCCGCGCGGCCGTTACGCCGCGAGGTCCAGTTCCTCGGGGTAGTCCTCCGCGAGATCACCGTAGGCCCCGATGGCCCCGTCGAAGAGGGCCAGCAGGTCCGCCTCGGCGATCAGGCCGTCGGCGTTGGTCTCCACGCCTTCAAACCGGAGGCAGGCCTCCATGGGCGGGTTCGGGAATCCCGGCCGGCAAATCCTTCTGTCTTTTTTCAGCGGCCTGTGTTATACTGCTGCAAACGAAACCGCACCGTCAAAAACCCTTCGGATCGGAGTGTTCTGCATGAAAAACATTTTAGTCACCATCCCCGTAAACGACGGCCACCGGGAGCGGATCCGCGGCATCGCCGGGGGCTGCCGGGTGGACTTTGTCCCCAGGAATGAAGTGACCGAGGCCCAGGTGGCAGAGGCCAGTGTGATTATCGGGAACGTGCCGGCGAAGATGATCCGGGCGTCGCAGCGCCTGGAGCTCCTGCAGCTGGAGTCCGCCGGGGCCGACGCCTACATCGCCCCCGGGCTGCTGAGCCCCGCCACGGTGCTCTGCAACGCCACCGGCGCCTACAACCGGGCGGTGTCGGAGCACGCGGTGGCGCTGACGCTGATGCTGATGAAGAAGCTGCACCTCTACCGCGACGCCCAGCGGGCCGCCCTCTGGACCGACTGCGGCAGCGTGAGCTCCCCCGTGGGGGCCACGGTCCTGGTGGTGGGCCTCGGGGAGATCGGCCTGCAGTACGCCGCCGTCATGAAGGCCATGGGCGCCAATGTGATCGGCGTGAAGCGCCGGCCCGGCCCCTGCCCCGCGGGCATTGACCAGCTGGTGCTGACGGAGGAGATTGACACGGTGCTCCCCCGGGCGGACGTGGTCTGCTCCATTCTGCCGGGCACCGCGGCCACCGTGCACTTCTACACCCCGGAGCGCTTCCGCCTGATGAAAAAAAGCGCCCTCTTCATTAACTGCGGCCGGGGCAACGCCGTGGACAGCGACGTGCTGCTGAAGGCCCTGCAGGAGGGCGAGATTGCCGCCGCCGCCACCGACGTGACGGAGCGGGAGCCCCTCCCCGGGGATCACCCCCTCTGGCGGCAGGAGAACATGGTCATTACCCCCCACGTGGCGGGGGGCTACCACCTGGCCCACACCCATGAGCGCATTGTGGACATCGCCTGCGAGAACCTGCGCCGCTGGATGCGGGGGGAGGAAGCCTGCAACGTGGTGGATTTTGAGACCGGGTACCGGCGCTGAGCCCGGCCCCAAGCTGAAGCGGGCAAAGTAAAAACCGGAAGCCTCAAACGCTTCCGGTTAAATAATTGATGATTCTGTTTTCGCTGTTTTTCCGTTTTTCCCGGGTCCCTCTCCCCCGGACCTGCCGCGCCACCCACAGGGCCGCGGCCGCCACCATGCCAAGGTACAGAAGGATCGGCCACACGGGAACGGAGTGCGCCGGCGCCGCGGGGGCTTCCGCCGCGGGCAGGGTAAGAATCACGATAAACAGGGCCAGAAGAATCAGAAACGAGACGATTCTTTTCATGGTGCGGACCATCCTTTCTGTCGTTTTTGATGGTTCTACTATACCATTTTTCGCGATTTCAATTCAACAACATTTCGCGGTTATTTTAATAGAAAAACACTACATATTGTGTGAGCGGCGTATCAGAACCGTTACACCGGTTACAATTCTCCCGCGGGCGGCGCGGGGGTCAGCCGTCTTCCTTCCGGCAGACTTTGCAGACCACGGCCTCCAGGGCCTCCGCCGCCCGGGAGTGAAATTCCCGGGAGGCGCGACCGGATACAGAAAGGCCTCCAGGTCCGTCCGCGGCGTTTCCTTTCCCGGCCTGTTATTTTTTTGATGCCCTGCATCGGGATTTCCGTATTGCGAATTATTACACGTTCAATATATAATATCATAACACGAACTCACAGGAGGAAACAAGCATGGTCAAGCTCTATGACGGCGGCGTCTATCTGGTAAAGGGCGCAGACCTCGTCCCCGAAAGCGAATCCGAAAAGGTCAGGGCCCTCACCGGCAGGACGGCCGAAAAAGCCGAAGCCAAAAAGGGCACCATGGCCTACGGCATCATCAAGGCCCATAACCGCGCTGACGATATGGAGCAGCTGCGCCTGAAGTTTGACTCCATGACCAGCCACGACATCACCTACGTCGGCATCATCCAGACGGCCCGCGCCTCCGGCATGACGGAGTTCCCGCTGCCCTACGTGCTCACCAACTGCCACAACAGCCTCTGCGCCGTCGGCGGCACCATCAACGAGGACGACCACAAGTTCGCCCTCTCCGCCGCCCACAAGTACGGC
This sequence comes from uncultured Clostridia bacterium, assembly GCA_946620645.1. Lineage (GTDB taxonomy): Bacteria > Bacillota > Clostridia > Oscillospirales > Oscillospiraceae > Limivicinus. The sequence continues at coordinate 4,770 of CAMONN010000026.1, forward strand.
GGCATCTATGTGCCCACCAACATGGCGAACATCCACTCCTACAACCGCGAGGCCATGGCCGGCTGCGGCAGGATGATCCTGGGCTCGGACTCCCACACCCGCTACGGCGCCCTGGGAACGCTGGCCGTGGGCGAGGGCGGCGGGGAGCTGGCCAAGCAGCTTCTGGGCCGCACCTATGACTTCGCCTATCCCGGCGTCGTCGCCGTCTATCTCACCGGCGCCCCCCGGCCCGGCGTGGGCCCCCAGGACGTGGCCCTCAGCATCATCGGCGCGGTGTACAAAAACGGCTATGTCAAGAACCGGGTCATGGAGTTTGTCGGCCCCGGCATCGCGAAGCTCCCCATCGAGTACCGCAACGCCATCGACGTCATGACCACCGAGACCACCTGCTGGAGCTCCATCTGGGTCACCGATGAAGTGACGAAGGGCTACTTTGTCACCCACGGCCGTCCCGAGGCCTACAAAAAGCTGGACCCGGCCGAGGTCGCCTGGTACGACGGCTGCGTGTATGTGGACCTCTCCACCGTGGAGTGCACCATCGCCATGCCCATGCACCCGAGCAACACCTATACCATCCATGAGCTGCAGGAAAATGCGGAAGACATCCTCCACGCCGTGCAGGAAGCCGCCAACAGGCAGCTCAAGGGCGTTCAGATGGACCTGGTCAGCAAGTACCGTGACGGCGGAATCTGGGTGGAGCAGGGCGAGATCGCCGGCTGCTCCGGCGGCACCTACGACAACATCTGCGCGGCGGCGGACATCCTGCGGGGCAGGAGCTGCGGCAACGGCGCCTTCAGCCTGAACGTCTATCCCGGCTCCATGCCCGCCTACTCCGCCCTGCTGAAAAACGGCCGGGCCTTTGACCTGGTCACCGCCGGCGCCGTGATGCGCGAGTGCTTCTGCGGCCCCTGCTTCGGCGCGGGCGACACCCCGGCCAACGGCGAGTTCTCCATCCGCCACACCACCCGGAACTTCCCGAACCGCGAAGGCTCCAAGCCCGGCGAGGGCCAGCTGAGCGCCGTCGCCCTGATGGACGCCCGCTCCATCGCCGCCACCGCGGCCAACGGCGGAAGACTTACCGCCGCAACCGACCTGGAGGTGGAATACACCAATCCCGCATATGAATATGACGCCGGGATCTATGCAAAACGCGTCTACAACGGCTGGGGTAAACCCGAACCCGCCCATGAACTCAAATTCGGCCCCAACATCAAGGACTGGCCCGAGATGCCCGCCCTGACCGACGACCTGCTGGTGAAGGTCTGCTCCTACATCACCGACCCCGTCACCACCACCGACGAGCTGATCCCCTCCGGCGAGACCTCGTCCTACCGCTCGAACCCCGAGCGTCTGAGCGAGTTCGCCCTCTCCCGCCGGGATCCCCAGTATGTGTCCCGCTCCAAGGTGCTGCGCCAGGCCGAGCGTGACCGCCGGGCGGGGAAAGGCCTCTCCGACGAGATCAGGGCCGTGTACGCCGCGCTGGAGAAGGCCGGCCTCAAGGTCGACCCCGAGGGCACGGACATCGGCTCCACCATCTTCGCCAACATGCCGGGCGACGGCTCCGCCCGGGAGCAGGCGGCCAGCTGCCAGCGCGTCATGGGCGCCTCCGCCAACTTCGCCAAAGCCTACGCCACGAAGCGCTACCGCTCCAACTGCATCAACTGGGGCATGACCCCCTTCCTGGTGCAGAACCCGGAGGTCTTCGAGCTGGGAGACTACATCTTTGTCCCGGGCCTCCGCAGGGCGATCCTGGAGAAGAACGACGACATCACCGCCTACGCCGTGAAGCCCGACGGCAGGGTGACGGAATTCAAGTGCTCCGTCGGGGCGCTGACCGATGCCGAGCGGCAGATCATCACCGACGGCTGCCTGATTAACTATTATCGCAACAACTGATCTCCCGCTTCAGCTGTTCTTTGGGGTTTCCGCAGAAAAACACGCAGAAACCCCTTTTGCATCATCGCCCCTTTACTGGAAGCAGCTTTAAAACCCGGGGCCCTGCGCCGCCACGGAATATGAAAACCGGTAAGAACCCGCAGGGGCTCTTACCGGTTTTTCGGTTTTACGGAGTTTTAAAAGGGGGCTCAGTCCATCTTCGGCAGCTTCGCCCGGAAGGCGGCCAGTTCCTCATCGGTGGGGATATAGTCGTCCATGAGGCCGTCGTGGAACTTCTGGTAGGCCACCAGGTCAAAGTAGCCGGTGCCCGTGAGGCCGAAGACGATGGTCTTCTCCTCGCCGGTCTCTTTGCAGCGTCTGGCCTCGTCCATGGCGACCTTGATGGCGTGGGCGCTCTCCGGCGCGGGGAGGATGCCCTCCACCCGGGCAAACTCCTCCGCCGCCTCAAAGACCGCGGTCTGGGGGACGGAGACCGCCTTCATCAGGCCGTCGGCGTAGAGCTGGGACAGCACCGGGCTCATCCCGTGGTAGCGCAGGCCGCCGGCGTGGTTGGGAGCGGGGATGAAGTCGCAGCCCAGGGTGTACATCTTCGCCAGGGGGCAGACCATGCCCGTGTCGCAGAAGTCGTAGGCGTAGACGCCCCGGGTAAAGCTGGGGCAGGAGGCCGGCTCCACGGCGACGATCTCATAGTCCGCCTCGCCCCGGAGCTTCTCGCCCATGAAGGGGGAGATCAGGCCGCCCAGGTTCGAGCCGCCGCCGGCGCAGCCGATGATCATGTCGGGCTTCACGCCGACCTTGTCCAGGGCCGCCTTGGTCTCCAGGCCGATGACGGACTGGTGCAGCAGCACCTGGTTCAGGACGCTGCCCAGCACGTAGCGGTAGCCGGGGTTGGACACCGCCACCTCCACGGCCTCGGAGATGGCGCAGCCCAGGGAGCCGGTGGTTCCCGGGTGCTCGGCCAGGATCTTCCGGCCCACGGCGGTGGTGTCGGAGGGAGAGGGCACCACGGAGGCGCCGTAGGTGCGCATGACCTCCCGGCGGAAGGGCTTCTGCTCATAGCTGACCTTCACCATGTAGACCTTGCAGTCCAGGCCCAGGTAGGCGCAGGCCATGGACAGGGCCGTGCCCCACTGGCCGGCGCCGGTCTCGGTGGTGACGCCCTTCAGGCCCTGCTTTTTGGCGTAGTAGGCCTGGGCGATGGCGGAGTTGAGCTTGTGGCTGCCGCTGGTGTTGTTGCCCTCGAACTTGTAGTAGATCTTCGCCGGGGTCTGGAGCTTCTCCTCCAGGCAGTAGGCCCGGACCAGGGGCGAGGGCCGGTACATCTTGTAGAAGTCCCGGATCTCCTGGGGGATTTCAAAGTACGGGGTGTCGTTGTCCAGCTCCTGCTGCACCAGCTCCTCACAGAAGACGCCGCCCAGCTCCTCAGCCGTCATGGGCTGATGGGTGCCCGGGTTCAGCAGCGGGGCGGGTTTGTTCTTCATGTCCGCGCGGACGTTGTACCAGGCCTTGGGCATCTCGCTTTCCTCGAGATAGATTTTGTAGGGGATCTTTTTTTCTTCTGCCATGATAAAGGCTCCTTTCTGTTGCGGCGCGCCCTTTCCGGCGGGCCGCGTTTTGGTTTCCGGGACAGAAAAAAAGCCCTGTCCCAAAGCTTTCGCTGGGACAGGACAGAAGATCCTGCGGTGCCACCCGGCTTGGCGTACAAACGTACACCCACTTGACGCATGCCATCACATGCCGACCCGGATCACGGGAGGTCAACCCGTCTCACATACTCCGGCACAGCCGTTTCTGATCACCCTCGGAAGTCCATTCGGCATTGGCGGCATCACTGTCTTTCACCAACCGACAGCTCTCTGCAGAGGCCTGTACAACGCTTACTCACTCTTCTTCAACGGTTTAGTGCATTATAGAACAAAAAATTGAAGTTGTCAATACCACGGGGGTACGGTTTTTCCGACAGCCCTTTCCGACAGGCTCCTCCGCCGGGGCTCCCCGTTCTGCGGCCTTACTCCACGGTGACGCTTTTGGCCAGGTTCCGGGGCTTGTCCACGTCCAGGCCCTTGGCCACGCTGATGTAGTAGCCGAGAAGCTGGAGCGGGATGACAGCGAGGCTGCCGATGAAGTGGGGGTCCACCTTCGGCACGTAGACGGTGAAGTCGTCGGTGTCCTCCACGTTATAGTGGCCGAAGCTGGTCAGACCCATCAGATAGGCGCCCCGGGCCTTGCACTCGGCCATGTTGCTGAGAGTCTTCTCCACCAGCTCGCCCTGGGTCAGCACGCCGATCACCAGGGTGTTGTTCTCAATCAGGCTGATGGTGCCATGCTTCATCTCCCCGGCGGCGTAGGCCTCGCTGTGAATGTAGCTGATCTCCTTCATTTTGAGGCTGCCCTCCAGACTGATGGCATAGTCCAGGCCCCGGCCCATGAAGAAGACGTCCTTTGCCATGGAGAACTTGGCTGCGAACCACTGGATGCGCTCCTTGTCCTCCAGAATCCGGGTTATCTTATCGGGAATGCTCTGCAGATCCGCAATATAGCGGCCGTAGTCCTCCTCCGAAACCTTTCCCTTTACCAGCGCCAACTGCAGCGCCAGCGTGTACATTGCCATCAGCTGGGCGCTGTAGGCCTTGGTGGTGGCAACGGCGATTTCGGGCCCGGCCATGGTATAGAAGACGTTGTCCGCTTCCCGTGCGATCGTGGAACCCACCACATTCACAATGGCAAGCGTCCGGACGCCCTGGCGCTTCGCCTCCCGCAGGGCGGCGAGGCTGTCGGCGGTTTCACCGGACTGCGAGATGACCACAACCAGAACCTTCGGGTCCAGCAGCAGCTTCCGGTAGCGGAATTCCGATGCCAGTTCCACCCGGGTCGGCAGTTCCGCCAGATCCTCCAGAATATACTGGGCGACCATCCCTACGTGCCAGGCGGAGCCGCAGGCGACGATGTGCACCGAGGAGACGTCTGTCAGAATCTCATCCGTAAGGCCGGCTCCCGAGAGGTCGATCCGCCCGTCCTTCAGGACGCTGTTCAGTGTATCGCGCACGGCGGCGGGCTGCTCGTGAATCTCCTTGAGCATGAAGTGCTCGTACCCGCCCTTCTCGGCTGCCTTCGCATCCCAGGTAATCTCAGTGGTTTCATGCTCCACAACATCGCCGTTCAGGTCATAGAAGGTAACCGCCCCCGGCGTCAGCCTTGCGACTTCGAGATTCTCGATGAAGTAAACCTGGCGGGTATAGGGCAGAATGGCCGGGACATCGGAGGCAAGATAACTCTCCCCGTCGGCCACGCCCAGCACCATGGGGCTGTCCTTTCGGGCAACGTAGATTTCACCCGGGAAGTCTTTGAACATCAGGGCAAGGGCATAGGAACCGCGTACCCGGACCATGGTGCGGGTAATGGCGTCCACCGGCCCGATTTTATACTTCTTGTAGTAATAGTCGACCAGTTTGATGAGAATTTCCGTGTCGGTTTCGGAATAAAAGGTATAGTCATGACGCTGAAGCTTGGCCTTCAGCTCCACATAGTTTTCGATAATGCCGTTGTGGACGCCGACCACGCCGGACTCCACCGGGCCGGAACCGGTGCCGGTACAGTTACCGCTGACGTGGGGGTGGGCGTTGGTCTGGCTGGGCTCGCCGTGGGTGGCCCAGCGGGTGTGGCCGATGCCGCAGCTGCCCTTCAGGGCATTTCCGTTGTCGGTTTTATCAGAAAGATTTTTCAGCTTTCCGGTGGACTTTACCACCTCGGCCAGTCTTTCTCCGTCCCGGACTGCGAGACCGGCAGAGTCATAGCCGCGGTACTCCAGTTTCTTCAGGCCTTCCAGCAAAATGGGCGCCGCCTGATGATGCCCGGTAAAGCCGACGATTCCGCACATGGTTCTGTTCCTCCTGACGCTGTGTTAAAAGCTGCTGTTTTCTTACTGCTGCTATTTTAAGGACCGGAATGCCGAATGTCAACTGCTAGTTCTTTCCGCCTGTTGCTCATCCCGACAATCCTCCGCGACCACTGTCGCGTCCATGGGGTTTTTCTGCTTCACAGCCGCCGGAGCAGCGTGAATCTTCTGTTCAAACCGGTCTTTCAGGCCATGCTTTGGAACAGCGGTAGGATACGTTCCGCCGAAGCATGCGACACAGATGCCGGTCTCCCGGCCAGTCAGCCTGGTAAGGTCGGTAAAAGGCAGATACCCGAGTGAATCAACGCCGATGATGGCCGCGATTTCGTCCGGCGAATGATGGTTCGCAATCAGATGATCTGGGCTGTCGATGTCGGTTCCGTAATAGCAGGGTGCAACAAACGGCGGTGCGCTGACCCTCATATGGATTTCCTTTGCACCGGCGGTGCGTAGCAGGGAGACGATATGACGGCAGGTTGTTCCTCTTACAATCGAATCGTCAATCAGTACCAGTCTTTTTCCTTCCACCACGGCACGAATCGGATTCAGCTTGATGATGACCGCGCTTTCCCGTTCACCGCTGGTCGGGGCGATAAAGGTTCTGCCGATGTATTTGTTTTTTGTAAAACCGATTGCATACGGAATTCCGGAAGCCTTGGCATAACCCACTGCAGCATCCAGCCCTGAGTCCGGCACGCCGATCACAACATCCGCATCAACCGGGTAGGCTGCGGCAAGCAGTTCTCCCGCCCTCTGGCGGGCGAGGCAGACGCTTTCACCGTCAACAACGGAGTCCGGCCGAGAAAAATAAATGTATTCAAACACACAGAGCTGCTTTCGAACTTTTCCGCAGTGGGAACGGTCTGTACGGATCCCGGACGCATCCACTGTTACGATCTCACCAGGCTGAATGTCCCGGACGAATGCGGCACCGACGGCGTCAAGAGCGCAGCTTTCCGATGCAAATACGGTCGAACCGTCCGGCAAAGAACCCATACACAGCGGGCGGAAGCCATAGGGATCCCGTACGGCAATCAGCTTGGCAGGTGAAGAAATCACAAGGGAATAGGCGCCTTCCAGAACTTCCATGGCCGCGGAAACCGCCGCCTCGATACAGGGACAGTGCAGCCGTTCCCGCACAATGGCATAGGCAATGATTTCCGAATCCGTTGAAGTGTGGAAGATGGAGCCTTCCTTTTCCAGTTTCCGGCGCAGTTCCCACGCATTGGTCAGATTGCCGTTATGGGCCAGTGCCATCCGTCCTTTGTGGTGATTGATCAGCAGTGGCTGTACGTTCTGCTTTCCATCGGAGCCAGTTGTGGCATACCGGACATGTCCGACAGAAATATTTCCATTTCCGAGACCATTCAGCTTCAGCGGGCTGAACACCTCGCTCACCAGACCGGTATCCCTGCAGGAAGAAAACACGCCGTCGTCATTCACTACAATTCCGGCACTTTCCTGTCCCCGATGCTGCAGGGAAAAAAGACCATAATAGGTCAGTGTTGCCAGATCGCGTTGCTCCGGGGAGAAAATGCCGAAAACCCCGCATTCTTCGCAGGGCTTTCGTTCCTGAAAATGGGGCAGATCACGCTTCATCGTGCGCCTCGAGCCTCTGCATGACCTCCTGATAGGCGTCCTCGACACCGCCGAGATCTCTGCGGAAACGGTCCTTGTCCAACTTTTTCCCGGTTTCTGTGTCCCACAGGCGACAGGTGTCCGGGCTGATCTCGTCAGCAAGAATGACCGTTCCGTCCGGGAGCCTTCCGAATTCCAGCTTGAAGTCCACGAGAGTTACTCCGCATTTTTCCCAGAAGGCTGAAAGCTCGAGGTTAACGGCAAGGGCATACGCACGGATCACTGCAAGTTCCTTCCGTGTTGCGAGACCGAGCGCCAGAGCGCTGTCGGTGTTGATGAGCGGGTCGCCAAGGTCGTCATTTTTATATGAGAATTCAACTGTGGGTTCCTCAAAACAGATGCCCTCTTCTACACCGTAGCGCTTGGAGAAAGATCCTGCGGAGAGGTTCCGGACAATGACTTCCAGCGGAACAATCTCCACTTTTTTTACCAGCGTGTCACGGTCGGAGAGCTCTCGAACAAAATGTGTCGGGATCCCGGCCTTTTCCAACTTTGCCATCAGGCGGTTACTCATCCGGTTGTTGATGACACCCTTGCCGCTGATGGTGCCGCGCTTGACGCCGTTGAACGCGGTGGCATCGTCCTTGTAACTGACAATCAGCAGACCGGGGTCCTCCGTTGCGTAAACTTTCTTGGCCTTGCCTTCATAAAGCTGCTGCAGTTTTTCCATGATCTCCCTCTCCCTGTATACTGTGCTTGCCTGAACAGCCTGACAGACGAAACTCTGTCAGGGATTGTCAAAGGTGCTGATGGGACGGCGCTTGTGCTCGCTCCTGCGGTGAAAGCGGTCGATGATCGCCCGATCCTGTGGAGTCGCAAAGCCATCCAGTAGCCAGGTGTCGATGGCGGCATAGGTGACACCCATCTCGTCTTCATCGGTCTGAGAATCGAACAGGCCCGCCGAGGGTGCTTTTCCCTGCAGGAACTGCGGCGCATCCAGCCAGTCGAGAAATTCATAGATTTCTGTCACAGTCAGATCGGCTATGGGGTTAAAGTCATGGGCGCCGTCACCCCATTTCGTAAAGTAGCCCATGTAAGCCTCGCTGCGGTTTCCAGTCCCGGCAACCAGACGGTTTTCCGCCGCGGCGATGGCATACAGTGTCGTCATGCGAAGGCGCGGGGCAATGTTGTTCCGGGCAGCATCATTGAGTGAAATGCATCCGCCAAGGGCTTCGAGCTCCTTCTCCCGCACGGGTGAGAGGTCTACGGTCCGGGTTTCAATGCCGTACTGTTCTGCCACCTTTCGGGCGTCGTCGGCATCCAGTGTGTAATTCCTGCCGGAACCGCAGGGCATAATGATTCCAAGTGTGTTGTCACAGGCGGCCTTGCAGAGAATTCCGACCAGGGCGCTGTCCTTGCCGCCGGAATTTCCGTAAACAATCCCCGCGGCACCGCATTCCGCCACAAAACTGCGGATATAAGCAGTGCGCCGGTCAAATTCTACCTGATAATTTCTCATATCCGGCAACCTCCTCAAGCTCCGTTCTCTTCCTTCTCATTCCACATCCTGAAGTGCGTCATAGCCTTCTTCTCCGGTGCGTACCTTGACCACGTTCTCCACATCGTAGACAAAAATCTTGCCGTCCCCGATGTTGCCGGTGTAGAGAACCTTTTTTGCAGTCTCAATCACATCCCGTACTGGAATGGCGCTGACCACAATGTCCACCTGCACCTTGGGGCGCAGGTCTGTCTCAACCGCGACGCCGCGGTAGTATTCCTTATGTCCTTTTTGAATCCCGTAGCCCATGACATGGGAAACCGTCATCCCCGTAATACCAAGACGGCTCATGGCATCCTTGAGGGCGTAAAGCTTTTCTTCCTTGAAGACGATTTCAACTTTAGTAAACTTGTGACCGTCCGGATGGAAGACCGGCTCACGCTTCACGGGTACGGCCTCCGCCACCGGTGTAGTGCCGGTGACAACGACGGGCTCGGGTCCGACGCCGAACTCGGCATATTTATCCACTGCCGGTGCAAAATCAGCATAAGCGCTTGGAAGACCGTGTTCGCTGATGTCAAGGCCCGCCAGCTCGTCCGCAGGCTTCGCCCTCAGAAAATTGAGTTTTTTCAGCAAAAGGAAAAATGACGACATTGTCAGTACCGCCCAAAGGGCAACCGCAACAAACCCAAGCAGCTGAATGCCCATCTGACGGAAAGAGCCGGTATAAAACAGCCCTTCCAGGCCGGCCGGCGCATCCGGGTTGGAGAGCAGCCCAACGGCAAGCGTGCCCCAGATGCCGCTTGCACAGTGAACACCGACGGCGCCGACCGGATCGTCAATGTGCATCTTCAGGTCCAGTGCTTCTACCACAACCACCACCAGGATGCCGGAGACAATGCCCACAACCGCGGCGCCCAGCGCGTCCAGCGCATCGCAGCCGGCCGTGATCCCGACCAGGCCGGCCAAGGCTGCGTTCAGACACATGGAAATATCGGGTTTGCCGTTCTTTTTCCAGGTATAGAACATGGTGGTGCAGGTCGCCACAGACGGTGCGATCGTGGTTGTCAGGAAAATCGATGAAAGTTCAGAGGGACTTGTTGCGGCGGCACCATTAAAGCCGTACCAGCCCAGCCACAGGATGAAGACGCCCAGTGCCCCCAGCGGAATGGAATGACCGGGTATGGCGTTGACCTTTGTGACCTTGCCATCCCGATCCCGGACATATTTTCCGATGCGCGGCCCGAGCGTGATGGCACCGATCAGCGCGGCGATGCCGCCGACCATATGGATGGCGCAGGAGCCCGCGTAATCATGAAAGCCCAGTCTGCTCAGCCAGCCGCCGCCCCAGATCCAGTGGGCCTCTATGGGGTAGACCAGAAGGCTGATAACAGCAGAATAGACACAGTAGGCAGAAAACCTGGTTCGTTCGGCCATAGCGCCGGAAACAATGGTCGCCGTGGTCGCGCAGAAGACCAGGTTAAACACAAAATAGCTGGAGTCCGTAAATCCTTCTGCGGGAGAAGCAATGAATTCCCGGAAGTGCGTAAACAGATTCAGGTTCGGTTTGCCGACCAGCCCGAAGAAACAGTCCTCGCCCATCAGCAGCGAGTAGCCCAGCAGGGAAAACACCACAGTCCCGATGCAGAAGTCCATCAGGTTTTTCATGATGATGTTCCCAGCGTTTTTCGCCCGGGTAAACCCGGTCTCCACCATGGCAAATCCGGCCTGCATCCAGAACACCAGGGCTGCACCGATTAAAAACCAAAACTCAACAGTCATCTTGTTTCCTCCTTGACTTTACAGACAATGTTTGTTAAAGTGGAGGACAGTAGCGGATGGCCATGCCCTCCGCTGCACGTGAAAGACAGCTGTTACTTTTCCAGGGTCGCGGCTGTCTTTTTCTGTTTTGATGCGGATTCGCTGAAGGATACTCCGTCTTTTCGGCGTTTTTTAAACGCCGAAAAGCAGGTCGCCGTAGGTGGGGAAGGGCCAGTAGTCCGCGGCGGTCCGGGTCTCGGCCTTGTCACAGGGCGTTCTCAGCTCCGCCATTTTCTGCAGCAGTTCATCCCGGATGCGGAAGGCCTGCTCGGTGCTGT
>CAMONN010000027.1 GCA_946620645.1 uncultured Clostridia bacterium
GCCACCGAGACCGAGATGAAGGAGAAGAAGCTCCGCATCGAGGACGCCCTGAACGCCACCCGCGCCGCGGTTGCCGAAGGCATCGTTCCCGGCGGCGGCAGCGCCTACGTCATCGCCTCCAAGGCGGCTGACAAGCTGGTCGCCACCCTCGAGGGTGATGAGAAGACCGGCGCCGCCATCGTGGCCAAGGCTCTGAAGGCCCCCATCATGCAGATTGCCGCCAACGCCGGTGTTGAAGGCGCCGTGATCCTCAACAACGTCTCCGCCAGCAAGAATGTCAACTACGGCTACGATGCCGCCAATGACACCTACGGCGACATGCTGGAGCTCGGCATTGTCGACCCGACCAAGGTCTGCCGCAGCGCCATGGAGAACGCCGCCTCCGTCGCCGCCATGGTTCTCACCACCGAGAGCCTGATCGCCGACATCCCGGAGAAGAATCCCCCGATGCCCGCAAACCCCGACATGGGCGGCATGTACTAAGGCGTAAACCTTCAGCTTAAACGCATTAAACACATAAAAGGAACCGGCCGGTGCTTAAAAGGCACCGGCCGGTTCTTTTTTGGGGAGGAACAGAACGCAGGACACCCGCAGAGCGGCCTCTGCGAAAACGGCGGAAGGCCCTTGATCAGTCCTGCAGCTGCAGCAGCTTTTCGCGCTGCTGCAGGATCCGGGCCACCAGGGCCGGGTAATCGGCATCTCTGTCGGCCCGCAGAAGCTCTGTCAGCTCCGAGATGGACTCGAAGAGGGGCGTAAGGGAGAGGTTCCCCATCACGCCTTTGAGGGCGTGGGCGGCCTCAAAGGCGGCCTTCCTGTCGCCCTGCCGGACGGCCTCTTCCAGCCCGGCGAAATTCTTGTCAGTCAGCCCCATGTTGACAAGGCGCAGATAGAAAGCCTCGTTATTCATGCAGCGGCCCAGGCCCTCCCGGGTATCCGCGCCAAATTGCTGAAGCTTGTCAATGGTTATCATAATCCTTTTCTCCTTTTGATTCTTCCGGTGTCATCCATTGCGGGAACCGTTCAGTAGAACTCGCAGCTGCCGCGGTGTGTGCTCTTGGCCCGGTACAGGGCGGTATCCGCGTCTTTTACAATATCATCGGTGGGATTTTCCCGATCGCCGAAGGCAACGCCGACGCTCAGCGAGATGGGCGGCAGCCCGTCCTTCGGTGTTTTCAGAATCTCGTTAATGCGGCGGATCTTCTCCTCCACCAGATCGCGCATGGACGAATTGGCGTGCACCATGATGACGGAGAATTCATCCCCGCCTATGCGGCAGATATAATCCTCCGCGCGGAAGTTCTGCTGCAGGAGGGCGGCCACGCAGCACAGGGCCCGGTCGCCGACATCGTGGCCGTACTGGTCGTTGATGGTCTTGAAGCGGTCAACGTCTATGATCAGCACCGCATTGTCCCGGGTAACCGTGCGGGTGCGCAGTTTCTCAAAAACGCCCCGGTTGAATACGCCGGTGAGGGCGTCGTGGGTCGCATCGTAGCTGAGCTGCTCCCGGCGGTGGAGATTCTGCTCCCGCACCTGGTTATAGGTTCGGGCCAGAAAGCGCAGCTCGCTGGCGCCCTTCTCCGGCAGCGCTTCATCCCGGCGGATATGGCTGACATAGCTTTGGAGCGGCCGGGTAACCAGCCTTACGGTGGAGAGCACCAGCAGCAGCGCCATCAGGAGCATGATGACGATCAGCACATCCTCCCGGTAGATCTGGCGTAAAAGCTGCTTTGAGCTTTCCATCTGCTGTTCCCGGGTCTCATCGATGAGCGTCTCCACACTCAGAGAGACGTTCCTGCTGACGGTGTCCTTGTGCTGTTGATACACCTCGTCAAAGACCATCCCCAGCGCTTTGTCCCGCTGCTCTTCCGCCGTGAGCTGCAGATCCGCCCCCTTCAGCGTTACCGCACGGAGGCTTTCGGGCAGCTTCCCGGGGGAGCAGCCGTAGCTCTCCGCAGCAAGGCGCATCGCATAGCACTCAATCTCAAAGAGCCTGTTGGAGCTGTCCATGGCGACGGTCAGATAGGAGTAAGCCGCGGGGTTGTCGAAAATCGTCTCAATATCCTCCAGGGCACGGTCGCGCCGGCGGGTAACCTCCGTTTCCTCGAAGAAATTCGCCGCCCGCTGAATGTCACCCGTGGCGATAAAGCTGCGGGCTTCCGCGGTCAGGTAGTCCGACGCGGCCTGCATGTCCGCCACCGCCTGGTGGGCGGTAATATACCGCTCGGTGGTCTCCTCCATGCGGAGATAGCCCTTGCCCATCAGGTACGTCGAAACCAGCAGCAGCAGCGCAAGGCCCGCGCAGAGCGCCACGGTTACGGCGTGAAACCGCCCCAGGCGGATGCCGTCCCGCCCCTCTTTACCGGGCACTGAGCTTTTCTGAGACATATCCTCACCTCTTTTCTCTCCGGGGATTGCCGTTTACCAGCTGTTGGAATCCTCCTCATCCCCAGAGGGGCTGACGGTATTCACAGCGCTTTCGATCAGCTTGACCATCTCCCATACCGAGCGGAAGGAGATCGTCTTATCCTGCTCCATCCAGGTAATCCTGCCCTGCCAGCTGCTGTTCTGGCGGTGCTGGACACGGACAATAAAGGTGCCGAGGTCGCCGTGCTTGCTCAAAAGCGTTTCGTCTTTCATGATTCTGTCCCTTTCCGTAAAATGCGCTTCCGTCTTTTTTGCGGGAATAAAACTTCTCTCGTTGGTGCCGGGGTGGGGGAAATTCAGGGTGTCGTACAAATCCTCCATATGGAAGATCATCTCATCGGCCCCGCCGAAGGGGACGGCGTCCGTGCGGTAGCTGTGAAACAACTGCCCCGCCGGTCCGGCGGCGCCCAGCCTGTCCACACACAGGATGACGCCGTTGGGCGCGCCGATATACCACTGGGTTTTCGTCACGGCCGCATCACCTTCTTCCCGCCCTGGCCGAAGTCAGGCTCCCAGAAGACACTGTTGACGTAGTACTGGATGGCCGAACGCTGCCGCCCGATAATGAAGCGGTCGTTAATCCGCTTTTGAATCACGGTGCAGTTTTCCCGGGTCGTATTCACCAGCAGCACCAGGAACTGCCCCTTGCCGTACTGCGTCAGCGCGTCGCCCCGGCGGATGGTATGGCGGATGGCGTCCCCCATCCGCTTGCTCAGCTCCTCGTGCTTCGGGCCGGGCTTCATGGGGTTCCCCTTTCCGTCCACCACCGTGCAGAGCATCAGGTAAACGGACTGCCCGCCGCGCTCCAGCATGCGCTCCACCATGCGGTAGATCCCCTGGAACACCGGGTAGGTGCACAGATAACCGCCGGGCTGGCTGTCGCTGCGGCCGGAGAGGTCTTCCTGAATCTGGTCCAGCACCGCATAGCGGTGCATCATCTCCTCGCCCAGGCGCTCAAACTGGTCCATGAGCTTTTTGGAGGGGCGCAGTCCCTGCTCATTGAAGTAATAATCCACCGTGTCCTCGTAGAGCTTGCGGGCTTCCTCGTAGCGCCCCATGGAGACCAGCGCCTCCATGGTCACAGGCTCCCAGTCGGCCAGGGGGTCCACCTTGGCCGCGTAGCTGCCCAGCTCCTCCATCTGGAAGTAGTCCTGCTGCACGCGCAGCAGCGCCGTGGCCTTTTCCATACAGTCGCAGAAGGCCTCGCGGTAGCGCCGCGCTTCACGGGCCGCCCAGATTACCCCCGCCTGCATGGGCAGGAATTCTCCGGTGTACCAGTGGCAGGCGTCCAGATACAGGGCCAGCCTCTCCTCCAGATTCTCCGCCTTTTCCGCTTTCTGATACAGCTCGTCAAAGCTGGCGGCGTCCTCCACCACCTCGATCTGGGAGGTCCAGAAGAACACGCCCTTGCGCTGCTCGATATAGCCGACCGGCGGCAGGCCCGCCTGCTCCAGCCGCTTCTTCGCGTTGTAGATAACACTCTGCAGCGCATGGTGGATGTTGCTCATCTCCCGGTCTTCAAACAGCAGCTCCTCCAGCCGGTCCCGGGTCACGCCCTTTTCCCGGTTGTGGATCAGGATCTGCAGGAGATAGGCAAACTGGGAGCCGTTGGCCTTGGAGCCGCCGGCGATGAGCTTTCCGTTCCAGGTTACGGAAAAGCCGCCCAGCATCCGGACATACAGCACGTTTTCCCTCGCATCGGTCATTTCCGCCGCCTCACATTCCCAGCCGTTTGGCCATGTTCTCGAAATTGACGCAGCAGAGCAGCGCGGTATCCCGGGTGATCCGTCCCTCCTTATAGAGCTTCAGGAGACTGCCGTCCATGGTGCACATGCCCTCGGAGGCGCCGGCCTGCATGGCCGACTCCAGCTGGTGGAGCTTGTCCTCGCGGATCATGTTCTGGATGGCGGCCGTGCTCTTCATCACCTCGAACACCGGCAGCTGTCCGCCGTCTACCGAAGGCACCAGCTGCTGGCAGACCACACCCTTGAGGATCTGCGCCAGCTGGATTTTCACCTGTTTCTGCTGGTTTGCCGGGAAAACGTCCAGGATGCGGCTGATGGTGTTGGCCGCGCTGCTGGTGTGCAGGGTGCTCAGCAGCAGCACCCCCGTCTCCGCCGCGGTGATCGCCGCGGAAATGGTGTCATAGTCCCGCATCTCGCCCAGCAGGATCACGTCCGGGCTCTCACGCAGCGCCGAGCGCAGCGATTCCAGGTAGCCCGGCGTATCGATGGAGATCTCGCGCTGGGTGACGATGGCCCGGTTATGCCGGTGGATATGCTCGATGGGGTCTTCCATGGTGATGATGTGGCAGTCCCGGCTCCGGTTGATGCGGTCGATCATGCAGGCCAGCGTGGTGGACTTGCCCGTTCCGGCGGAGCCGGTAATGAGCACAAGGCCCTTTTTGTTCTCCGCCAGGGACAGCACGCTCTCGGGAATGCCCAGCTTGACGGGATCCGGCAGGCCGAAGTGGATCACACGGATCACGGCGGCCGTGGAACCGCGCTGCCGGAAGACATTCACGCGGAACCGCCCCAGCTGCGGCACCGCAAAGGAGAAATCGTCGTCCGCGCCGCGCTCGTAATTGCTTCTGCTGCGGCCGCTGATCTCATAAACGTCGTCCACGATTTTTCTGATCTGATCCGGCATCAGCGTGCCGGTGTCCAGCCGCTGCTGGCGGCCTCCGCACTTGAAGGTCACCGGGAGGCCGGCGACCAGAAATACGTCCGACGCGTCCTGCAGGACCGCTTTTTGAAGGATCTCCAGGATTTCCATATTTTATCCTCCCATTCCGAAGCTGCCGCCCCAGAGATTGTCCAGGATTTCATCCTGGGCCCATTCCTTTTCATGCCGCCAGAGGACGGTCTCATAGCCCCCGGCTCCGTCGGGAACCAGGCCGATGTGCAGCATTGTGCCGTCCCGCTCCAGGGTGACGCGGCACACGCCGTCCGCATCCGCCTCCGGCGCCGTCTCCAGCCCGGAGGTCAGCCGGTTCAGGTACTCCTGCCCCTGCACCTCCAGCGCGTAGCGGGCCTGAACCGTCGCGGCGTATTTCTCCGCCAGGCGCAGATCCGCCCGGGCCGTGGTAAAGGTCAGGATCGCCAGGATCGTCAGGCAGATGCTGATCACCGTCAGCAGCAGCGCCAGCGGCCCCAGCCGCACGGGTACCTGCTTCATGACGCCGCCTCCTTTCCCGCCGCCGTCTCCAGCGTGTAAAGAGGCTCATTGCTGCCGGAGGCGGATACCCGGATCCGGCTGCGCACCAGTCCGGGAGCGGCCCCGTCCTTTTCCCAGCTCAGCTCCAGGCGCAGCGGAGCGTCCGCCGCGGCGCTGGGGCTCAGATCTTCCTCATAGCCGGCGCACACGCCGGACTGGGTCACACGGGCGTTTCCGTTTTCATCCAGGATCGCCGCCAGGGCCTCCGGGCTCCCGGCCGCGGCAAAGGCCTCTGCGCCGTTGGAGGCCAGGGTGACGGCGCTGTTCAGCAGCCGCGCCTCGCGGCTCTGCACCCGGGCGGCGCCAAACACGCCCGTCAGCACCAGGATCATGGCCACAAAGACCAGAACCAGCAGCAGCGCCTCCAGATAAAAGGCTGTCATTTGCTGTTTCTTCACGGCAGTTCTCCCTCCCCGCTGCGAAGGCTCAGCAGCGTACGCCCGGCATCGGTAACCACCGTCAGGAGCCCGGAGCTCTTTTCCAGTTCAAAAACCTCCATAGGGGCGATGACCTGGGCCTCCTCCGGGTAAAGCGGCGAGCCGGCCCTGGCAAAATCCTCCACCAGGCTGCCGTCATGGCGGTAATAGCGCAGCGCGTAGCCGGTTTCATGATCCGTCACCACCAGCACCTGGCCGTAGGGGGAATCCTCCACCTCGACGGCGCCGCGGCTGTCGTTGGCCTTCACGCTGGTGGCGATATAGGCGCTGAGCCCGCGGCTGTCCATATTGCGGTACTCACTGTCCACCACATCCCGGTAGCTTCTGGCGCCGAATACGACCAGCAGGAGGAAGCCGGCCAAAAACAGCACCACGACCCCGAAGGCGAAAAACACCGCCGGATTCTTTCCGTTATGCTTCACAGGCAGTTCCTCCTCCCCTCTTTATCCTTTCTTCGCAATCACGCGCACCGTCGGCGGCAGGTTGGCCGCGAAGGCGTCGTAGACCACGTAATAGTCCTCGGTATTGATCTGCAGGCCGTAATTGTCCTGCAGGTACTGCAGGTCCGGCGGGTAGATTCCCTCCACCACGTAGCACTGCAGGGCGCTCCGGCGCACCGTTTCCCGGATGGCCGCCGCGCCTTCATCGCTGACGTCGCGGCCGCTGCTGCCGAAGCTGACGGCCAGCAGGAGCGCCAGCAGGAGCAGAACGGCAAGCAGCATCAGCCAGCCGGTTTTCTTTTTTACCCGGTCCGAATACACGGCGCTCCCTCCTTTTCTCTGAGAATACTGTCAGCCGATTGAGTTCATCATGCCCACCAGCGGCAGCATCACGCTGATGAGCGTCAGGCCGATGGTCACCATCAGGACGCCCGAGAGGGCGGGGCTGACGATCTCCACCAGGCGGTCCACCTGCCCGGCGCAGCTGTCCTCCAGCAGGCCGGTCAGCCGCCCGAGCACATGCTCCAGCCCGCCGCTGCGTTCCCCGGCCAGCAGCATGCGGCCGTAGACCGGCTCGAAGAGCTCTTCATCATAGGCGGCCTGGGCCAGGCTGTGCCCTTCCTCCATGCGCGCCTGGCAGCGCCGCAGCTTTTCCTCCAGAGGCGCGTATTCCACCATGGGGAT
Organism: uncultured Clostridia bacterium; assembly: GCA_946620645.1. Classification (GTDB taxonomy): domain Bacteria; phylum Bacillota; class Clostridia; order Oscillospirales; family Oscillospiraceae; genus Limivicinus. The sequence continues at coordinate 7,202 of CAMONN010000027.1, forward strand.
GCTCCTGGCGACGGCCTCGTCCTGCATGGCGCCGCTGGCCAGGAAGGTCCCGGCGGCGGAGGTAAAGCGGAACAGGGCGCTGGTATCCAGAATCCCGCGGCAGCGCGGAAAGCGGGCCAGGAAGCTCTCCACCGAGGCGCGGCGGCCGTTATTCCAGAGCAGCAGGCCGATCACCAGACCGCAGGCCAGCACCGCCATAACCGCCAGCGCCACCGCGCAGAACACGCCGGCCCAGCGGATATAGGCATAGGAGGAAGCCGCCAGGCTCCCTGTGAGGCGGTCGTACACCGCCCGGAAGGAGGGCAGCACCATGGTCAGCATCACCGTCAGAACGGCGATGATCAGCACCAGCATGGCGGCGGGATAGGTTACGGCGCTGCGAAGCTTTTCCGAGATGTTCTTCTGCTCGGCATAATAGCGGGCCAGGCGGAAGAGCACGTCCTCCAGGCGGCCGGAGCTTTCGCCGGCCTCCACCATACGCACGGCATAGTCCGGGAAAATCCCCGCAGCCTGCATGGCGGCAGCCAGAGTCCCGCCCTGCTCCACCCGGGTCTTCATTCCCGCCAGTCCCTGCTCCAGCACGCCGCCGCCCCTGTGCTCGCTCTGCAGCAGGGCCACCGCTTCGTCGGTCTGAATGCCGGACTGCACCATCATGGCCATGCTTTCGCAAAAGGCGCTGACACCCAATTCGTCCAGTTTCTTTTTGCTCATGTCGCTCCCCTTCCTGTCAGTAGGAATACACATCCGCATAGTTGCTGCCGTCGCCCACGAACTTGTCGTTGGCTCCGTTGGCCGTGAAGGTCAGATCCAGGCGGGTCCAGCTGTTCTTGCTTACCTCGAAGCTGACCGTCACCCAGCCGCTTTCCTCGGTATAAAACATATTCCAGGCGTGGTACAGATCGTCCGGCGAGACATAGCCGAAGATCACCTTGGTGGGAACGCCCTGACTGCGCAGCATGGCGGCTGTCAGCGACGCGTAGTCAAAGCAGATTCCCCTTCCGGTACTCATCGTTTCATCGGGATACGGCAGATAGCCCGAGGTGACATTCTTCGCCTTGCGGGTGTCATACCGCACGTTGCGGATCACATAGTTGTAGACCGCGCCCACCACCTCCAGCCGGGTAGAGCACCCGGAGGCCAGCTCCGCGGCCTTTTTTACACAGGCCGAATCCGGAGAATAGTCCACATAGTCGCTGGGCCGCAGGAAGGGCTGAAACTCGTCGATCAGCGTCACGTCACGCTCGGCGCCGCCGATCTGGACATATTTTTTCTCCGTCACGTTCTCCATGATACGGAAGGTATAGTGGCCGTTGCCGCACTGCAGCGGGAAAATCGAGGGCGTCCCGTCGGAGGCGAGGTCATAATTGTAGGTCCAGTCGTCCTTGCGCACCTGGAATTTGAGGCGCTTGTCCGAGGTCGCCGATACGGCCACGTAACCCTCGGCGGCCGCGGAAAGATCGATCAGGGCCCCGGCCTTTCCCTCTGCCAGGTCCGGGTGAAAGGCCGCCGCAGCCATGGGCGGCGCGGTATAGGAGCCGGCATTCTCTGCAGCCTCCGCACCCTTTCTGGCCAGATTCACCGGAACACCGCTTCCCCGGGCATCCGCCTGGCCGCAGACGGCAAACATCAGACACAGCGCCAGCAGCAGTGATAAAAAGCGTTTTTTCAGCTGCAGAGATCTCACCTCCCCCCGCCTGGTAATCAGTCGCGGCGGTCAGCCGGCAGAGGCCGGGTCTTCCCGCTCTTTTCGTTTTGCAATCAGGTGCTCAAATTCACCGGCCGGCAGCGGGCGGGAGAAATAATAGCCCTGAACGACGTCACAGCCCAGCGCCCGGAGGGTGGCGACCTGTTCGGCCGTCTCGACGCCCTCGGCCACAACCGGGAGCCCAAAGACGCCCGCCAGGCGCAGCACAGCGTCGATCAGGCGCGTATCCCGGCTTCCCTCGAAGGCGCTGCGGATGAATTGAATATCCAGCTTGAGAATGTCGATGGGAAGGGTCGACAGCATGCTCAGTGAGGAATAGCCAGAGCCGAAATCGTCCATCTCAATGCGGAAGCCCATGGCGCGCAGCTGTTTGACCTCGTCTACCAGCTGCTGGGAGTTCTCGGTATAGGCGGACTCCGTAATTTCAAGGAGCAGCTCGTCGAAGGCCAGGCCGTTTTTCTCAATGATGTCCCGCAGGCAATCCCTGAGCTGGGGATCGTAGAGATCGACCCGGGACACGTTCACCGATACCGGCAGCGCAATCCCGAAGTCATCCTTCCACCTGCGGATCTGCGCGGCCGCCGCGGCCCAGACATACCGGTCCAGCGTCTGGATCAGGCCGCTCTCTTCAAACAGCGGGATAAAAAGGCCGGGGCTGATCATACCCAGCGAGGGATGCTTCCAGCGGACCAGCGCCTCGGCGCTCTGGAGCTGCGGCTCCTCTGTCCGGATGTTGTATTTCGGCTGGTAGTAGACCTGAAACTGCCCTTCCCGTATGGCGGCGGGGAAATCCTCGATCAGCTGCTCGGAAAGAAGCTCCTTTTCGTAAAGAGCGTGGTCGTACAGGCCGACCGTTTTTGAACCGCTCCCCCTGACGGTATTGGCCGCGAGCTTGGCGCGGTCAAACCGGCGCTCCGCGTCCAGCGTCTTATCAACATTGGGGTACACGCCCATCCGAAGCCGGATATGCCCTTTTCCGGTCTCGCCGGAGTCGAGACTGTCCGACAGCTCCTCGATCCACAGGCTGTAATCCTCATGATGGGGGCAGTAGACCAGGAAGGTGTCCGCCCTGCTGCGGCAGGCGATACCGCCCTCTCTCTCCATCCTTGAAAACAGCCAGCCGGCCAGGCGACGCAGCACCGCATCTCCGTAGGCCTTGCCGTAGCGTTCATTAATGGAGTGAAAGTGATTAATATCCAGCACGATCGCATCCGTGGGGAACTCTTTGTGGTGGGCATCCAGCTGAATTGCATAGCGGTAGAAGAAGTCTCTGTTGTAGAGCCCCGTCAGGCGGTCGCGCTCCGTCAGGGAAAGGGTATCCCTGTCCTCGGAGAATTCAATGGTGCGCCGGATACGCGCCAGCACGACCTTCTGCTGGGGATAGGGCTTGGGAATGAAGTCGATCGCCCCCAGCGTGAGGCTTTCCACCTCCGCGCCGCTGTCCGCAGTCATCACAATCACGGGCAGGTGAAGGGAACGGGAGTCCGCTTTGATCTGCTTCAGCAGCTCCAGGCCGTGAATATCCGGCAGGATCAGGTCCAGCAGAACCAGACTGATGGTCTCATACTGGGTGCGGATCACCTCCAGCGCCTCCGCACCGGTGGGCGCGACGATGACCTCATAATCCTGCTCCAGATAGGCCTCAAGGATCGCCTGATTGATCATCTCGTCTTCAACAAGTAATATGCGCCGCTTTTCGGCGGAAGGGCGGAACAATGTCTGGTCACCTGTCAGCATGCTCTCCGTTCTCCTTTGTTTTTTGTCCGGATCAGCTTTTCTTTCGTCAAAAACAGTCACTTCAGTATATCGTGTTTCCCTGTCAGGGTCAAGCTGCGGGCCCGGCGGACCGGCCGCCCTCACACTCCCGCGTTGCCCGGGAAACGCCCCTTTTATTTGATCAGGTTCTCCAGGGTTTCAAACAGCAGCTCCGGCCGCACGGGCTTTGACAGGTGGGCGTTCAGGCCCGCCTGCATGCTGCGCTGCACGTCCTCGTCAAAGGCGTTTGCGGTGAGGGCGATAATCGGAACAGATGCGGCGTCTCCCCGGTCCATGGCACGGATCAGCCGGGTGGCCTCCAGGCCGTCCATTTCCGGCATCCGCATGTCCATCAGAATCGCGTCGTAGTAGCCCTCCGGGTGGGCGGCAAACAGCTCCACCGCCTTCCTGCCGTTTTCGGCCCGGTCAGACACCATCTGCCGCATCTGCAGGACCATCTGCAGGATCTCGGCGTTAACGTCCATATCCTCCGCCAGAAGGATGTGCCGTCCGGCCAGATCCGCTTTGCCCTGCTGTTTTTTCGCCGGAATGTCTTTCCGCTTCTGCGCGGACCTGAATTCCTCCAGAACGGCCGCCGCAAAGAGCGGCTTGGGCAGGAAGCTGTCCACGCCGGCTTCCACCGCGCTTTCCAGAACATCGTCCCAGCGGTAGGCGGTGAGAATGATGATGGCGGACTCGTTCCCGATTTCCCCGCGGATCTGCCGGGTGGTCTCCACGCCGTCCATCTCCGGCATTTTCCAGTCCACGAGAATCAGGTTATAGGGTTCCATGCGGGCGTGGCGCAGCTTGACCATTTCGACGGCCTGCTTCCCGGAGCTTGCCAGCTCCGAGGCGACGCCGGCCTTTTCCAGCACCAGCTGCGAATGCTTGCAGGATACCGGATCATCATCCACGATCAGCACGGTCATTTCGTTGGGCCGGACTTCCTCCACGCCCTGCAGATCCGTTCTGTCGGAATCGGAGAGGGTCACCGTGACAACGAAGGTGGAGCCGACGCCCTTTTCGCTCTCCACTTCAATGTGGCCGTTCATCAGCTCCACGATTCTCCTGGTGATGGCCATGCCGAGACCGGTGCTGCCGTACTTCGATGTGGAAGAGGAATCCTCCTGGGAGAAGGTGTCGAACAGATGGGGAAGATACTCCTTGCTCATGCCGATACCGGTGTCTGAGATTGTGAAGCGCAGCGTGGATTTACCGTCAAACTGCGCCACTCTTTCCACCTGCAGCTCCACCTTGCCGCCGGAGGGCGTGAACTTGACCGCGTTTCCGAGGATATTGATCAGCACCTGCCGCAGCTTGACGCTGTCGCCGATATAATAATCATCCACCTTGGAATTGATGCGGCACCGGTACTCCAGCCCCTTATCCTGGCACTGGCCGCTGAACATGGTGTTGATTGCTTCCAGCAGCTTCCGGAAGGAAAACTCCTCCTTCTTCAGCGTAAGCCGGCCGGACTCAATGCGGGACATATCCAGAATGTCGTTGATGATGCCCAGCAGGTGCTCGGCGGATACACCGATCTGCTCCAGATACTCTCTGGTTTTCGGCGGAGTATCCGGGTCGTTCAGGGCGATGCTGTCCAGGCCGATGATGGCGTTCATGGGCGTGCGGATCTCATGGCTCATGTTGGACAGGAACACGGTTTTGGCCTTGCTGGCCTCCTCCGCAGCTTTCAGCGCTTCACTCAGCGCCTGACGCTGCTCCATGGCGCTGCGCATATCCGCATCCGCATCCACAAAGCAGGCGCCAACGCCGTCGATATGCTGCTGATCCTCATCGTCCGCGTTGTGGACACGCGCAAAGCGGACGGACTCGTAGCACTCCGTCCCATGGCGCTTCACCATGTAGGTATAGGAAATGACCGGCTGCTTTTTCAGCCCTTCGCGGATGGAATCCGGCTGGATGAAGCGCAGAAACTCCTCCCGGTAGGGTTCCATGATGTTCTGGTTGGCATAGTCCGTCACGGCGGAGAGATAGCTAAACCGCTCCCCGACCTTGAAGCCGGGGGAATCCAGATCCGTGTGGGCCCGGTAGCAGACGCCCTGATCTTTATCCAGCTCCAGATAATACACACTCCAATAGTCGGCAGCCAGGGCGGTGATCATCATGTCCTGCTGTTCCCGGTGCCGTTCCTCCTCCAGCAGCTTTTCCTGCAGAGCAATACGCTGTTCCAGTTCCTCCTGCTTCACGCGGTTTTCCGCTTTGGCAGTCTCCTGTTCCAGCAGGAGCCGGCTGTTGCTGTTGATCTGGCTGATGATAAAGCCGAACATTGCCAGCATTGCCGCAATGGTCATCACGGACTGAATGATGCTTCTCTTCACGGCGCCCGATGAAATGGCGCTGATGCGCTCGCTGATCACGCTCTCCCGGATCAGATAGGTAAGCTGCCACTCCGTCCCGCCAACCGGGATATACGTCAAAGTTTCCCGAATCCCGTTGAAGGTGAAGGAAACGACGCCCCGCGTTCCGGTCTCAAAATCCTGCAGAAAGCTTTCATAGGAATAGGGCGGCTCAAATACGGCGTTCCGCATGGCCTCCAGCAGGTTGTCCTCCGCGGCCAGCCCGCCAAGCACGTAGTCCGTCAGCGCCATGCCGGACTGGGTGTAAAGATTGCAGAAGGTGGCGTTGCCGGTGTTGGTCGCCAGGGAAACCCCGGAGAGCATTTCCTGCATGTCGATGGCCATAAAGCAGACCGTCAGGGTTTTCCCCTGGAAGGGGATACTGACCGGCACCGCAATGACGACGCGTTTGTCCGGACTTTCCGGATGGAAGAGGGAGATCTGGGGCTCAGAGAACCCCCGGCAGTCAAAGCTGTATTCGTCAATATTGTTCTCGGTTCCGGTAGAGGTATAGATCAGGCCGTCTGCATCCACAAAGGCAAACTTGTCCAGACGGTAAAGCTTCTTCATCCGTGTCTGATAGGCCTCCAGATGCGCCTTGTCGCTGAGGTCTTCGGCGGTCATCAGGTCAATGGCCACCCGGATCGTCTGAATCCTGTCCTGGAGGGTATCCTCCACAACCTTCTCTCTGCGGCCTGCCAGCTCATCCAGATACAGCAGGCTTACGGAACGGACAGCATCCTCCGTATCGCGCCGGGCCCGGGAACTCATCCAAATCGTCCCGGCCACCAGAAGGATTGCGAGAATCAGGCTGCCGATCAATGCGATTCTTGCGGTGGAATTCTTTCTTCCGAGATTCACCGGGAAGTCACCCCTTCTCCTTATATTCCCATCCATGCAAGCCCTTAAAGTATAGCACAAAAAAGCACCGCTGAAAAGAAGAATACGCTGTCCCGGAGAGCGCCGGTCAGGCCTGAATCAGGCTCTCCAGCGTCCTGAAGAGCGCCTCCGGCTCCACCGGCTTGGACAGGTGGGCATTCAGCCCGGCCTGCATGCTGCGCTGCACATCCTCATCAAAAGCGTTGGCTGTCAGGGCAATGACCGGAATCGTCATCGCATCCGCTCTGTCCATGGCCCGGATGGTGCGGGTCGCCTCCAGGCCATCCATCTCCGGCATGCGCATATCCATCAGAACCGCGTCATAATACCCGGGCTCATGAGCGGCAAACATTTCGGTGGCGATCCTTCCGTTTTCGGCATGCTCCACCTCGATCTCCCGCATGGAGAGCACCATCATCATGATCTCCGCGTTGACCGCCACATCCTCCGCCAGCAGAACACGCCGTCCCTTCAGATCGGCCGTCTCGTGCTCCAGGCGGGTGTTCTTTTTCTTGAAGGCCTCCCGGAACTCGTCCATCACCGATCCGGCAAAGAGGGGCTTGGCCACGAAGGTATCCACGCCCGCATTCATCGCCTCCTCCGCAATATCCTCCCAGCTGTAGGACGTGAGGATGATGATCGGCGTCTCGCTGCCGACAATTTTCCGGATCTGCCTTGTGGTTTCAACGCCGTCCATTTCCGGCATCCGCCAGTCCACCAGCACCAGGGTGTAGGGTTCCCTGCGGGCATGGCGGAGCTTCACCATTTCAATGCCTTCCAGCCCGGACAGGGCCTTTTCACAGCGGATTCCCACCTGGCCGAGGATAATCTGCGCGTGTTCACAGGCCACGGGATCGTCGTCAATTACCAGCACGCACATATCGTTGGGATGGACGATGCTGTCTTCTTCCACCGCGGCCGTTCTCTCCGAATCCAGCAGGGTCAGGGTGACGATGAAGGTCGTGCCCTTTCCCTTTTCGCTTTCCACCTCAATGTTGCCGTTCATCAGCTCCACGATACTTTTCGTAATGGGCATGCCGAGACCCGTGCTGCCGTACCTGCTGGTGTAGGATGAATCCTCCTGGGAGAATGTGTCAAAGATCTTCGGCAGGTATTCCCTGCTCATGCCGATGCCGGTATCCCTGAAGGTGAAGCGGAGGGTGGTTTTACCGTCAAAGTGCGCGAGCGTTTCAATGGCAAAGGAAACCGTACCGCCCTCCGGGGTGAATTTGACGGCGTTGCCCAGGATGTTGATCATCACCTGGCGCAGCTTCATGTCGTCACCGATATAGTAGTCCCTGACGTCGCCGCTCATACGGCAGTCATACTTCAGGCCTTTGTCCCGGCACTGGCCGCTGATGATGGTATTCACCTGCTCCAGCACCCTGGCGAAGGAGAACTCTTCGCTCTTGATGGTCATGCGGCCCGATTCAATCCGGCTCATGTCCAGAATATCGTTGATGATGCTCAGCAGGTGGTTGGCGGAGGTGCCGATCCTTGTCAGATACTCCTTCACCTTTTCACTGGCTGTGGGCTCGCTCATGGCAATATTGTTCAGGCCGATGATGGCGTTCATGGGGGTGCGGATCTCATGGCTCATGTTGGAGAGGAAGGCCGTCTTCGCCTTGCTGG
>CAMONN010000028.1 GCA_946620645.1 uncultured Clostridia bacterium
TGGTCTGGTCTTTTAAGGCCTGTTCACGGTCATAATCCGGCAGCTGCCCTTCCATTGGGGAGCCTCCTTTTTGATAATTCAGTCTGCTGCTTGGAAGGCTTTCGACGCCTGGACCGCAGATGGTTCAGCGGGCTGCAGCAGATTGCTTGCTCTATTCGTCTTTCGGACTCCAGTTTTCCTGAAGATTGTCAATACGAAGCTTTCCCGTTACTTTAACCGCCACTTGATACTGGTCCTCGTACACAATCTCTCCGGGAGTGTTGGTAAAAACCAGGAAGTAGGGATGATGGTATTTCTCCAGCAGCCACAGCGCGGGACGGATCATTTTCATCATTTCATCTGAATTCTCCGTCTTGAAGAAGCACACAGCTTTTTCCTGGTTTTTGCACTGCGGCGGCCAGGGCAGTGCCTCGCTGAACCAGCTGTCAATCTCGCGATAAAGGCCGACATCCTCTTCATCCATCACTTCGTCCTGAATCAGCTGCCAGCACATGCTGAAGATCCCCTTGGCATACATCGTGTGGGGGGCCAGTTCAAGTCCCTAGATCCGGACATATTTATAATCCAAATGAAATATGGTGAATCCTCTCCGTTCCTGTCCCGGGTAGAAAGAATTATAGCATAAGTGATTCCGCCCTTCCAGTCCCGGGCTGAAAAAACCGCTGAAACTGAGGAAGGTATATGGTATCTTCTCTTCAGAATATATGATGCCTCTGCCTCTTGAGTCATCAACTATGAATTAACAGCTTCTGAAAGGAGATCAGAAAATGCAGGATATGGAAAAACTGAATGATCAGGAAATGGCAGGTGTCGTGGGAGGTATCTCCCGGGATCAGGCCCTCGAGGCGTCACTGAAGCATGCGGGTCTCCGGAAGGATCAGCTGGACTTCGTGAAATAGTGCGAGCTTGATTATGAACACGGCAGAAAGATCTATGAGATCAGCTTTTATCAGGGCGGATATGAGTATGAATATGAAGTGGATGCGGCGACCGGCCGGATCCTGAAATGTGAAAAAGACTGGGATTGATAAATACAGGCCCTGAAATAGCGGAAACAAATTGCGGCGTACCGGCTCTTCAGCCGGTACGCCGTTGTCTGTTTGCTTGAAACCGGATTGCCCGGTACGTTCCGCTGAAGAGAGATGATTACGCCTCTGCAATGATTCGGCGAATAACCCGCTCACAGCGTTTCCTGTCGTATACTACCGGTACAGGGTAAACCGGGTTGGCCTCAGCCAGAGCCCACTGAATCATCTGGGGGATGTCTTCTTCCCGGATGAAATCAAAGCCCGTCGGAATGCCCATGCGCCGGTTCATGGCGCGGATCTCCCCAATGAAGGCTTTTGCCTTTTCTTCCTCAGTCCCTGTGAACTTTACGCCGGTGAGCTCCGCCAGATGCGCCAGTTTTTCGTAAACCGCCTCACCGTAGTCCTCCAGCACGATAGGGAGAATCACCGCGTTTGCCAGACCGTGGGGCGTGTTATACAGGCCGCCGAGGGTGTGGGCAATAGCATGGACGTTGCCCACACCGGCGCGGGTAAAGGCGAAGCCGGCCTTATAGGAGGCAATCAGCATCTGTGTTCGGGCCTCCATGTCGTTTCCGTCGTTATAGGCCCGCTCCAGATAGCGGAAAATTTCGCATACGGCCTCTTCGGCGAGGCGGATGCTCTCACCGGTGTTGTAAGTCCAGCAGATATAGGCTTCCACCGCGTGAGTCAGCGCGTCCATGCCGGTCGCTGCCGTGATTTTCTGCGGCAGCTCGCGGGTCATCTCCGGGTCGAGAACGGCATATTTCGGGACAAGGTGCAGGTCCATCAGCGCATACTTGTGATGGGTGTCGCTGTCGGTAATGACTGCGGCGATGGTAGTTTCCGAACCGGTTCCCGCTGTTGTCGGTACCGCAATATAGGGCGGGAGCTTCTTCCCCACCTTCAGCAGGCCTGCCATCCTGCCGACTTCTTTGTTCGGCCTCACAACCCGGGCGGCCGCGGCCTTTGCCGCATCCATCGGAGACCCGCCACCGATGGCGATAAAGCCTTCGCAGGCCTTGTCGAGATAAGTTTTCTGAATCCTGTTTACCGTGTTTACGGAGGGATTTGCCTCTACCTCGGCAAACATCTCATAGGAAATGCCGGCCCGGTTCAGCTCTGTCAGAATTTTCGGCGCGAGCTTTTTGCCGACGGTGGGGCCGGTTACGATCATGACCTTCCGGACCTTTTCTTTCTTCAGAATCTCCGGGATCCTCTGTATGCTGCCCACGCCGGAAACGGGGATAGGCCTCCTCCAGTACAGGAGTCTCGCACCCACGTTGAAGACGGCCTGGAAGCTGCGGTAGTAAACCTTTTTAACGGTGCCCACGGTCATGTCCTCCTCTTCTCATATACCGTAAAATTCAAGGAACTGTTTTGTCTCCGCTCTGGCGGGCTTTGACAGGACAGTGTCCGTGTCACCCTGCTCGATCAGCTTTCCCTGTTGGAGGAAAAGGACCTGCCGGGCCAGACGTCTGGCCTGCTGTATGCTGTGGGTGATCAGGAGCACGGCGCAGCCGGTCTCCTGACAGTAATGGGAGATCAGATTCTCCGACAGAAGCGTAGACTCCATATCCATCGCCGCGGTGGGCTCGTCCAGGATCAGCAGTTCATACTGCTTCATCAGAAGGCGTGCCAGGGCCATCCGGGCGGTTTCGCCGCCGGAGAGCTTCTTCGCACTCTGTGCGGCAAGGTTGCCGAGCCCCAGAGCCGTCATCAGCTCCGCCGCCCGGGATCGGTCATGGCCGTTGGAGAGAATGTTTTTCTCCACGCTCATGCGGAAAGGGAAGCTCTTCTGCGGCAGGTAGCCCGCCGAGATCTCCGGCAGAACCGGGTGAGGGGCATCGGGGCGGTCAATTCCACCGAGGATCTTTGCAAAGGTGGATTTGCCGCTGCCGTTAGCGCCGATGACCGCGGTAATCTGTCCTTCCGGCAGCTCCAGCTCCGGCAGGTCCAGTACGATCCGCCGGTTATAGGTCTTGGTCATGGCCATTGTCTTCATCGGCTCAGCCTCCCCTGCATCACGCTGAGGATGATGTTCACCAGCAGTGAAAGCGTCAGCAGGATCAGACCCAGGGCAATGCCCAGGGTGAAGCTGCCGCGGTTGGTGTACATCATGATGGCGGTGGTCATGACGTTGGTCTTCCAGGCGATGGCGCCGCCCACCATGGACACGGCGCCGACCTCGGCGATGGCCCGGGCGAAAGCAAGCAGGTATGCCGAGAAGACCGAGTACAGACACTCGTTCATCAGCAGGCCGTATTCCTTGGCCCGGCTGAAGCCCAGCCCTCTGGCAGTCTCCCTGAGAACGGGGGAGGTGTCTGCGACAAAGGTCTCCATCAGCCCGATGACGATGGGAGTGATGAGCACAACCTGGGCGATGATCATGAGCTTTACCGTGAAGAGCAGGTGAAGATGCCGGAAGGGCCCAACCCCGGAAAAGAGCATATAGAACAGCAGGCCGCAGACCACCGGGGGCATGCCGGTCAGGGTGCGGTTCAGCACCAGCAGCACCTTTCGGCCGGGGAAGCGCTCCGCACCCAGCAGGATCCCGAGGGGCACGCCGATGAGCAGCGCAAAGACCGAACTCGTCAGGCAGACCCTGGCCGTGACTGAGAGAATATTCAGCAGCTCCGGATCAGCCGACAGAATCAGCTCAATCGCTTTTTGAACGGAAGAACCCATAGCAAAACCTCTAACACTCCGCAGAATCAACAGCAGCCGTGGAGAAAACTCCACGGCTACCATTCTACTTCATTTTTACCTGTGAATCAAGATGCCGGGATCAGCCCATCACACCGTCATTGGCGACGAAGGTCAGGAAGGTAGCCTTGTCGGTGAGAATATAGGCGCCCATCTCTTCAGCCATGACGAGGCATGCGCCCATACCGGTGTTGGCAGAGATGTACCATTCGGTGTAATCCTTGAAGCTCTCGGCTTCCGCGGTGATGCCCAGGTCTTCCGGCCAGAGGCTCAGCTCCTTAGTGTGGGTGCCGGAGCCGTCGCCGCGGGAGATGAAGGTATACTTGCCGTCGGCAATGGCCTTGAAGGCGGCCTTGACGTCAGCGGCGTCCTTAACGCCTGCGGGGTCGGCGGAAGGACCGCAGAGCACGAAGTAGTTGTACATCCAGTTCAGGCGTTCGGTGTCCATGCCGTCAATCACACAGGAGAACCCTTCTTCGATGAAGGCTTCTTCCTGCTTCTTGGAGTGGACCAGGATCAGGTCGGCGTTGCCCATCTTGGCATTGGCGATGGACTTGCCGGTACCGGCGGAGTAGACCTCAACGTCATAGCCGTACTTTTCCTCAAAAATGGGCAGCAGGAAGCCCAGCAGGCCGGAGTCGTTGACAGAGGTGGTGGTGGAGAGGCGGATCTTCTTGGTCTCCTCGGTGGCGGCGGGAATCTCCGCAGTGGAGATGGGGCGCTCGTCCTTGAGGTAGAACAGATACTCGCCGTATTCTTCAAAGCCGAAGTTGGCGGCCAGGTTCTGGCCTTCCTCGCTGAGCAGCCAGTTAATGAGCGCCGCGGCACCCACCGTGTTGACCGCCACATCCTCGACAGCGTTGCCGTCGGCGTCAACAAAGGGAGCCTCGGGGTTCACGGCCAGCAGGCTGTAGTTGTTGATCATGGCGTCGTCCGCTTCCTTGAGGATGCAGGTGTCGACCACCATCGCATCAGCTTCCTCGGCAGGGGCAGTTTCCTCTGCGGGAGCAGCTTCCTCGGCAGGGGCGGCATCGGCCGCAGGGGCGGGTGTTTCGGCGGCCTTGGGCGCCGCGCTCTGTCCGCAGGCGGCGAGGGCAAAGACCATCACAAGCGCAAGAATCAGGGATACGATCTTTTTCATTTGGTTTTCCTCCTACAAAAAAATAACTCTTCCGGAACAAACAGGCACAGCAAGGCTGCGCCGGTCCGCTCACGGAAAGAGGCTCGTCCACCGCTTATCCAATAAGCATTCTGACGATTGCACAGTGTATCATCTGCGGGGAAGTATTTCAATCAAAACCGGAAAGCTTTTGTACCAAATAATACGAAATTGTACGAAACCGCATATAGTTTTTTCCCTTTTCAATTTGGCGATTTTGTAATATGATATAGACACCAATCAAAGAGAATATCAGGGTGATTGACATGACAAACTATTGCGGCTATATGGGGAAGGTTGTTCTGCTGGATCTCGGCACCCGGAAGGCGGAAAATTATATTTGGACAGACCGGGACAGAGAGAAATATATCGGGGGCAAGGCCATGGCCTCCAAAATTCTCTATGACAATCTGACCGGGGAAGAGTCGGCTTTTGATCCCGGGAACCTGATTGTGATTGCCACAGGGCCGCTGACCGGCACAGGCGCCCCGTCCTCCAACCGCTTTGACATTTCGTCCCTCTCACCGCTCACCGGGATTACTGCATCCTCCAACTGCGGCGGGAATTTCGGGCATTACCTGAAGAAGGCCGGTTTCGATGCGCTGATCCTTCGCGGACGCAGTGAAACACCCGTCTGGCTGGAGATTGAAAACGGAGAGTTTCTCTTCCATGATGCTGACGCCCTCTGGGGGATGAAGGTCTCTCAGACCCAGGAGGCACTGCAGCGGGATCTGGATGCCGCCCACGGGGGAAGTTTACGCTGCGGAATGGTCGTCATCGGTCCCGCCGGGGAAAACCTGGTACGCTATGCTTCGGTCATGAGCGGCGAGCGGGCAGCGGGCCGCGCCGGAATGGGCGCGGTATTCGGCAGCAAGAACCTCAAGGCCATCACTGCAGCGGGGGATGCCATCGCGAGTGTCTACGATAAAGAAAAGGCCGCCGGGCATCATAAAAGGTGGGTTGCCTCCATCCGCAGTCACCCCCTGACAGGCGGGCAATTGCCCCGGCTGGGTACGGCGGGCCTTGTCAGCTCCATGCAGATGCACGGTCTCCTCTCTACCCGGAACTTCGCCCGGGGGCAGTTTGAAGAATTTGAGGCCGTCAGCGGCGAGGCCCTGGCCGAGGAGCTGAATCTGGGGAATAACGGTTGCCTGAGCTGCCCGATCCGCTGCTCCCGCAGGGTGCCTGTAGACGGTAAAAAGGTCAAGGGACCCGAGCTGGAGACGCTGGTCCTGCTGGGCGGCAATATAGGGAATGCCGATCTGGAGAATGTCTGCCGCTGGAACCGCGAGCTGGACGAGCTGGGGATGGACACCATCTCTGCTGCCGGAACCCTGGCCTGGGCCATGGAAGCCAACGAGAAGGGCCTGTGGAAGAATGGCCTCTCCTTCGGTGAAACGGACAAGATCTCTCAGGTTTTCGACGATATCGCCCACCGCCGGGGTATCGGGAATGAGCTCGCCGAGGGGAGCCGGCGGCTGAGTGAAAAATACGGCGGCAGGGAGTTTGCCATTCAGTCCAAGGGCATGGAGCTTGCGGCCTACGAGCCGCGGCGCGCCGTGGGTCAGGGACTGGGCTACGCGGTGGCCAACCGCGGCGGCTGCCACCTGAACGGAGGCTATCTCGTGGTGCTGGAGGGCCTGGGTCTGGACGTCAACGGCCAGACTCCCCGGGGCAAGGCGGATTTCTGCATGTTCATGCAGGATCTCATGGAGGCGATCTCCATGAGCGGGCAGTGTCTCTTCACCTCCTATGGGCTCCTGCCGGCCTTCCTGGTAGGAAAGCCCAACAGCGCCCTGACCAGAACGGTCAATGCGGTGATCCCGTTTCTCGGTCCTGCTGTCCGGTTGTTGAACAAAGTGCCGGAGATCGCCTTCTTCCAGCTCCCGCTGCTGCCCTATACCTATGAGCTCCGGTATGCCACGGGCATGAAGATGAACATCGGCCGCTTCATCCGCTGCGGAGAGCGCAGCTATAATGTGGAGCGCGCGGTAAACGCCCGTTTCGGCGTCAGCGCCGAAAACGACAAGCTTCCGAAGCGCCTGACGGATGTTCCGCAGATCCCCGGACGGCCTGATACCAAAGTCCCCCTGGAGCAAATGAAGAAAACCTATTACCGCGCCAGGGGCTGGGAGAAGAACGGCCTGCCATCGGAGAAGAAGCTGAGGCGCCTGGGCATCCGCTGATGGTGACGGTAAAACTGTTTGGGACCCTCCGCCTTGACTGCGGCGTGAGGGAGCTGCAGCTTGAGGCCGGGAACCTCCGGGAGCTGTATCCGGAGCTCTGTCGGGCACTTCAGGCCCGCCGCCCCGATCTGGAGCTGACTGAGATGGACCTGCGGTGGTGCCTTGTGGCGGTGAACGGCGTCCGGGTCGGTCCCCGGACGAGACTCCGGGACGGGGATGTGGTGAGCTTCTTCCCGGCGGCGGCAGGAGGCTGAGATGACGATACAGGAGAACTGGGCCCTGCCCATGGCGAGGATTGAGGAGTACCTTCGGAGCCTCGACTGTGCACGGCGGATCGCAGAAAGGCATTACGAGGTGGGCGGCTGTACTCTTCATCTGCAGCCGGCGGAGAACAGTAAATTCGGCCGGTACACCTTTTGCCGCACCATGGTCAGCTTTTCCGGAGAAGAAGGGGCGGTCCGGGCCTTCCACCGTCAGTTCGTGCTGCGATTTCTGACGCTGGGGGGATGAAGCTGAACCCCGGCAGATAAAGCACGCGGCGGTCCGCAGTTCACGGGCCGCCGCGTGCTTTTGTGCTCTTAAGCTGTATTGCCTTTTGCCAGCTGCTCTCCGATCTGTCTGCCCAGGGCCGCACCCTCCGCAGCGGCGGAGTCGGCGAGGTCATGCACCTTTTTGCAGTTCCCGGCAAGGGAGAGCCATTCTTCTTTTTCCAGGCCCCTGATGAGCTCCCGCTCAGGGATCAGCCCGATGGCGGTGACCAGAGTGTCGCAGGGGAGTTTTTCCCGTTCGCCGCTCTCGAGGTTTTCAACCGTTACACCCGTGAGGCGGGGCATGCCGTGCAACTCCCGGATGGTCCGGCGATAGCGGATCGGGATTTGATACGCCTCAATGCACCGGCGGTAGTTTCTTGCCATTCCGCCGTAACGCTTGTTCTGTTCCACCAGGGAGACGACCCGCTTCCCCTCCAGGGTGAAGCGCCGGGCCAGGATCATGCCCAGGTCGCCGCTCCCCAGAATCACGATGTTGCTGCCGAGGTCCCAGTGACAGAGGTTGATCATCTCCTGGGCCTGCCCGGCGGTAAAGATCCCCGCAGGTCGCGGACCGGCGACAGGAAGCGAGCCGATTGTTTTCTCACGGCAGCCCGACGCCAGAATCAGTCTTTTAAATCCAACCTGCTCGATGCCGCCGCTGCCGGAGAGGACAGCGGTCTTTTCCTTTGTCAGGGCCAGGACTTCTCTTCCGGGCAGGAAGAGAACCCCCGTGCACGACAGGCGCTCTGAGAGGCGGTCGGCATAGGCGGGGCCGGTGAGCTCAGCCCCAAATTCGGCCAGGCCGAAGCCCTCGTGGACACATTGCCTCAGGATCCCGCCCGGGGAGTCCAGACGGTCTGTCAGGACAATGCTCCGGCAGCCGGCATCCCATGCGGCGCAGGCGGCGGATATTCCGGCGGCACCCGCACCGATGATCAGGAGATCCGTCTTATTCATGGGCACCCTCCAGAATCTCCGATCCAGGGCCGTCCTTTCGGACCGAGGCAACGGGAACATTCAGTTCTCCGGACAGCAGCTCCAGGATGGCGCGGGTACAGCGGCTGCCCTGACAGCGGCCCATCCCGGTGCCGACGCGGCGCTTGACGCCGTCCACACTGACAGCGCCCCGCCGGATGGCCTCCAGGACCTCCGCCTTCGTCACATCCTCACAGCGGCAGATCACTTCGCCAAAGTCCGGATTCTCCCGGACCAGGGCCGCCCGCTCCGGAAGGGGCAGATTCCGGACACAGGGAATACCGGGACGGAGAGGGTCAAAATCCGGGTTGTGCTCCGCATGGAGCTCCGCGGCGATTCTTTCCGCCGCATAGGCGCCCAGCTCCTCTGCACAGGTAAGACCCGGCGTCTTGATGCCGATGAAGCTCCAGAAACCCGGGCCCGGGTGCTCGATCACAAAACTCCCGATGCTCCGGCCGTCTTTTCCCCGGGGGTTTGGACGGACCGCGGCGAAGGAGCGGATGGTTTGCATCAGGTCCAGCCCCGGCAGCACACGCCGGGCACCCTCGCAAACGAAGGAGAGGCCTTCCGTGCTCACGGCAAAGTCGGCTTCGTTTTCCCGTTCAGAAGGGCCAAGGAGCAGACTGCCCTCCGCTGTGGGTACGGCGTTAAAGCCTTTGCCGCCGTCCTCCGGCTCATACTGGATGATATGGGAAGGTCTCACCCCCGCCGCTCTGTCCAGCACCAGATAATCCGCGGCATTCGGGGCAATGCGCACCGCTGCGGGGAAGAGCAGCTCCTGGATCCTGTCGGAAAAGAGCCCGGCGCAGTTGACCACCGCCCTGCAGGAGAAGGCCTCTCCGCAGGCCTCAATCCGGTAGCCTTCCGACGTTCGGCTTATGCCCTGCACCCGGGTGTTGAGAAAGATCTCCGCACCGTTAGCCGCCGCGTTTTCACAGGCGGCGATGCCCAGCTTCCAGGGGTTGACGGTCCCGGTGCCGGGGGCGTACAGGGCGGAGCTTATTCCCTGGGCGAGGACGGGCTCTATTTCCCGCGCCTCCTGCCCGGAGAGGAGACGCAGGCCGGGTACGCCCATGATCAGGCCGTTTTCATATTTCTTCTGGAGGACCATGTCGGCGTTTTCTCCGAAGCTCACCATCAGCGAGCCGCAGCGGTGAAAGTCCACGTCCAGCTCCCGGCAGAGTGCGGCAAAGCCGGCGTTGGCCCGGAGGCACATTTCCGCCTTGAGGGTACCCGGTTTGTGGTCATACCCTGGATAGACAATGGCAGTATTGGCGCGGGAGATACCTGTACAGATATCTTCCCGCGCCTCCAGTAGGGCGATATGCAGGTTCCAGCGCCGGAGATTCCGGGCCGCAAAGCAGCCCAACAGACCGCCGCCGATGACAACTGCGTCAAAGTCTTTCATCAGAAAACGTCAATGATCTCGCCCGGCCTGTCCAGCGTATAGCCGCCCATGGCCTCAATGCGGGCACGGAACGCCTCGCTCTTGAGGGTGCGGATCAGCTGCTTTATAAGCCCGGTGTTCCAGACCGTTTCCGGGATCAGCAGATCGTACTCTTCCACACAGACCGGAAGGAAATCCAGACCGTAGAGTTTGGCCGCGGAATAGATGCCCATGCCCGCGTCGGCGCTGCCGCTGGCGATCTGCACGGCCACAGAGTTGTGGGTCACTTCCTCCCGCTCATAGCCGTAGACCTGCCCGGGATCCACGCCCTCTTTCTGGCAGAGGTAATCTGCCAGAATCCGGGTGCCGGAGCCCTTCTGCCGGTTCACGTAGCGCACGCCCTTTCCGGCGATATCGGAAAAGCGCCCGATCCCCAGGGGGTTCCCGTGCTGCAGCATCAAACCCTGCTGGCGCCCTACGCAGCGAACAAGGTAAACGCCGCCGTGAGGGAAATACTTCCGGATATACTTGAGGTTGTATTCACCGGTTTCCGTGTCCAGAAGATGAATTCCCGCAGCGTGGGCTTCACCCCGCCGCACGGCCATGATGCCGCCCATGGAGCCGACATGGGCGGAGGAGAGGAAGATGCGCCGGTCCTCCCGGTGAATCAGATCCGTCAGCTCATCCAGCAGGGGATCATGGCTGCCGATGACAACCAGGGTGTTTTTAAGCTGACCCCTGTCTTTGAGGAGCCGCACGCGGACCTCCTCGCCCGAGGCGAAGCCCTCTGTGCCCTGGGGCACTTCCAGCATGCCGTCGGCCTTCATGAAGGAGGACACAATGCCGCTGCCGCGGGGGAGAGGCGAGGCCATCAGGCTGTTGCCCACATAACCCATGCGCAGACGCACGTATTCCTGATATTTGAGCCCCGAGACCACCTGCCGGGTGAGCCTGGCGCGGGTGCGGCTGCCCTTTGTGCTCTCTCTGCCGTACCAGGCGTCGATCAGCGGCTGAAGCAGCTCTTCAATCACAATAATTCCGGACACCGGGTAACCGGGAACGCCGAGAATGGGCGTGGATCCACGAAGCCCCAGGATTGCGGGCTTGCCCGGCTTGATGGCGATGCCGTGGTACAGCACCTCGCCGATTTCCCGAATGGCGGCGGTGGAATAGTCGTCCCGTCCGGCGGAGGAACCGGCATTTAGAATCACCATATCACATTCCTCTGCTGCCCGGACGACCATGTCCCGGATGGCGTCGAAGTGATCCGGCACGATGGGATAGGTTATAGGCTCGCCTCCCCAGTCCTTCACCATGGCGGAAAAAATGGAGGAGTTAAACTCCAGAATATCCCCGGGCCTTGGATTGGCGCAGGGCGGGATGATTTCGTCTCCGGTGGGGATGATGCCCACTACGGGTCGGCGGATGACCTCGACTTCCATGACGCCGCCCGCCAGCATGGCGCCGATGGCGGCGGGAGTAATCTCCGTAAAGCTGGTTAGGATCATCTCTCCGGCGCAGATGTCTTCGCCGATCTGACGGATATGCTGCCAGGGTGCGGCGGCAGCGTGAATCGTGATGCTGCCGTCATCGTTCTGGACAATATCCTCCACCATAATCACCGCATCGCAGCTGCCCGGAATGGGGTCGCCGGTATCGACCACCGTGAACTGATCCGGACGCAGCATGACGGGTGTGGTTTCGGTAGCACCAAAGCTGTCCTTCGCCCGCAGCGCCACACCGTCCATGGCGCTGGCTGCATAGTGGGGGGCGTTGATTCTCGCGTAAACCGCCCGGGCCGTAATGCGGCCGAAAGACTCCTGCACCGGGACGGTTTCATACTGCATGCCGAAGCCCTCGCCCTGAAGCTTCTGCAGATATTCATTCCGTGCCTGCTCCAGCGGCACATTGGTCAGGTATTCAAATCCCATAGATCACACCTCAATATGGAAAAACTTCTATCTGCGCGCCTCTGGGGAGGCCTTCGCAGTCCCGTGTAATGATGAAATAACCGTCTGCCCCGGCAAGCTGGGTGATCAGGCCGGATTTTGAACGGATGGGTTCAGCCAGGAGTTTCCCGTCTCGGCGATAAAGCCGGCAGGCGTTGACCTGTTCCCGGCCGTGGTTGGCGCTCACGCTCTCGGTGAGCTCCGCCGAGACAGGGTGGCTTTCCTGTTTTTTCCCCATAAGGATGTCCAGCAGCGGAAGCACGAAGAGCTGTGCCACGGTGCCGGCTGCCACAGGGTGTCCCGGAAGGCCGATAAGAGGCTTGTTGCCGGCCTTCCCGAGAATGGTGGGTTTGCCCGGCTTGATGGCAATGCCGTGGAGAAGAAGCTCTCCCATGCCCTCAATAATGCGGCAGGCGGCGTCCTTGACTCCGACGCTGCTTCCGCCGGAGAGAATCACTGCGTCACACTCGGCGGCTGCGGCCTGAACTTTCTGCCGCAGGAGCTCCTCATTGTCCACAACAATGCCGTAGTTCACCGGCTGAGCCCCGCATCCTGTCAGCATGGCGGTCAGAAGCGGGGAGTTGACATCCCGCACCTGACCGGGCCCCGGCCGCTCGCCGGGAGGCACCAGCTCATCCCCCGTGGAGATAACGCCGACCTTTATCCTGCGGACCACCGGCACGGATGTTTCCCCGACCGCCGCCAGAGCCCCGATATCCTGCGGGCTCAGCACCCGGCCGGCAGGGAGGATCAGCTTGCCAGGGTAAACGTCGTCGCCGCGGAAGATGAGATTCATCCCCGGCACGCCGGGCTTCATGATGCCGACGGTACCGTCGCCGTAGTCTTCAGTATATTCAATCATGACGGCGCAGTCAGCGCCCCGGGGAATTGCACCGCCTGTGGGAACATAGACGCAGTCCCCGGGTGCGAGGTCATAGTCTGCGCCCTCTCCCATCAGCACTTCTCCGGCCACAGACAGGATGGCCGGGATTGCATCGGAGCAACCGAAGGTGTCGGCCGCCCGGCAGGCGTAGCCGTCCACGGTGGAGCGGTCAAAGTCCGGTACATACTCTGTTGCCGTGAGGTCCCGGGCGAGGATACGGCCCGGCGCTTCGCTAAGGGGCACGGTCTCCTCCCGGCCTCCGACAGGAACAAACTCCCGCCGGATCAGGGCCAGGACCTCCTCGGGAGTCTTTACTTCAAGCATCCTTATACCTCCGCGATGATCTTTCCCATATCCCGGTAGTCATTTCCCGTGAAATGACGGATCTCTTTTTTGAACGCCGGTGAATGCAGAATCTCCAGGATTGCCCTGGCCGCCTGTGTTTCCATAGCACTTTTGCGCAGAACCAGATCGTAGCGCTCCTCCAGCAGGGGAATGAAGTCCAGCCCGTCAATCTGCCGGGAAATGCGCTCCGTGCCGATGGCAAGATCCGCCTCTCCGTCGGCGATGGCGGCGGCCATGGTCAGGTGGGACTGCATCTCCCGCTCATAACCCCTGATCTGCCCGGGGTCCAGATCCATCCGGCACAGCTGTCCGTCCAGAAGGATACGGGCGCTGGAGCCCGTGCGGCGGTTGAGAATGGAGATATCCCGACGGGCCAGATCCCGCCAGCCGCGGATCTCCTTCGGGTTGCCCGCCTGCACATAGAAACCCTGCCTGCGGTAGGAGAGGTTGATTAATACCGCCCTTACGCCGGGGACAAGTCTCCGGACATAAGGTACGTTGAAGCTCTTTTCATCCACCGCATATAAATGGCAGGCCGCCGCATCCACCTTCTCCTCGTACAGGGCCAGCAGGCCTTCAAAGCTGCTGAGGTAGCAGCGGTCTGCGACAAGTCCCTCCTGATGCAGATAATTGCTGAGAATATCCAGTATCACATCCTGCCCGGAGATTACAAAAGGCTGCTCAGCCTTCCCGACGGGATGAAGCAGATCACTGCTGATTTCCACGCGGCGGACCGGCTGGACACTCTGTTCATGACGGGAGCGCGCAATATAGGCATCCACATCGTCCTGGGTAAAACGGACCTTGCGGCCAACCTTGTAGGAGTTGATTTCGCCCCGGCGGATCAGCTCATAGATCGTGGATTTGCTCACATGGAGAATCTCCGCGACCTCCTGAGTGGAAAGTGATTTGTTGGGTGTCATTCAGATCCCTCCAGAGAAGCTTTCGAGTCTTTTCGTATTATATCTTGTTTATGAAACTTGTACAAGGGTGGCGATTGAGGAAGTTATATGCCGTTTCGTACTGTTTCGCTTCATTTCGCACAAGCTGTCTTCCCGGGTCGTGTCCGTTATGTCTTTTTTCATATCAGTTCGCACGGAAATCCCGTCAAAAGCTTGGCACATCGGCCCTGGAATAATATAATAATACCGTCGTAAGATACCGGATTTATGTAAAATGATATAAAACACGAGTCATTACAGGAGGTATTCACATGAGCAACGCTTACTATGAGAAAATTGCTCGCATCAATCTGACCACCGGTGAGATTAAAGTCGAGCCGCTGGATCTCAAAATTGCCCAGAAGTTTATTGGCGGCCGCGGCCTCGGTACCAAGATCCTCTATGATGAGGGGGTCGCCACGGTCGATCCTCTGTCCCCGGACAACAAGCTCGTCTACATCACCGGCCCTATGACCGGTTCCAACTCTCCCTCTTCCGGCCGTTACATGGTCGTGACCAAGTCCCCTCTGACCGGCATGATCGCCTGCGCCAACTCCGGCGGTATCTGGGGTGCCAAGCTGAAGTTCGCCGGCTGGGATGCCCTGATCGTGGAGGGAG
>CAMONN010000029.1 GCA_946620645.1 uncultured Clostridia bacterium
GTACCAAAATCCGCCCGAATCTCTTCGGGCGGATTTTTCTTTTACAATTCGATGGTCTCCAGCTCGCGCTCCAGGACCCTGACGCCGGGGCCGTCCTCCGGCCATTCCCGGAGACTCCGGGAAAACATGCGCCCGAGGGTCTTCTCATCTTCCGGGGGGAAGGGGAGATGGTAGACGACAACGGTCTCTGTCGGGAGGCTCCCGCGGAAAAACCGCCGCCGCTGCAGGTCGCTGAAGAAAAGGGGATTCACAAAGACCGCCCGCAGGGGCGCATCCCCGAGGAAGGAAAAGGTCTCCAGCCTGTAATCTGCATCCGAGGTGAAGAAAAGCCTCTTCTCACCGCAGCGGATCAGATAGCAGAAGTGGGGGACGGCGTGGTACTTCTCATCCAGATGCAGGGTCCGGAAGGCCGTAACCTCCAGATCCGGCGAAAGGCGGAAATCCGCCCTGGCGGTGCGCCCGGTGAGGAAGAAGCAGGCAGTTCCGCTCTCCCCGAGAGCGTTCAGGTACTCCGGCCGTGCCTCCTCTTCCGCAAGGGGGAGCAGCAGGCCCTTCACCGGGTGGCGGCGGAGATATTCCCCCGTCAGCTCCCCGGAGAAATGATCCGAGTGGAGGTGGGTAAAGAGAAGATAATCCACCTTCTCAAAGGGGGGATCTCCCCGCAGAATCTTCTCCCGCACCGCCGGGGACGGCGCGCAGAAGGCGTTTTCCTCATAGGAGAAGAGCACGTCCAGCAGAATGGCCGTGTCCCCGTACCGCAGCAGCACGCCGGCGTTGGCGGCCAGGGTAACCTGGATCCGGGCGTCCATTTTCCGGCCAGAGCCTCAGGCCCGGACGTACACAGTGAGGCCCGCGATGGCAATCAGAATCTGATCGCCCTCCCCGAACTCGTCGCGGTGAATACCGTTGAGGAGCATGCCGCCCTGCACGACTTCCACATCCACATTATCCGTGATGAGGAGCTTCTTCAGGGGCTCCGGATCCAGGTCTTCCGGGTTCGGGACGGCGATCTTCATGCTGACGCGGATCTCGGTTCTCAGGTCACGGACGCCCAGGGTCTCCACCAGGCCGCACATGCAGCAGTGGGACACGGCGTCGTTCACCGCCCGGGTGGCGGCCTCCATCGCGTCCATGCCGTGCAGGTCGGCGCCGTAGCCGATTTCAACCAGATATCTTTTCCACATTTTTACAGCCTCCTGTTCGTTTGCTCAGGATCTCAGCTCTCCCGCCGAGACCTTTTCGTAGATGGTCCTGGCGATCCCCACCTCTTCGTTGGTGGGCAGCACCAGAACCCTGGCAGGGGAATCCGGCGTGGAGAGTACGCCCTCACCCCGGAGTGCCCGGTTGGCCTCACTGTCAAACTTCACCCCGAGGCAGCTCAGACGCGTGCAGATCTTTTCCCGGACGAGGGCGGAGTTTTCCCCGATGCCGCCGGTGAAGACCAGATAATCCATTCCGCCCAGCTCCGTGTAGAACGCCCCAATATACTTCACCACGGCGTCGCAGAAGGCGTCGATGGCAAGGGCGGCCCGGTCGTTCCCGGCCTCCGCGGCCTGCTGAATGTCCCGAAGGTCATTGCTGACGCCGGAGATGCCCAGGAGCCCGCCTTTCTTGTCAATGCCATCCAGAATCTCCTCCATGCTGAGCCCTTGGGACAGCAGGAAGGGAATCACATAGGCGTCCAGGTCTCCGGCCCGGTTGGCGTGGGGAATGCCGGTCTGAAGGGAAAAGCCGAAGGAGGTGTCCACGCTCTTCCCGTCCTGAATGGCGCAGATGGATCCGCTGCCGCCCATGTGACAGGAGATGAGCCTGAAGTGTTCTCCCGCCCGCTCCCGGATGCACCGGGCGATATACCCGTGAGAGGCACCGTGATAGCCCAGGCGGCAGATGCCGTACTCCTCGTACCACTCATACGGCAGGGCGTAGATCCGGCGGGACAGGGGAATGGTGGTGTGGAAGGCGGTCTCAAAGCAGCCCACCATGAGCCGGTCCGGCAGCAGCGACCGGAAAACCCGGATAGCCTCGATGTAGGGCGGGTTATGGGCCGGCGCAACCCGGACATAGGCCTCCATAGCCGCCAGAACCTCCTCTGTCAGCTCATGGACGCCGTAGTAGCCCTTGGCCAGCACGGTCTTAAAGCCGATGGCCTCCAGCTCATCGATGCTTCTGAGAGCGCCGGATTTCTCTCCCAGAAGGTAGCGCAGAAAGAGGCGGATCCCGTCCGCATAGCCAAGCACCGGGACTTCCTCCAGCTTCTCCGAGAAACCGCTGAGGTTGTTCCGGTAGGAAAAAATGGCGTCCGTGCGGCCAACGCGCTCGGTTTTTGCCTCCACAAGAATGTCCGTGGACGGCATGTTGAAGAGCTTGTATTTCAGCGAGGTGCTGCCCACGTTGCATACGAGAATCAGCATGGCGTGCCTCCTTTTACCCTTCCCCGCCCAGGCGAAAGACCCGGCGGATCCCCTCCAGGGGGTAGTCTACGAAGCGGCCGTCGGAGATCATGGCGGCGACCTCCTCCTCTGTAAACCAGCGGGCCTCGGCCACTTCCTCCTCTTCCAGACAGAGGGCGGCGGGGTCCGCCTCCGCCCGGGCGAGATAATAGTCGTCCAGCACGTAGGAAAAGGGTTCTGTGAACAGGAAGCGGAGAGCCTCCTCTTTCAGGGAGAGCCCCAGCTCCTCACCCAGCTCCCGGCGGGCAGCCTGCAGGGAAGTTTCCCCGCTCAGAACAAAGCCCCCCGCACTCAGATCCCAGCAGCCGCCGTAATGTTTCTTGGCAGGCTGCCGCCTCTGGCAGAGCATCTCGTTTTTCCCGTTTAGGACGCAGACATGCGCCACCAGAAGCCGCTCGTCCCCCTCCAGGGGTTCTCCCCGGCGGACGCGGCGGCCGGTGGGCCGGTGCTGGGGATCGTAGATGTCTATGATTTCTTCTGCGGAATTCTGTTCCCGGATCTCATCCATGCTGTTGTCTCCTTTTTTGCCGCAAGGAGCTCCCGCGTCTGCGGAAGCTCCTTGCCGGTATTTCTGTGCTTACAGGAAAATCTCGTCACCGCTCTTGTTGTCAAGACCGGGATGCAGGTCAAAACGCACCGCACCGATCCGGGCCTTGCCGGCCACGGCCTTGTCGATGAGGGCGGTGCCCTGGATGCCGAAGCCGCCGCAGAGCTCAATCGCGCCGCAGCCGGCGTCCGCCATCTCCTTGGCGACAGCGACAGCTTGGTCAATGGTCTCCACTCCGATGGCGGTCAGGGCGACGCCCGGAGTCTCGACGGTCTTGCGGTGAATGGCCGGATCCGCGCCCGGCGCCAGGAAAATGAATGCAGCTACCAACATGGATGTTTCCTCCTTATTTATTCGGAATGTGGATGGCCTTCTTGTCAATGTTCAGCGCGCACTCCCGGACGGACTCCGCCACAGTGGGATGGCAGTGGATCGTCTCGGTAAACTCCTTGACGGTGCACTCCAGCTTGATGGCCAGGGCCGCCTCCTCAATGAGCTCCGTGGCGCTGGGGGCGAGGATGTGAACGCCAAGGATCTCGCCGTATTTCTCTCCGGCCAGGATCTTGATCATGCCGTCGGTGTGGCCGGCAACCAGGCTGCGCCCGCTGCCGCTGGTGGGGAATTTGCCCACCTTATAGGCAATGCCCAGCTCCTTGGCCCGCTCCTCGGTGTAGCCCACGCCGGCAAACTCCGGTCCCACGTAGGCGCAGGAGGGGCTCATCTCCGGCTTGAAGATGCGGTCGCCGCCCATGGCGTTCTCAGCCGCCACTTCGCCCATGGCCATGGCAGCGTGTGCCAGCATGAGCTTGCCGGTGCAGTCGCCCACGGCGTAAACGCCGGGGACGTTGGTCTCCTGTTTCTCGTTGGTCTGGATGAAACCGTCCTTCACGGTGATGCCGGCCTTGTCCAGGCCGAGGCCGGCGGTGTTGGGACCGCGGCCGACGCAGACGAGGATCTTTTCGGCGTCAATGAACTTTTCGCCATCCGGGCCCTTGACTTTGACCTTTGCGCCCTTATCGGTATCCTCAACGGCGACCACGGAGGTGGAGGTCAGAATCTCCAGGCCTTCGCCCCGGAGTTTGGCTTCCGCCAGCATGGTCAGCTCCCCATCCATCAGGGGAAGGAGCCTCGGCTGCATCTCAACGACGGTGACCTTGGTTCCGAAACGGCGGTAGACGCTGCCCAGCTCCAGGCCGATGACGCCGCCGCCGATGACCACCATGCTCTCAGGAATGTGGTCGAGGGAGAGGCAGGCGGTGGAGTCAATGACGGCCTTGCTTTCCTTCAGGCCGGGGATGCCGGGGATAATGGGATAGGAGCCGGAGCAGATGATGACTTTCTCGGCAGTCAGCTCCTTGCCGCCCACCTTCACAGTCTTGGGACCGGTGAAGACCGCCTCGCCGGAGACGGAAGTGACCTTGTTCAGCCGCAGCAGGGCCTTGACGCCGGAGGTGAGCTTCTCCACCACCGAGGCGCGGAAGCCCTGGACCTTCTCCCAGTCCACCCGGACGTCGGCGCCGATGATGCCGATATTCGCACTGCTGGTGGCGGCCTCATAGATTTCGGAGCTGTGGAGCATGGCCTTGGTGGGCATGCAGCCGCGGTTCAGGCATGTACCGCCCAGGGCATCCTTCTCCACAATGGTAACCTTGGCGCCCAGCTGGGCCGCGCGGATGGCGGCGACGTAGCCGCCGGGGCCGCCGCCGATGACCAGGACGCTGCCTTTCTCCTCGGGAGCGGCCGCGGCTGCTGCCGGGGCTGCGGCTGCCGCCGCGGGGGCGGCCTCCGCAATGAGAGCGCTGATATCTTCATCCGCCGCGGCGATGATGGCCACTTTGGCCAGAACGGGGACCGTGGTGCCCGCTTCTACAAAGAAATGGCGGACAACGCCGGAGGCGGAGGCTTCAATGGTGTTGGTGAGCTTGTCGGTTTCCGCTTCGAAAAACGGCTCGCCTTCCTTGATTTCGTCGCCCACGTTTTTCAGCCATTTGCTGACGGTGCCCTCGGTCATGGTCAGACCGAGTTTCGGCATAACGACTACTTTTGCCATAATTACATTTCCTCCCTTATGCAAGCATCAGTGCGGGATTTTCCAGCAGGGCCTTGACCCGCTGCAGAAATTCCGCCGCCACGGAACCGTCCACCACCCGGTGGTCAAAGGTGAGGCTTAGGGTCATCATCGGGCGGATGACGATCTCACCGTTCCGGACGACGGCCCGGTCTTCCATGGTGGTGACGCCGAGAATGGCGACTTCGGGCTGGTTGATGATGGGCGTGAAGCTCTCAATGCCGTACATACCCAGGTTCGTGATGGTGAAGGTGCCGCCTTTCAGCTTCTCCATGGGCAGGGCGCCCTCCCGGGCGAGCTTGGCCAGCTCCTTGATCTCTGTGGAGATCTCCGTGAGGCTCTTCTTGTCGGCATCGGTGACATTGGGAACCAGGAGGCCGTTATCCAGGGCCACCGCGACGCCCATGTTCACATAGTGCTTGTAGATAATCTTGTTGTCTTCCACCGAGCAGTTCAGCAGCGGGAACTCGGTGAGGGCTTTGGCGATGAACTTCACCAGCAGGTCGGTGTAGCTGACCTTGATCTCCTTAGCCTTGAGCTGCTCCCGGTAGGCCTTCATGGCGCTCATGTCCACGGAGAGATTCGCCGTGACGGTGGGGCTGGTCATATGGGAGTTCAGCATGTTCCGGGCGATGGCCTTGCGCATGCCGTTCATGGGGACGGTCTCTTCCCGCGGCGCCTCGTCGGCCTTCTCACGGGTGCTCTCCAGATAACGGAGAATGTCCTCGGCCAGGACCCGGTCCTTCGCACCGATCTTCTCCAGGTCGATTCCCAGGTCTTTTGCCACGGCGGCGGCCAGGGGAGAGGCCTTGGTCTTGGGCGCTTCCTCTGCGGCGGGGGCGGCTGGAGCGGCCGGGGCCGGCTTCCAGTTCTTTACGTCGTCTTCGGTGATGCGGCCGTTGGGGCCGGTGCCGGTGACGAGGGTAAGGTCAATGCCCTTCTCCTTGGCGAGCTTCTTGGCGGCGGGGGAGGCCACGACCCGGCCCCCGGCCTTCTTCTCCGCCGGCGCTGCTGCAGCCGGGGCGGCCGCCGCAGCGGGAGCCTCTGCAGCCGGGGCCGGCGCGCCGCCGCCCAGCAGGGCGCTGATATCCTCGGCGGCATCGGCGATGATGGCCACCTTGTCCAGAACCGGAACGGTGATGCCTTCCTCAACGAAGAGATGGCGCAGCACGCCCGAGGCGGAGGCCTCGATGGTGTTGGTAAGCTTGTCGGTTTCCACCTCGAACAGGGGCTCTCCCTGCGTCACGGACTCGCCGACCTTCTTGAGCCATTTGCTGACGGTGCCCTCGGTCATGGTAAGACCGAGCTTGGGCATAACTACTACTTTAGCCATGGTTTTCCTCCTCAAGTGTTCAGATATGAATCTGCAGTTTTTCCGTTTATGTGAAAGGGTTAGTCCCTGAACATACCCAGTTGTTGGGCCCTGGACAGGGCCTTGCGGGGCAGAACGCGCCACGGACCGTCGCCGCTGACCACAAACTCCGCCCGGTCGCCGGGGAAGAGCTTGACTTCCCGTTCACCATCCAGAGCAATCATGCAGGGGCGATCCGCAACCACGGTGTAGGGCTCGCCGAAGGGGAGCTCCTGTGAATGCAGAATGCTCATGGGCGTGAGAATCCCCGCCGCGATGGGGGCGCGGACACTGGACCCACCTTTACCCAGCGCCACGGCGAAGCCGAAAGGATCCGTGTCTTCCACGATGCGGTAGGCTCCGGGGACCGCAGAAAAGCCGATAGATGCCGGGTGGCAGCGGGAGACGATGATGTGCTTCATTTTCGCCGGATCCCAGATGGCCTTCGCCCCGGCGAACTCGTCGTCGGAAATCACGGCGTCAATGAGCGCCATGTCCCGGTATTCGCCGTTGACAAAGACCTGAATCCGCTTGTCATGGATGCAGACGCTGGTGGGGTCGTCCATCATGGCGGTGGCGGCAGCGGCCATGCCGGCAACAGTCCCCTCCATCATGGCGGGATAGACGTTGTTGGTGCCGGTGGAGATGGAGAGCATCGGGGTCTTCTTCAGGCTCTTCGCCGCCGCCCGGGAGGTTCCGTCACCGCCCAGCACAACGACGCAGCCCAGACCCAGCTCCTCCATCATTGCCGCGGCCTGCACTGTGTCCGCCATGGTCGCCTCAAAGTCGAAGTCAAGAACCTCGATATCGCAGCAGGGCATTTTGTCGTCTTCCAGCTGGTACCGGACGCTGTAGCCCATGGTAAAGGTATCCGGCATGAAGACGGCCTTGTCGATGCCGATGCCGTAGGCGGCAAGGACGATGCGCTTGCAGATGTTGACCTTCTCATTGTTGTCAATGGTGGTGGCATAGGAAACAAGACGCCGGATGTCCTTGCCGGACTGGGGGTTTGCAATGATGCCGATGGACGCCATAAGGATCCTCCTCTTTAAATTCTGTGCTGCGGCTTGTAATGGCCGCAGCACAGTGAGTTTCCGTCCCTCCGGGGGAAGCGGGAGGGGACAGGGGGTATCAGAACATCTTCTTTGCAGCGACTACAATGTCTCTCTCGTTGGGCATGTAGTACTGCTCCAGGTTCGGGGCAAAGGGCACCGGGGTGTCCAGAGATCCGATACGGGCAACGGGAGCATCCAGCAGGTCGAACATCTCCTCGGCGATGGTGGCGGAGATTTCGCCGCCGTAGCCGCCGCGCTTGGTTTCCTCGGTGATGATGATGGCCTTGTTGGTCTTCTCCAGGCTCTCGCGGATGATATCCTTGTCCAGCGGGAACAGGGAGCGGATGTCGATGACTTCCGCCTTGATGCCGTCAGCGGCCAGCTCCTTGGCGGCGTTCAGCGCAGTGAACACCTGGCGGCCGTAAGTGATGATGGTCAGGTCATCGCCTTCCAGGGCGATGCGGCCTTTACCCAGGGGGATGGGGTCAAAGCTGGTGACTTCGCTCTTGGTGGCGTAGAGGGTCTTGTTCTCGAAGAACATGACGGGGTTGTCGTCATCAATGGAGGTCAGCATCAGGCCCAGAGCATCCTGAGCGTTGCTGGGGTAGACGACCTTCAGGCCGGGGACGTGAGTCAGCCACGCTTCCAGGCTCTGGCAGTGCTGGGCGGCACCGCCGGTGCCGGCGCCCGCGGGCAGGCGTACGACCATGGGCAGGGAGATCTTGCCGCCGAACATGTAGCGCATCTTGGCAGCCTGGTTCACCAGCTGGTCCATACCGACGGTCAGGAAGTCGTTGAACATCAGTTCGGCAATGGGCCGCAGCCCGGTGGCGGCGCTGCCGACGGCGGCGCCGATGATGGCACCTTCAGAGATCGGAGTATCGCGAACACGCTCGGGACCGAACTCTTCAATCATGCCGGCGCTGACACCGAAGCAGCCGCCGAAGGCGCCGACGTCTTCACCGAAGAGGATCACATTGGGGTCTTCGCGCATCCGGATGCTCATTGCTTCGCGGATTGCTTCACCGTAAGTCATCATTTTACTCATCTCTCACGCACCTCCGCAACAATATCGGAATAAACATCCACGACGGCGCTCTCCTCCGGCGCGAAGGGCTGAGCATCCGCAAAGGCGATGGCGTCTTCGATCTGCTTGTCCACCGCGGCCTTCACAGACTTGATCTCGTCAGCGGTCATGACGCCGTTCTCTTCCAGATACTTCTCGAAGCGCGGCATCGGATCCTTCGCCATCCAGGCGGCCTGCTCCTCTTTGGGCTTGTAGGTGGCGGGGTCGCCTTCGAAGTGGCCGCGCTGACGGTAGGTCTTGCACTCGATGAGGGTGGGGCCCTTTCCGGCACGGGCGCGGGCGACTGCCTCTTCCGCAGCCTCAAACACGGCGACCGGGTCGTTTCCGTCAACGGCAACACCGGGCACGTTGTAGGCGGCACCGCGGTCTGCGATGTCCTTGATGGCCTGGTGGCGGTCCTGGCTCATGGAAATGCCGTAGTGGTTGTTTTCGCACACGAAGATAATGGGGAGCTTCCAGATGGAAGCCATGTTCAGGGACTCATGGAAGGTG
This sequence comes from uncultured Clostridia bacterium, assembly GCA_946620645.1. Classification (GTDB taxonomy): domain Bacteria; phylum Bacillota; class Clostridia; order Oscillospirales; family Oscillospiraceae; genus Limivicinus. The sequence continues at coordinate 9,051 of CAMONN010000029.1, forward strand.
CCCTGGTTGGTGGAGCCGTCGCCGAAGAAGCAGACGCAGACCTGGTCGGTCTTGCGAACCTTGATGGAAAGTCCGGCGCCTACAGCGATGTTTTGGCCGGCACCGACGATGCCGTTGGCACCGAGAATACCCTTGTTGCGGTCTGCAATGTGCATGGAGCCGCCCTTGCCCTTGCAGTAGCCGGTGTAGCGGCCGAAGAGCTCCGCCATCATCAGGTTCAGATCGCCGTCTTTGGCGATGATGTGGCCGTGGCCACGGTGGGTGCTCGTGATGTAGTCATCATCCCGCAGGCACTCGCATACGGCCGGAGCAATCGCTTCCTCACCGAGGTAGAGATGGGCGAAGCCGTAGATTTTGCCTTCTGCAAACAAATCCTTGGCAGCCGTCTCAAAGGCACGGATGCGGTACATGCGGGTATAGATGTCTCTCATCTGTTCTTTGTTGATTGACATGTCAAACCTCCTATCTTGTGATGTGAGAATGCGGATGCATTCTCTTCCTGCAGACATTCCGTCTGTACCATGAGGAAAGTATATCTTTTTTTCTCAAAAATCTCAAGCCGTTTTTGCCTTGTGACATTTTTTCTACTGTTTCCACATCTTCTGAGGTCAAAATTATACAATTTTGACATAGAGACAAAAAATTGACAAAATGATTTGAGACAAATTGAGACTTCTTAAGACTAAATTCGTCTCATTTTCTCAGCGGATGAGAAAAAGAGACAGCATGGGGAAAACCATGCTGTCTCGCGGGGACGTCCGGCAAACATCAGTCAAACTGCCGGAAACGTCCGCTAAAAGGACTGCTGTTTCTTGATGGATTTGGGCTGAATGCCGAGCTGCTTGATCCGGCGGTACAGGGTCGCCCGGCTGACGCCGAGGCGGTCCGCAGCCGCCTTCACGTCACCGCCGCAGATGGTGAGGGCCGCCATAATGGCGCCTTCTCCGGACTCGTTCGGCGCCGTGGCCTCCGGACCGGCGTCCTCCGAGCGGTCCAGGGCCTGGGCAAGGTCCTCCGCTGTCAGCACCGTCGAGGGACAGATATAATAAGCCCGGGCGATGCAGTTCTGAAGCTCTCTGATATTTCCCGGCCAGGTGTAGCTCTGCAACCCCTCGAGAAAGTCCGCGGACATAGTCTTGGGCGCGGAGAAGCTCCGCTCGTTGAGGGTCTGGAGGAAGCGGTCAGACAGGAGCTCGATGTCCTCCGGGCGTTCCCGGATGGGAGGAATGTCCAGCTTCAGCATGCTGAGCCGGTAGTACATATCCTTGCGGAAGCTCCCTCTCTCGGCCAGGCGGTTCAAGTCCTGGGTGGAAGAGGAGATGAGGCGGATATCCAGGGCGATCTCCTGGGTGCTGCCCAGACGCTGGACCGAATGGGTTTCCACCGCCCGGAGGAGCCTCGCCTGAAGCTCCAGGGGGATGGCGGAGACCTCGTCCAGATAAAGGGTCCCGTTCTGGGCCAGCTCAAAGCGGCCAGGCTTCCCGTCCGTGTTCTGCCCGGGGAAGGCCTCCGGCACGTAGCCGAAGAGCTCCGTCTCAAACGTTTCCCGGGGGATGGAGGCGCAGTTGACCACCACGAAGGGGCCGCCGGCGTTTTTGCCCGCATTGTGAATCGCCTGGGCGAGCACCTCTTTTCCCGAGCCGCTCTCACCCTGGATGAGGATGTTCCCGTCATAGCGGGCGAAGGTGGCGGCCAGGGTCAGGAGCTTCTTCATCTGCTCGTCCCCGGTGATAAAGTCCCGGAAAGTATAGACCGCGCGGTTTCCCGACATCCGGTTCACGGCGTTAATCAGGTTCTTCTGCTGACGGAGGGTTACACCGAGGGTACGGTAGCCGTACTCGCTGAGCAGGGAGACCGTGACGCTGCAGTATTTTTGGGTCCCGTTGACCGTCAGGGCGACGTTGTCGGACTGCAGGCGGTGACCGCCGGCAAGGCGGCTGATGTCCCAGTTAATCTGGGGGAGAATGCTGCGGAAGCCCACTCTCCGCAACCCGTCGAGGTCGGTCTCCAGCAGGGCCTTCGCAGCGTCGTTCATCCAGAAGGCCTCTCCGTCCATGTCCAGCATCAGCATGCTGTCCTCACTGCTGTTGAGCAGGGCGTTGACCATCTCGGCATTATAGGTATTGCTGATCTGGGCCTCGATCCTGCCGGCGGCCTCCTTGATGAGGGCCAGGGTGTGCAGATGCACGTCCTTCCGGTCGCCGGAGAGGTTGATGCAGCCGACGATTTCGCCGCTGGGCCCGTGGATGGGGGCGGCGGAGCAGGTCCAGGTGTGATGCGAGGTGCAGTAGTGCTCCGGGCCGGCCATCTGAATGGCCATGTCATAGTCCAGTGCCACGCTGATGGCGTTGGTGCCCACCTCGAGATTGCTCCACATGGCCCCGGGGACAAAGCGCATGTCACTGCAGCGGGAGATCATGGCCGGGTGGCCCATGATTTCCAGGAGATACCCCGCCCGGTCTGTCAGAACAATGATAAACTGGGATTCGGAGATCAGCTCGTAGATCTCCCGCATGACGGGCAGGGCCGCGTCCAGGAACAGCTTGTTCTCCGCCCTGGCGCTGGCCAGGACCAACTCGTCAATGTGCCGGCCTTCGCCGCCGGAGGGGTTGAGGCCGGCGGCCTTGCATTTCCGCCAGGAGTCGGCAATAGGCTGGCGGATCTCCGGGCTCATGATATCCTCAAAGACAAACTGCGCCCAGAGCTCTGTCATTCTGTTGATGTCGCTGCGATCGTTCTGCACATCCATGCTTTATGCTCCTTCGTCCAGAATGAGGGCCAGAACTTCCTCTTCGCGGATCCCACCGAAAAGAGCGGGAAGGGAAAAACCGGAAAGAACGCGGGAAAGGGCCCCGGGCTCCAGGCGGGTCCCCCGCAGGGCCTCGCAGAGCCCTGTGAGGGGAGCGGTGGCCATGAAATCGCCATAGAAGGCGATGTCCTCAATGCGGCCCTGCCGGATGTTCATCCGCACCTCCAGCGTCCCGCCAGGGAAGCGGGCGCGGTTGCGGAAGCTGTAGTCCGGACTGCGGCCGTAGGTCCAGTCCCAGCTGCGGTACTTCTCCTCCGCAAGCTTCCGGACAGCCGCCAGGGCCTCCTCACTGAGAGTTTCGTGAATGAGGCCGTCCCGGGTGAGCTCCTGCAGGAGGCGCTCCCTGAACCGGGGCAGGTCCGCCTCCCCAGGGAGGAAGTCCCGGATGTTCCCCACCCGGGAGCGGACGGATTTCGCGCTTTTGGACTGAAACTTCGCAGGGTCCGCCCGCAGGGCGCCGCTGATCATCTCCGGGTCCGAGTCAAACAGCAGGGTGCCATGGTGAAGGATCCTCCCGCCCTCAATGCGCTGGGCCACGCCGGAGACCTTTTTCCCGGAAACGAGGATGTCGTTCCGTCCGCCGGTCTCGGCCTTCACGCCCATGGCCGCCAGGGCACGGCAGACCGGGTCGGTAAAGCGGCGGATGGTGAGCTCCTCCGCATTCCCCACATCGCAAATGAAGGAATAATTGAGGTTCCCGAGATCGTGGTAAACCGCGCCGCCCCCGGTCATCCGCCGCACCACGGTGATGCCGTGCTGCTCCACGAAGGCGGGGTTAATCTCTTCGGCGGCGTTTTGGTTCAGGCCGATGACGACGGTGTTGGCGTTCTGCCAGAGGAGAAGCCAGTCCCCCTCCAGGCAGTGCTCCAGCACATACTGTTCCAGTGCGAGATTATAGCACGGGTCCACAGAACCCGTTTCCAGATAATGTACGGGCATAGGGAATCCTGTCCGGCCCTCAGGCCTTCTTTGCCTGGGCCTTTTCGAGGAAACGCTGTTTCTTGATGATGAAGCGCTCGTGGGTCCCCTGGCCGATGAGGCCGCATTCATCGTAGGCCCGGACCTCAAATACCAGCCGGCGGCCGTCGATCTCGGTCAGCACGCTTTCTGCCCAGACCTTCATGCCCACGGGCGTCGCCGCGTCATGGCTGACGGCAAGCCGGGTGCCGACGGTGCTCTGCCCCTCCTCAAGGTGCGGCGCCACGGAGGTCTGGGCAGCCTCCTCCATCAGTGCGAGCATATAAGGGGTTGCAAAAACAGGCAGGTCGCCGGAACCCACGCTGGCGGCGGTGTTCTGTTCGGTGACAACGCTCTCGGCACGGCCCTGAATGTTGATTTCCAGCATAAGTAGATCCTCCCCAATATGGTTAAAGATTAGACTACCTTTCATTGTAACTTAAATACGACGGCATATCAAGTGAGTAAGCCAAAAAAGTGGAGCAGCAGGAATGTCCATAGGCCTGTGAAAAAGATGGGTAAAGAATACTTGCCGATAAAGCGTGAAGGATAATGGAATTATACGTACTCAAATGAAACATGCTGGTGGAACTGCTGTGTGTATTGAGATGATGAAATTTAGAAAAGAACAAAACCGGCCATGTCAGAGCACTTTTGCCCCAGCATGGTCGGTTTTTCCTGTTTCGTCTTCTTCTGCAGAGCCTGATACGGCTTTGGACTCTGCTGGCTTAAAGCAGCCAGGGACTGCATCCCAGATGGATCAGATTGATTCCCGCCGTGATTACACTGCAGCCAACCAGCGTTCCGATCACATCAAGTCCGAAGACCGGATTGAGAATGAGAACGAGTCCAAAGATGATCAGCAGGATCCCGAGGATCAACGCGATCCACCAGTGGGAGCCGAGCATCCCGCCGACACTGAACTCGTCAGATACGTTCTTGAGCCGGAGCAGCTGGAACGCATGGGCGATCCGGATGATCCCCAGAGCCAGAATCCACCAGCCCGTCATCATCACGACCGACATGCCGACGGACAGCTGCAGCGTCGGTGAGGTCGCCAGCACCAGACCGAAAATCAGGGAAACGACCGCGCTTACCAGCACCCATCCGCTGAGCCGGACCCTGCTGCGGATATCGAACCAGGTGACGATACGTGCGATGCCGTCACCGATCATCATGATTCCCAGCACGTAGGGGATCAGAGTGGATGTCTCAATAGGCGTGAAGAAGCAGTATATACCCGATGCGATCATCAGCACGCC
>CAMONN010000030.1 GCA_946620645.1 uncultured Clostridia bacterium
GAGAGCCGGTGGACAGCGCCTCCACATTCACGGGAATGTCGTCGCCCAGCCGCATGATAGTACCCTGACCGTAGTCACGCTCAATGCGCTTGATGGCTTCATCCAGCGCCTTCCTTCGTCCGGTCTCGTCCTGAGCGCCGGCGGCACGGGTGAGCTTCTCCGCAGATTTCTTCTTTTCAGCCATAATGATTCCTCCAGTTCCGGCCAAAAGGCCTTTCGTGAATTCGATTTCTTTCTGATTCCTTTTTCTGGCCGCTTTTCCTGACCAGTGCAATCTGATTCATTCTGACTGCAGAATACCACAGACCGAGTCGCAAAAATTTACCTCGGTTGAGCCGCTGCGGAGTTTGAATTGCATTTTTTGAAGCGGCGGCGTATAATATCAGTAACAACAGTGTTTAGGAGGGTGGAATATGAAGCATACAAAGCGTTTCGGTTCCAGGATCCTGGCGGCGGTGTGCATGCTGGCCCTGCTGCTGACCCTTCCGGTGTTCGCCTTTGCGGAGGGGGAAGTCTCGTCCGCGGCGCAGAAGGGGCTGGAGGCCATCCGGTCCACCGGAGATGACAAGTACATTCAGCTCCCGAAAGAGGAGAGCTATCTGGCGGAATTCAAAACCCGCTATGTGGATTTCAGCGATGTGCTGATTACGACGGGTGTGAATCAGGCGGTTCCCATGGGGGGCCCCTCCGCCCCGGTGGAGTGCCGCCCGGATATGAACGGCGGCCGGAGAATGCCCTTCGCCTTTCAGGGTTCGAGGGTAACGGTGGTCGCGGAGCAGAAGCAGGGGAACCGGACCATGGCCTGCATCCTCTACCGCGCCGTCACCAACAAGATGCGCGCCGGATGGATCTGGGACATCTACCTGGGGGATGAATACCCCGGCCGGTCCCTGACCATCGGTGAAGAAAAGAGCGGCTCCGGGTCGGTGGAGACCGTGGATGTGAGCTGGTCCGATCAGGGCTTCCTGAGGAGTCCCCAGAAGTATTCTGTCCTGGAGAACCCGGTCCAGAACTGTGTCGCCTTTACGCTGGAGTATCAGGTAACGGCCGAAAACACCGATAAGGGGCTCTCCATCCTGGGCCCGCGCACGGTCTATGTGAATAACGGTAAGGAATGGATCAAGGCCGGTACCTTCGAGTATCCTGCACTGGGTACGGTGCGTGTCCGGGTCAACCTGGAAGAGGCGACAGACATTGCCGCCGTCGGCACCATCGCCGACTGCCCGCTGCCCAACACCTTCAGCTTCCGCCAGTTCCCCTCGGACTTTGCCACGGCCGGCTGACCCCGCTGATTCCTGGCAGCCCTGAGAATTCCGGACTGCCGTCGGCTGCCAAATAACAGAACGCCGCCCCATTCAGCATTTTCTGCTGTCTGGGGCGGCGCTGCTTTGTGCTGTTTTCGGTGAGGATCAGCGGAAATAACGGACGGCCGCTTCAAACATCTTCAGGTCATAGTTGCCCGGAACGTTGAGGTAGAGGCCGCTGCCGATGCGCTCGGCGTGGCCCATCTTTCCGAAGACCCTGCCGTCCGGGGAGGTGATCCCTTCGACGGCGGCGGCGGAGCCGTTGGGGTTAAACTCGATGTCGGCGGTGGCGTTGCCGTCAAAGTCCACGTACTGGGTGGCGATCTGGCCGTTATCCGCCAGCTTCTGAATCAGCTGCTCGGAGGCCAGGAAGCGGCCCTCGCCGTGGGAGATCGGCACACTGAAGACCTGCCCGACTTCCGTCAGCGCAAGCCACGGAGACTTGTTGGAGGCGATGCGGGTCCGGACGATGCGGCTCTGGTGCCGGGCGATCCGGTTGAAGGTCAGGGTGGGGCAGTCGGCGTCCGTATCGATGATGCGTCCGTAGGGGACAAGCCCCAGCTTAATAAGCGCCTGGAAGCCGTTGCAAATTCCGCACATCAGGCCGTCTCTCCGCTCCAGGAGGTCGGTGACGCCTTCCTTGACAGCTTCCGCCCGGAAAAAGGCAGTGATGAACTTGCCGGAGCCGTCCGGCTCGTCTCCGCCGGAGAATCCGCCCGGAAGGAAGACCATCTGGCTGTCCCTGAGCCTCCCGGCAAAGGATTCGACGCTGCGGGAGATGTCATCGGCAGTGAGGTTGCGGACAATGAAGATCTCCGGTTCGCCGCCGGCGGCACGCACCGCGCGGGCGCTGTCCACCTCACAGTTGGTGCCGGGGAAGGCCGGGATCAGAACCCGGGGCTTCGCACAGCGAAGGGCTGGGGCGGGCCGAACCGGGGGCTCAGGGCAGCTGATGCTGCGGAGCTCACCGCAGTCCTGCTCCACCGCGGAGGGATAGACTGGCTCCAGCCTCGCCTCGGAGCGGGAGAGGAGATCCCGCAGAGAAATGTCTTCATCCCCCAGGGAGATGAGACCGTCCTCCGTCACGGTGCCCACGAGATACATCCGGACGCCGGAGGCCGGTTCGGGAACAGACCCCCTGAGCTCCAGCAGGAAGCTGCCGCAGCCCCGGGAAAAGAGCTCGTCAAGGTCGAGGCCGCTCTCAAACCGCAGGCCGAGACCGTTTCCGAAGCCCATCTTCATGACGGCTTCTGCAATGCCGCCGGGGCCGGGGGTATAGCAGGCCACACAGTCGCCGGAGCGCTGCAGGGCCGTAACCTGCGTGAATACCGCCTTCAGGCTTTCCGGATCCGGAAGGCCGTCGGGGCCGAAGGAGGGGCTGAGCCGGATGACCCGGTGACCGGCCTCCTTGAACTCGGGGCTCACAATATGACCGACGCGGTCTGTGGTGACTGCAAAGGAAACCAGGGTGGGGGGCACGTCCAGATCTTCAAAGCTGCCGCTCATGGAATCCTTTCCGCCAATGGCGGCAACGCCCAGATCCATCTGGGCCTCAAAGGCTCCCAGCAGCGCACTGAGAGGTACGCCCCAGCGCCGGCTGTCTTTCCCGAGGCGCTGGAAATACTCCTGAAAACTCAAATAGACGTCCCGGTACTCGGCGCCGGTGGCAATGAGCTTTGCAACCGACTCCACCACAGCCAGATACGCACCCCGGAAGGGGCTCGCCGCCGAGACCTCAGGGTCAAAGCCCCAGGCCATCAGGCTGCAGGTGTCGGTGAAGCCTTCTTCCAGGGGAATCTTCTGGACCATGGCCTGAACGGGGGTCTTCTGATATTTTCCGCCGTAGGGCATGAGGACGCTCCCGGCGCCGATGGTGGAGTCGAAGCGGTCGGAGAGTCCCTGACGGGAGCAGCACCGGAGGCTTTCCGCCATGGCGAGATAGCGCCCGGTAAAGTCGGAGGGGCTGCTGTCGGCATCGGTGAAGGGCCGGGACCCGGATTCATCGGCCTTAATGGCGGAGCATACGGCGTCGGTGTGTTTCTCCGCACCGTTGGTGTCCAGGAAAGCGCGGCTGAGATCCACGATGGTGGCGCCGTTCCAGTCCATCTGCAGCCGGGGCGACTCCTGCACCCGGGCCACGGGGACCGCCTGGAGGTTTTCGGAGGCGGCCAGTTTCAGGAAGGCTTCCACGTCTTCGGCGGCTACTACCACCGCCATGCGCTCCTGGCTCTCGCTGATGGCCAGTTCCGTTCCGTCCAGACCTTCATATTTTTTTGGCACGGCGTCCAGCTGAATCCGCAGGCCGTCAGCCAGCTCACCGATGGCCACGGAGACGCCGCCTGCGCCGAAGTCGTTGCAGCGGCGGATCATGCCGGCGGCAGCGGGATTGCGGAAGAGCCGCTGAAGTTTGCGCTCTTCGGGGGCGTTGCCCTTCTGTACCTCGGCGCCGCAGGTCTCCACGGAGTGGGCGTCGTGGGCCTTGCTGGAGCCGGTGGCGCCGCCGATTCCGTCGCGGCCGGTGCTTCCGCCCAGGAGAATTACCACATCGCCGGGAACCGGCCGCTCACGGCGCACGTTCTTCGCAGGAGCCGCTGCAATGACGGCCCCGATCTCCATGCGCTTTGCGGCGTAGCCCGGGTGATACAGCTCATCCACGATTCCCGTGGCAAGACCAATCTGGTTGCCGTAGGAGGAATAGCCCGCGGCGGCCCCGGTGCAGATCTTGCGCTGGGGCAGCTTCCCGGGGAGAGTGCTGCGGATGGGCTGGGTGGGGTCTGCCGCTCCGGTAAGGCGCATGGCGCCGTATACATAGGCGCGTCCGGACAGCGGATCGCGGATCGCGCCGCCAATGCAGGTGGCGGCCCCGCCGAAGGGCTCGATCTCGGTGGGGTGGTTGTGGGTTTCGTTTTTAAAGAGCAGCAGCCAGTCCTCATCCCGGGCCGGGGCGTCCGCATCGTCTGTGTCCTTCCGGCTGATGGAGATTTTTACGGTGCAGGCGTTGATTTCCTCGGATTCGTCCAGCTTGTTGAGCTTTCCATCGGCCTTCAGTGCTTTGGCGGCAATGGTACCCAGATCCATCAGGCAGATGGGCCGGTTCTCCCGGCCAAGGGCCCTCCGGGTCTCCAGGTAGCGCTGCCAGGCGGCCTCAGTGCGGGCATCCTCAAAGCTTACATTGTCCAGCACCGTATGGAATGTGGTATGGCGGCAGTGATCAGACCAGTAGGTGTCCAGAACGCGGATTTCGGTCACGGTGGGGTCCCGGCCTTCCTCACGGAAGTATGCCTGGGTGCATTCCAGATCCGCCTCATCCATGGCCAGACCCATCTCATGCAGAAATCGCGCCCGCTCATCGGCGCCGAAATCCCGAAATCCTTCCAGAACGGCGACGGCGGAGGGAACTTCATACTCCGTCTTCAGGGTAGCCGGCATCTCCAGGGCTGCCTCCCGGGCCTCCACAGGGTTAATGACGTATTTCTTGATCTCTTCCAGCTCATGGGGCTTGAAGGTCCCCTTAAGCGCGTAGACCTTCGCCGAGCGCACTGCCGGGCGGTTACCCTGGGAAAGAATCTGAACGCACTGGGCGGCGGAGTCGGCCCGCTGGTCAAACTGCCCGGGGAGATACTCCACCGCGAAAACCGCAGAGTCTCCCTCCGCATCCGCCGCCGGTACGCCGGCCTCCTCCAGGGTGCGGAAGGTCCGGTCCTGCTGCGGCTCGGAAAACACCGTCTGCACGGCGTACTGGAAAAGCTCTTCGCTGAGACCCTCGGCGTCATAGCGGTTCAGAATCCGAAGCTCACGGATGCCTTCGATGCCCAGCAGCTTTTTTAAATCGTTCTCCAGAGCCCGGGCTTCCTGGTCCAGGCCTGGCTTTTTTTCTGCGTAGATCCGGTAAACCATACTGTCCTCCGTTTCACGGATGGATCTCCGTGATCATTCGTGTCATGATTCAGGCGCCTGCTTCCAGGGCCCGCCGGCCGATATCCCGGCGGCAATATGCATTGGAGAAGGAAACCCGGTCCGCAACGGCGTAGGCGTCACGGATGGCGTTTTCCAGAGAATCCGCCGTGGCGACGCAGCCCAGAACCCGGCCGCCGCTGGTCACCAGAGTATCCGCTGCCCCGGATTCGCTCTCCGAGGGAATCAGCTTCGCACCGGCCACATAGACCGAATTGCGCACTTCCGCCGGGATGGAAATGGGGAAGCCCTTCTCATACGAACCGGGATAGCCCTCAGACGCCAGAATGACGCAGCAGGCGTGCCGGTCGGAGAAGCGGACTTCGGTTTCGGCAAGCCGCCCCTCGGTGACTGCCCGCATAACGGTGAAGAGGTCGCTCTCCAGCAGCGGCAGCACCACCTGGGTTTCCGGGTCGCCGAAGCGGCAGTTATACTCGATAACCTTCGGCCCGTTTTTGGTCAGCATCAGCCCAAAGTACAGGCAGCCCTGAAAGGTCCGGCCCTCGGCGTTCATGGCGGCGATCGTCGGGAGGAAGATTTCCCGCATACAGCGCTCGGCAATCTCCGGGGTGTAGTAAGGGTTGGGGGCGATGGTGCCCATGCCGCCGGTGTTCAGGCCCCGGTCGCCGTCCAGGGCCCGCTTGTGGTCCATGCTGGACACCATGGGGACCAGGGTTTTTCCGTCGGTGAAGGAGAGGACGGAGACTTCCGGACCCTCCAGGTATTCTTCAATCACCACGCGCTCGCCGCTGGCGCCGAACTTCCTGCCCTGCATCATTTCCGTGACGGCGGTGACGGCCTCCTCACGGGTCTGGGCGATGATGACGCCCTTGCCCAGGGCAAGACCGTCGGCCTTAATGACGGTGGGGACGGGTGCCGTCTCCAGATACCGGAGGGCGTCCTCCAGCCGGTCAAAGGTCTCATAGGCCGCGGTGGGGATGCCGTACTTTTTCATCAGGTTTTTGGCGAAGACCTTGCTGCCCTCAATGATGGCGGCCTTCGCTCTGGGACCGAAGCAGGGGACTCCCGCGGCCTCCAGTGCGTCGACGCAACCCAGAACAAGGGGGTCGTCCGGGGTGACTACGGCATAGTCGATGCGCTTTTCCTTTGCAAAGGCAGTGATGCCGGGGATGTCCTTGGCCCCGATGGGGACGCACGTCGCGTCTTCCGCCATGCCGCCGTTGCCCGGCAGGGCGTAGAGTTCGGTAATCTCGGGGTTCTCCCTCAGTTTCCGGATCACGGCGTGCTCCCGGCCGCCGCCGCCGATAACCATGACTTTCATTGGCGCCCTCCTTAGTGGTGGAACAGCCGCATTCCGGTAAAGGCCATCACCATGTTATAGCGGTTGGCCGTGGCAATGACGTGATCATCGCGGATGGAGCCGCCGGGCTCCGCAACGTACTGTACGCCGGACTTCCGGGCACGCTCGATGTTGTCGCCGAAGGGGAAGAAGGCGTCGGAACCGACGCTGACGCCGGACTGAGCCTGAATCCAGGCTTTCTTTTCCTCAACCGTAAGGATTTCGGGCTTTACGGCAAAAGTCTGCTGCCAGACGCCGTCGGCCAGGATATCCTCATATTCGTCGGAGAGATAGATGTCAATGGCGTTGTCCCGGTCCGGACGGCGGATACCCTCCACAAACTGCAGGGCCAGCACCTTCGGGTGCTGACGAAGAAGCCAGTTGTCCGCTTTCGAACCTGCAAGGCGCGTGCAGTGGATACGGCTCTGCTGTCCGGCGCCGACGCCGATGGCCTGGCCGTCCTTGACATAGCAGACAGAGTTGGACTGGGTGTACTTGAGAGTAATGAGGGCTACGACCAGGTCCCGGGCGGCGGCCTTGGGCAGGTCTCGGTTCTCGGTGACGATGTTGGTCAGGAGGCTTTCATCAATGCGGAAGTTATTGTGCCCCTGCTCAAAGGTAACACCGAAGACGTCCTTGCACTCCTGCAGGGCGGGTTTGTAGGCCGGGTCCACCTGGACCACGTTGTAGTTGCCCTTTTTCTTGGTTTTAAGGATCTCCAGGGCCTCCGGGGTATAGCCGGGAGCAATGATGCCGTCGGAAACCTCCTCCTGCAGATACCGGGCCGTGGCGGCGTCACAGGTATCGCTGAGTGCCGCCCAGTCTCCGTAGGAGCAAAGCCTGTCGGCGCCCCGGGCGCGGATGTAGGCGCAGGCGATGGGGGAGAGCTCGGCATCTTCCTTCACGAAGTAGATTTTACGGTCCACTTCACTCAGAGGGAGACCCACTGCGGCGCCTGCCGGCGAAACATGCTTGAAGCTGGCGGCGGAGGGAAGGCCTGTGGCCTCCTTCAGCTCCTGCACCAGCTGCCAGGAGTTCAGCGCGTCCAGGAAGTTAATGTATCCGGGGCGCCCGTTCAGGACGGTGACAGGCAGGTCCTGCCCGTCCTTCATGTAGATCTTCGCGGGCTTCTGATTCGGATTGCACCCGTATTTCAGTTCAAATTCCTTCATTTTCAATCCCCCAGGTTTTTGTTAAAGAGGCGGACTTCGCCGTCGACGCAGGTGTAGAGCGAGACCTTGTTGTCTTCATTCAGCGCTTCCCATACGGCCTCCGGCTCCGGCATGTCGATCTCCATGGGCTCTCCGCGGAAGCTGGGCAGGGGAGAGCCGGGTCCTTCGTAGGTGCTGATGAAATAGCCTTTTCCCTCATCGCAGCCTTCATAGCAGAAGAATTCCCGCAGGCAGCGGCCGTCAGCGTGCTTCAGAATAGACAGCTCAAAACTCCCGTCATCATGCAGTATGGCGGAAATGCGGGGAGTCCAGTTGGGGTCGTCCGGCTCATACTCCCGGGTCATCAGCGCCTTGCGGAAGTCGCCGAAGTCCCGGATGGTGTCCGTCTGGTCGCCGTTGGTGACGATGAGATCGCCGCCGGCCCGGCGCACCGGGTGATAGATGATAAGGCTGGGGTCCGTGAGCTTCGCGGGGTCATGAGCCTCGGTACGGATGCCGTCCCCGGTGAGGGTGAAGATGCGGTTGCGGCTGTTCTCGCTGCGGCCCATAATGAAGTAGTAGACCCGGCTTTTCCCGACGGCGATGCCCCGCCCCGGATAGGGATTGTTTTTCAGAAATGCCAGAAAATCAGTCATCGGTTCTGTTCTCCTTTCGCCGCCAGCTCCGCGGCAACAAGTTCTGCAGCCTGAGGAAGAAGAATCCATTCGGCCTGCTCCATGACCCGGCGCTGCAGCACTTCCGGCGTGTCGCCGGGCAGCACCTCAACGGGTTTCTGAAGAATGATTTCCCCGCCGTCGGGGATCTCGTTGACATAGTGGACGGTGGCGCCGGTGACTTTCACGCCCCGGGCCAGGGCGGCCTCATGAACTTTCAGGCCGTAATAGCCCTGCCCGCAGAAGGAAGGGATCAGGGCGGGGTGGATGTTCAGAATCCGCCTCGGCCAGCGGGAGGTGAACTCGGCGCTCAAAATCCGCATGAAGCCGGCGAGGATGATCATGTCGATCTCCCGGGCCTCCAATGCCTCCGCAAGGGCCTGCTCAAAGCCCGCCGAGGGCAGCACCAGGGCCTCAATGCCGGCCTTCCGGGCACGCTCCAGGGCAAAGGCCCGGGGGTTCGCAGAGATGACAACCCGCAGGACCCCGCTTTTCAGGGTGCCGCTCTCCTGGGCGTCAATCAGCGCCTGCAGGTTGGTGCCGCCGCCGGAAACCAGCACGGCAATGGGCGTTCTGTCCATTCTGTTTTCCATTTCGCTCACCGCCAGGCCTCAGGAGATAACGACCTTTTCGTCGTCGCTCCGGACCACGTCGCCGAGGATGACGGCGCCGGGCAGGACCTCCAGCAGGGCGTCCACCCGGGCGGGGTCCGCCACGATGCTCAGGCCGATGCCCATGTTGAAGGTGTTGAACATATCCCGTTCGGGGACCTTTCCCGCTTCCTGAATCATCCGGAATACCGGGAGCACGGGGACGGCGGCCTTCTCCACCCGTACGCTGAGACCCTCAGGCAGGCAGCGGGGAATATTCTCGTAGAAGCCGCCGCCGGTAATGTGGCTGATGCCGTGAATTCCGCCGGCTTCCAGCGCGGCGAGGACTGGCTTGACGTAAATTCGGGTGGGTGTCAGCAACGCCTGACCCAGCGGCATGCCGAGCTCCGGAACGACCCGCTCCAGATCACAGTGTTCCACGTCAAAAACCTTGCGTACCAGGGAAAAACCGTTGGAGTGAACGCCGCTGGAGGGAAGCCCGATCAGAATGTCGCCCTCTTTCACCGAGTTCGGATCCAGGATTTTTTCCCGGTCCACCAGCCCGACAGAGAATCCTGCCAGGTCATAGTCATCCGGCTGCATGGTGCCGGGATGTTCGGCGGTTTCTCCGCCAATGAGGGCGCAGCCGGCCTGTACACAGCCCTCCGCCACGCCGGATACCAGTTCCGCCACCTTCACGGGGTCGTTTTTCCCGATGGCGATGTAGTCCAGAAAGAAGAGGGGCTTCGCCCCGCAGCAGATAATGTCGTTGACGCACATGGCCACGCAGTCGATGCCCACGGTGCCGTGAATGCCCATCAGCTGGGCGATGCGCTGCTTGGTGCCGACGCCGTCGGTGCCGGAAACCAGCACCGGCTCCTTCATGCCGGCAAGATCCGGGGCGAAGAGGCCCCCGAAGCCGCCGATGCCGGAGACCACGCCGGGGATGACGGTTCTTTGAACATACGGCTTCATCAGGCGGACGCCTTCGTAGCCGGCCTCAATATCCACGCCGGCCGCCGCATAGGATGCGGAATGTGAATGCTCCATACGGGCTCTCCTTTATTCTTTTCCGGTCCAGCAGTAGGTGCAGACCTTTTCAGGGTCGATGCCGATGGCTTCCAGAAGTCCCTCCAGGGACTGGTATTCCAGGGAGTCAAAGCCCAGCTGGCTGGCGATGGCCTGACGCAGGCACCGGCCCCGCTGGGTACGCCCGTCGGAGTATTCGTCCAGATGCTGCTGGCCTTCATCCCCCTCCAGCTCCTGAACCGTGCGCCGGGCCAGCAGATCCATATCGGAGTTGCCCCGGGAGAAGTTCAGGTACTTGCAGGCGTACATGATGGGCGGACAGGCGGAGCGCATATGCACTTCTCCTGCACCCGACTCAAAGAGGAAGTCCACGGTGCCCTGCAGCTGTGTGCCGCGGACGATGGAGTCGTCCACAAAGAGGAGCTTCTTGCCTTCAATGAGCTCCTGGACAGGGATCTGCTTCATCTTGGCCACCTGATCCCGCACGTCCTGGTTGGAGGGCATGAAGGAGCGGGGCCAGGTGGGGGTGTACTTGACAAAGGGGCGGGCGAAGGGCTTGCCGCTGCGGTTGGCGTAGCCGATGGCGTGGGGAATCCCGGAGTCGGGGACCCCGGCCACATAGTCCACCTTGGGGAGATTGCCCCGGGCGATCTCATCCCTCGCCATGATCTCTCCGTTGCGGTAGCGCATGACCTCCACGTTGATGCCTTCGTAGCTGGAGTTGGGGTAGCCGTAATAGGACCAGAGGAAGGCACAGATCTTCATTTCCTGATTTGCCGGGGAGAGGGTCTCGTACTCCTCCGCCGTGATGCGGACAATCTCCCCCGGACCCAGCTCGTAGACCAGGGAGTAGCCCAGCTTCGTGCAGGCAAAGGACTCAAAGCTCACGCAGAAGCCGTCCTCGTTCTTCCCGATGACCACAGGCAGGCGCCCGCAGTGGTCCCGGGCGGCGATAATGCTGCCGTCCGAGAGCATCAGCAGTACCGTCATCGACCCGTCGATGACCTGCTGCATATGGAGGATCCCTTCGCTGAGGCTGTCCCGCTGGTTGATGAGCGCCGCCACCAGCTCCGTGGAGTTCACCTTGCCGGAGCCCATGACGCTGAACTGGTGTCCGTGGTCGGAGAAGTAGGTGCTGATCAGGTCTTCGGCGTTGTTGATCTGCCCCACGGTCGTGATGGCGTACATTCCCAGATGGGAGCGCACCAGGAGCGGCTGGGGGTCGGAGTCGCTGATGCAGCCGAAACCCGAGGTGCCGGCGTGAAAGTCCGGCAGGTCCTTTTCAAACTTGGTGCGGAAGGGGGAGTTGGAGATGGAATGAATCTGCCGGTGAAAACCGTCTTCCCGGTTCCAGATGGTCATACCGGCGTTCTTGGTTCCCAGATGACTGTGATAATCGGTGCCGAAAAAGACATCCATTGTCACGTCACGCCGGGAGACGGCTCCGAAAAAGCCCCCCATCAGGCGAAGAACAGCTCAGAGAGCGTCATGGGGTCAATATACTTGCCGTCCTTGTAGACGCGCATATTGCCGGAGGCGATCTCATCAATCAGCATGACCTTGCCGTCGGCGTCATAACCGTACTCAAACTTGATATCATAGAGCACCATACCCCGGGCGGCCATCTCATCGGCGACGATCTGGGTGATCTTCTGGGTCATTTCCTTGATGGTGTCATACTGCTCTTCCGTCATGACGCCCAGCACAACCAGACCGTCCTTGGTGACCAGGGGATCGCCCTTGGCGTCGTTTTTAAAGGTCATCTCCACATAGGCGGGGAGATCGGCGCCTTCGGCAATGTACTCGCCGTAGCGGCGGAAGAAGGAACCGACGGCCTTGTGGCGGCAGATGACTTCCAGACCTTTGCCGAAAACCTTTGCAGGGAGAACTTCCATGGTGGTGTTTTCCAGATCGGCGCTGACGTAGTGGGTGCGGATACCGGCGGCGTTGATCTTCTCGAAGAAGTAAATGGACATCCGCAGGTTCACATCGCCCACACCGTCGATGGTGAGACCGATGGAGTTCTCGCCCGGATCAAAGACGCCGTCCTTGCCGGTGCAGTCGTCTTTGAACTTCAGCAGGTAATTGCCATTCTCGAGGGCGTAGACGTTCTTGGTTTTGCCGGTGTAAACAAGCTTGTTTTCCATGGTGGTTCTCCTTTATGAATAATATTGAATAACGAAATCAGAGCCTTTCGGCTATGCCCGCGTCCTTTAAGAGGACAGCGGCGGTATCGGCGGCCCGTTTCCCCTGCAGCCGGGAGGCCAGCTCCGGGTCGGATACGGCAAGGATCTCCGCCGCAAGCAGGGCGGCGTTGGCCCCGTTGCCGACGCCGACGGTGGCCACCGGGATGCCGGAGGGCATCTGGACGGTACTGAGCAGGGCGTCCATCCCGTCGAAGACCGGACCCTTGCAGGGAATGCCGATAACAGGCAGGGTGGTGTTGGCGGCAATGGCACCGGCCAGGTGGGCCGCCATGCCCGCTGCGGCGATCAGCACGCCGAAGCCGGCGTCCCGGGCCTTCAGGGAAAAGGCGCGGGCCTCCTCCGGCGTCCGGTGGGCGGAGTAAACATGGACCTCAAAGGGGATTTCCAGTTCCCGCAGGACCTTGACGGCTTTTTCAATGACGGGCAGATCGCTGTCGCTGCCCATAACGATTCCGACTTTCTTCACGGTGGAACTCCTTCCGTTTGATGTTTTCGGGTTACTCTCTGAACTTGGCGTCTTCCGCCTTGGTCTCGCAGTAGATGCAGCGGTAGACCTTGTTCTGACGGTCCGTCAGGCGGAAAACATGCGGCAGCTCCTGCTCGGTGGTGGTGATGCAGCGGGGATTCTTGCAGAAAATCACATTGGTCAGGGTTTCCGGCATGCCGATGCGGCGCTTTTCCACCAGTTTCCCGTCCCGGATAATGTTGATGCTGACGCCAGGGTCCACATAGCCGATGACGTCCAGGTTCACCGGGATGTCCGAGTCAATTTTGATGATGTCCTTTTTCCCCAGCTTCTCGCTGTGGGCGTTTTTGATGATGGCCACGGAGCAGTCCAGCTTCCCCAGTCCCAGGAGCTGATACAGCTTCATGCCCCGGCCGGCGGTAATGTGGTCAATGACAATGCCGTTTGAGATGGAGTCGATGTTCACAGCGTTCCGGCCTCCTTCAGAAGTTTCAGAATCAGCGCCATGCGCATGTACTTGCCGTACAGAACCTGCTTGAAGTAGCAGGCCCTGGGGTCGTCGTCAATCCGGACGCTGATTTCATTGACTCTGGGCAGCGGGTGCATGATGCACAGATCCTCTTTGGCGCTGTGCAGCTTCTCCGGGGTGAGGATGTAGCTGTCCTTCAGCCGCAGATAATCCTCCTCGTTGAAGAAGCGCTCCCGCTGGACGCGGGTCATATACAGGATGTCCAGCTCCGGCATGACGCTGTCCAGGTCCGTGGTCTGAACATAGGGGATGTTCCCCGCCCGGAGGACTTCTTTTTTGACATAGCTGGGGAGCTTCAGTTCCTCCGGCGAAATCAGGCAGAATTTGATGCCCTCATAGCGGGAGAGGGCGCTGATGAGAGAATGCACCGTGCGCCCGAACTTCAGGTCACCGCAGATGCCCACTGTCAGCTGCTGGAACCCGCCCTTTTCCCGGTAGATGGTAAGCAGGTCCGCCAGAGTCTGGGTGGGGTGGTTGTGGCCGCCGTCACCGGCGTTGATGACCGGGATGGAGGCGTTCATGGCCGCGACCAGGGGGGCGCCCTCCTTCGGATGGCGCATGGCGATGATGTCAGCGTAGCAGCTGATGACCTTGGCGGTATCCGCCACGCTCTCGCCCTTGGAGGCGG
>CAMONN010000031.1 GCA_946620645.1 uncultured Clostridia bacterium
GCGTAGCAGCTGATGACCTTGGCGGTATCCGCCACGCTCTCGCCCTTGGAGGCGGAGGAGCTGGCGGCCTCTGAAAACCCGATAACATTGCCGCCCAGCTCGTACATGGCGGCCTCAAAGCTCAGCCGGGTACGGGTGGAGGGCTCGAAGAAGAGCGTGGCAAGCTTTTTGCCGCGGCAGGCGTTGCGATAGTCTTCCGGATGATCAATAATGCTGTTTGCAGTGTCGATGAGCTCCTGAATCTCATCCACCGTAAAATCCATAATATCAATGAGGCTTCTCATGCGTTCCTCCAGCTTTCATCCTCCGGATGATCCCGGAACCGGAGCAGGCGCTCCACATCCGCCTGCGCGATGTAGCCTTCCTCTGCGGCCACCCGGACCAGGGTGTCGAAGTTCGTGAGGCTGATGTTCTTGACGCCGGCTTCTTTCAGGCGGGCAAGGCCCTTGGCCATGCCGTAGGTGAAGATGCTGACAACGCCCAGGACCTCCGCCCCTGCTTCCCGCAGGGCCTGGACCACCTCCAGCACCGAGCCTCCGGTGGAAATCAGGTCTTCCACCACCACGACCTTCTGCCCGGGAAGAAGCTTTCCTTCAATCCTGTTCTGGCGCCCGTGGTCCTTCGCACCGGAGCGGACGTAACCCATGGGCAGGCTCAGAAACTGGGCCGCGATGGCGGCGTGGGCGATGCCGGCGGTGGAGGTGCCCATCAGCACCTCGGTACCGGGGTAGGCTTCAAGGACCGTATCAGCGATGGCCTGTTCCACCTCCGTCCGGACGGCCGGTGCGGAGAGAATCAGGCGGTTGTCGCAGTAGATGGGGCTCTGGATGCCGCTGGCCCAGGTGAAGGGCTCGTCCGGCCGGAGAAAAACGGCGCGGATGGCCAGAAGATCTTTCGCAATCTGAACTTCCCGTGAATGCATGGAAACCTCCTTTATTATTCTGCTGTTTCCGGCCGGAGAAGGGGAGCTCCGCCGCCCGGGGAACAGAAAAACCCGGCCCCGCGCTTATGGACGCGCAGAAACCGGGTGACAGACAGAGTGGACCGTATAAATTGCCGTAGTGGGGGAGGGAAAGGCGGAACGCATCCGCCCGGGGCAGAGTGAGACAGGGGTGGGGAAAATACCGATTCGTCTCATCTGAAACATCCCGATTCCTCCGTGTGAAAGAAATAAAACCCTGCCGGAGAAAACGGCAGGGCGAAGAGGAGAAATCCTCCTGTACACTTCACACATCCTTGCCGATCTCACTGGGTCGCCTTAAAGACGTGCTGATTATAAGCGGAGAAAAGCGGATTTGTCAACTGGCGAAATCACCAAAGAAATCCGGAGGAGAAATGCACATTTTTAGCGCTCCGGTTCCGGGACCTCCGGCCGGTTTTAGCCGGCAAACCGGAAGGCCCCGGCCTCGGGAAGATCACTCCGCGTCGGCGGCTTCATCAGTCTCTTCCGCCCCTGCGGGCCGGAGCTCGTTCTTGCAGCGGAGATAGGCGTCCCGGCATTCCCGGCTGCCGCAGTTGTACCCCTCCAGGTACTTGTCGGCGGCCAGGGAGAGATCCTGCTCGACCCCCCGGCCCAGCTCATAGGCCCGGCCCAGGGCCATCTTGGACCGCTGGAGGCTGTAGCGCTGGCTGACGGCGGGTGCGGCTTCGCCCTTCCGGAAGTACTCCACCGAGCCCTCGTAATCCACGGGGCAGCCCCAGCCGTGATACAGCATGTCGGCCACCTTGTTGTAGCAGTTGTAGTCGCCCATCTTGGCGCCCTTCTCATAGCAGGAGCGGGCCTTGTCGTAGTCCTGGGGAACGGCGAGGCCGTCCCGGTAAAACTTGCCCCAGCGCCGCCAGGCGTAGATGTACTTCTGCTCCAGGGCGAGGTTGGCGTACATGATGGCGAGGTCATAATTCTTCTCCACGCCTTCGCCGTTATAGTAGTTGGAGGCCATGACGAACTGGGCCCGGGCGTTGCCCAGGCGGGCGCACTCCTCATAAAGGGCGGCGCTCTTCACCATGTCCGCCGTCAGACCGTAGCGGCCGTGCCAGAGGGCGTTGGCAAGGAAGAGCTTTGCCGGGACGGAGCCTCCGTCCGCCAGCCCCTGAATCCGGGCGATAATCGGGCCGCAGACCTCCTCGTCCGGCTCATCCCAGGTTTCCCGCCGGTGGTCCTCCAGCTGCATCTCCAGCAGGTAGAAACTGGCGTCGGAGTTCCCAAAGTATTCGGCAGTGTGGAAATAGTGCCGGGCCTTCCGCCGGTTCACCGGGCAGGGGCCGCCGAAGAGATAGGCCTTCCCCAGAAGGCAGGCGTTCTCCGGCTCGTAGCAGTCGGCGTATTTCTCCTGCCGCTCCTTGGAGAGAAGGGTGCGCATCTGCAGGTTCACCTTTTCGGAGAAGTGGTTGCCGTAGCCCACCAGGGCCTGACCCTGGGAAGCGTCCACGGGAGTGTCGAACATGGACATGAGGCTGCTCTCGAACTGGCTGTCAGAGCTCCGGAGATACCAGAAGAGACTGTGGTACCGCTGCAGGATCATGTCCAGCTCATCCGGCAGCTGAACATTTTCCAGCCAGATGGGAAGGATTTTCTTGTGCAGTCTCTTGGCGTACTCCACTTCGTCAATGACCCAGTCCGACTGGACGGAGGATTCTGAGAGCAGAATGATGAAGTAGCCGGAGTCCCGGATGACCTCCACGATCTTCTTCCGGAAGACTTCGCCAGGGGTAAGGCCCCGGTCGAACCAGACGTCAAAGCCGTCGTGCTTGCCGATGAAGGAATCGATCTTGTTGCAGGTCTCCCGGTCCTTGTGGGAATAGCTGATGAATATTTTCTTGGGTTCGTCCATGATGCGCAACCTCTTTCTCTAACAACGCGGCTTCCTTTTTAAAACGCGGCACCCCGGAGGGTGCCGCATCAATACACAGGGTTAAAGTGATCCGTACGGGGGAATCAGTCCGGCTTAATGCCGAGGAAGTAATCCCCGTCGTCCGGGGCGATCACGGCACCGTTGCTGCTGGCGGGGCCGTCCGGGACAATCACCATGGTGTTGCCGCTGCCGCTGACAATCACCGAGGAGCCGCCGCCGGCTGTGCCGTAGCTGACATACTGGCTGCTGACGTAGCCGGTGACTCCGTTGATGACGACCTCGGTCCACCCATTCTCAGTGCCCAGGATCCGTACCCGGGTGCCGCTGTCATAGGTGCCGAGGAGCCGTGCGCTGGCGCTGGGGCCGCCGCGGAAGTTTACATCGTTGCCGACAATGTAGCCGTTGGTGGCGCCGGCGGGAACGTTGGTGCTGTCCGGGTTAATGGTGGAGGCGAAGGCCGCATCGGCAGAGTAGACCTCAGTCCTGGCAGTACCGGTGGTGGCGCTGGGGGTGGGGCTGGGGGATACGGTGGGAGAGGCCGTCGCAGTGGCGGTGGCGGCGTCGCCCTCAGGTGTGGTGATGCTGACCGTCGGGGTCACAGAGGGCATCGGCATCGGAACCGTCGTAACAGCCACCGGGGGAACAGAGGGTGTCGGGGTCGGCGTGGGAGTGGGGGAAGGGGGTGCGGTTTCCACCACGACTTCCTTCGTGGTATCCTCAGCCGGCGCGGTGACATTGGTGGCCTGCTGGCCGCAGGCGGCCAGACTCAAAATCATCACAAGGACCAGCAGCGCAAGGCCGGCCCGGCGAAAAATAACTTTCATGGCAACCTCCTGAAAGCGGAAATGGGGAAATGCGTTTGAAATCTTTTATAGTATACGAGTTTTGTGGGAAGTCGTCAAGCAAAAAGCTTCAAAAGGTCAAAGAATTGAGGAAAAATTCAGAAAGTTTTTACGGCTTTTTGGAAATTGCGGCTTTTCACAGACATCAATTTGTGGTACCATAGCGAGACGTGAAAAAAGTGTTGCCCGGTCGCAGCCGGCATTAAACCGGCAGGGAAGGAGGCGGAGCTTCAGGTGAAGCGGTTCGTAATACATTGGAGGATTGTTGCCGCAGGGATGATTCTGTGGGCGGTCCTGGCCCTGGGGCTTGTGACTCCGGCGTCGGCGGATGCCGAAATGCGGCGTACGGTTGTGGGGGCGGACCTCACCGAAGAACAGATTGACAGCGTCTACCTTGCCTTCGGATTTGAGCGGGGGACGGTACCCGAGCTGCGCCTTACCAACGCTGAAGAGCACGCTGCCCTCTCCGGAATTCTGGAGGATAAGGTTATCGGCACCCGGGCCATCTCCTGCGTTTACTTTGAGCTCCTTCCGGAGGGAAGCGGGCTGGATGTCCGCACAGAGAATATCAGCTTCTGCACCGCTGAGATGTACCGCAATGCCCTGACGACCGCCGGTATTACGGATGCCCGGCTGGTGGTGGCGGCCCCCTTTTCCGTCAGCGGAACCGCGGCCCTGGCCGGCGTCTACAAGGCCTATGAGGACATGACCGGTGAGGCCCTGAGCAGTGATGCCCGGACGGCCGGCAACCAGGAGCTGACGCTCACCGGGGAGCTGGCCGACGAGATCGGCGATGAGGATTCCGCACGGTCCATCGTAGGCGACCTGAAGGCCATGCTGAACGAAACCTCCGGGATGACCGATGAAGAGCTGCGGGAGACCATTCGCGGCATTGCGGACAAGCACCATGTCCGTCTGACGGACGCCCAGGTACAGCAGCTGCTGGATCTGTGCCGGGCGCTGGAGAGGCTGGACCCGAACCGGTTCACCCAACAGGTTGAGGATGTGCAGAGTACTCTTCAGAAGGCTGAGGATGCGAAGGAACAGGTGGGTGGATTCCTGCGGTCCGTCCGGAACTTCATCGATGCGGTTCGGGAGTTCTTCGGGCGTGTTTCTGAATTGACGGGCGGAAAGTCATGAATGTCGAACGGTTAAACCAGATTCGCCGGCAGGTAGAGGAGCTGCAGCAGCGGCTTCAGGAGCCATCCACCTGGCAGAACCCTGCCCTGAACGCGAGACTCCAGAAGGAACTGCAGGAGCTTGCCCCTGTGGCGGAGGCGTTATCCGCCCTGGAGAAGACCCGGAGGGAACTGGAGGCGCTGGAGGAAATGCGGGCGGACCCTGAACTGCGGGAGCTGGCCCAGGAAGAACTCAGAAGCCTTACGGAACAGCACACGCGGCAGGAGGAGAATCTTCGGCTGCTGCTTCTGCCGAAGGATCCGAATGACGATAAAAATGTTATAATGGAAATCCGTGCCGGCGTCGGCGGAGAGGAGAGCGCTCTTTTCGCTTCTGATCTCTACCGGATGTACGGCATGTACGCCGAAATGCGACGCTGGAAACTTGAAGTGGTGAATGTCAACGAGACAGAGCTTGGCGGCCTGAAGGAAATCAGCTTTCTTGTGGAAGGGGCCGGCGCCTATTCCCGCCTGAAGTTTGAGGCCGGCGGCCACCGGGTTCAGCGGGTTCCGGTTACGGAGTCTGGAGGCCGCATCCATACCTCGGCCGCTACGGTGGCAGTGCTTCCGCAGGTGGAGGAAGTGGACTTTCACCTGAACATGAACGATCTGAAAATTGACACCTTCCGGTCATCCGGCGCCGGCGGACAGCACGTCAACAAAACCGAAAGCGCCATTCGGGTCACCCACCTGCCTACGGGCCTGGTAGTGGAGTGCCAGGATGAACGCAGCCAGTATAAGAACAAGGACAGAGCTCTGCAGATTATGCGCTCCAAGTTATACGAGCGCGAGCGGGAACAGCAGCGTGCTGCGGTTGCGGCCGAGCGGAAGACGCAGATCGGCAGCGGTGACCGCAGCGACCGTGTCCGCACCTACAATTTTCCCCAGAACCGGGTGACCGATCATCGCCTGCAGGGGGAGACCCGGAGCTTCAATCTGGAAAGCGTTATCAATGGGAACCTGGATCCGCTGCTGGATGCGCTGACGGCCATGGATCAGGCAGAAAAGCTTGCCGCCGGGGATGCGGCCGAGGGAAGTATTTCCATATGAAGACAGAACTTATTACCAGGGACATTACCCCTGCTGTGAAGCTGCTTCAGGCCGGGGGCCTGGTGGCAGTCCCGACGGAGACCGTCTACGGCCTTGCCGGAAACGGACTGGATCCCGGGGTGATTGAAAAGATTTATGAGGTCAAGGGCCGCCCACCGGTAAAGCCCATCTCCCTGATGGTGTCCGATGCCGGGGCAATCGACCGCCTGTGTGAAGCGGTGCCGCCGGCTGCCCGGGCCCTTGCAGAGTGTTTCTGGCCGGGGCCGCTGACCCTGGTGCTGAAGGCGAAGCCCGAAATTCCTCTTGTTCTCCGGGCGGGCGGTGAGACTGTTGGCCTCCGCTGCCCGAGGCAGGAACAGACTCTCCGGCTGCTGCGGGAGCTGGAGTTCCCTCTGGCGGTGCCCTCGGCGAACCCCTCCGGACAGGCGAGCCCGAAGACGGCGGGGGATGTTCTGGGATATTTCGACGGCCGTATCGAAGGGGTCATCGACGGCGGTGCCTGTGAGCTGGGGCTGGAGTCTACGGTTCTGGACCTGAGCTGCGTGCCTTTCCGTATCCTTCGGCAGGGCTCTCTCCCGGAAAAGGAGCTGATGGATGCTCTGGTGGACAGCATGCAGGTCATCGGCATCACCGGCGGAAGCGGCTGCGGAAAGACCACTGTGCTCCGGGAGCTGGAGACCCGCGGCGCGATGGTCGTAGATGCCGATGCGGTGTACCATGAACTGCTTGAAACAGACCGGGGCCTCCTTGAAAGCCTGAAGGCCGCCTTCCCGGAAGCGGTTTCCGAAACCGGGGAAGGGATCGGGCTGAAGCTGGACCGGAAGAAACTGGGCCGGATAGTATTTCAGGATGAAGAGGCGCTGCTTACGCTGAACAGGATTACCCATCTGTCGATCGGGAAAGAGATCCGCCGGCGTCTGCAGGACTGGGCTATGAACGGCGGGGAGCTTGCCGCCATTGACGCCATCGCCCTGCACAGCAGCGGGGAGGCCTCAATCTGTGACTGGACCCTCGCCGTGACCGCTCCGGAGGAAACCCGGATTCGCCGCATTATGGACCGTGACGGTATCAGCCGGGAGGCCGCACAGCAGAGGATCCGCGCCCAGCTGGGCAATGAAGATTTTATAGAGCTCTGCGATGAAACAATCGTTAATGACGGAGACCTCAAGATGCTCTCCTGCAGACTGAATAACATACTGGAGGTTAGGAAAAAGCAATGGAAGACCTGAGAGAAACCCTGTTTTACAACCCAAAGAACGGATATGACCGCCTTGATACCCGGGAGAGGCTCCAGCTGGAGGACTACTGCCGGGAGTATATGAGCTTCCTCAACGATGCCCGGACCGAACGCGAGTCCGTAAAATACGCCATCCGCGAGGCGGAAAAGCAGGGCTTCCGGGAATATACCCCGGGAGAGAGCCTGAAGCCCGGGGACCGGATCTGGGTAAACAACCGGGGAAAGGCCCTGATGCTGGCTGTGATGGGGAGAGAGCCCCTGGAAAATGGCGCCGTCATCGCCGGGGCGCACATCGACTCCCCCCGCCTGGACCTCAAGCAGATCCCCCTTTATGAGCAGGATGAGCTCTGCTATCTCCGCACCCACTACTACGGCGGCATCAAGAAGTACCAGTGGGTGGCGACTCCGCTGGAGCTTCACGGCGTTGTGGCGATGAAATCCGGGGAAACCGTGGAGGTCACCATTGGCCGGGAGCCGGGAGAGCCGCGCTTCGTCATTACGGACCTGCTGCCCCATCTGGCTGCGGATCAGATGAAGAAGACCATGGCCGAGGGCATTACGGGAGAAGGCCTGAACATTCTTATCGGGAGCGTCCCCTATGCCGACGATGGGAAGGACCGGGTCCGCCTTGCCGTTCTCAGTCTTCTGAATGACGCCTACGGCATTCAGGAGGAGGATTTCCTTTCCGCGGAGCTCACGGCCGTACCGGCTGTGGATGTCTGTGAAATCGGTCTGGACCGTTCCATGATCGGCGGCTACGGTCATGATGACCGGGTCTGCGCCTGGGCGGAGCTGAAGGCGCTTTTCCAGGTGCAGGATCCCCGGAGGACCTGTATCTGCATTCTCGCAGACAAGGAGGAAACCGGCTCCGACGGCGTAAGCGGCATGCAGAGCACCGCCTTTGAGTGCCTGATGGAGGATCTCTGCGCTTCTCAGAACGTGGAGACCCGGCGCTGCTATGAGCGCAGCTTCTGCCTTTCTGCCGATGTGACGGCGGCCTTTGACCCGCTGTATCCGGAGGTTTCAGAGAAGCGGAGTGAGTCCAAGCTGAATTACGGCATGGCCATCTGCAAGTATACCGGAGCCCGGGGCAAGTCCTCCACCAGCGATGCCTCTGCCGAGGTGGTCGGATACCTGCGCGGTCTTTTTGACCGGGAAGGCGTCATCTGGCAGATGGCGGAAATGGGCAAGGTGGACCAGGGCGGCGGCGGAACCATCGCCAAGTACATGGCCAACCGAAATATCGACACCATCGATGCGGGGGTTCCGGTGCTGAGCATGCATGCCCCCTTCGAGGTCGTTTCCAAGCTGGATTGCTACATGACCTATAAAGGAATTCTTGCAGCCTATCAGGACTGATCCGGATTCAGTGACATCCGCCGTCCGCGGCGAAGAAGATAATATAAAGATGAACGGAACGCTCAGTTCAGCGTTCCGTTCATCTTTTCACTCAGCAGCTGCACCCGGTCATGCAGATCCCGGTGCTCCGGAGACTCCAGCAGCGGATCCTCCTCCAGAAGACGGTGGGCGGCGTCCCGGGCTTTCAAAAGGCTCTCTGTTTCGGCGCCGAGCTCAGCCAGATGCATCTCCGGCAGTCCGTGCTGCCGGGACCCGAAGAAGTCTCCGGGGCCCCGCAGCCGCAGGTCCTCCTCTGCAATGTGAAATCCATCCGAGGATTCACACAGGGCCTTCATGCGGGCCTTGACTTCTGCCCCGTGATGATCCGTGACCAGTACGCAGTAGCTGGCGTGCTGCCCCCTGCCCACCCGGCCCCGCAGCTGATGCAGCTGGCTCAGCCCGAAGCGTTCTGCATTTTCTATCAGCATCAGGGCGGCATTGGGCACATCCACGCCCACCTCTATGACGGTGGTGGAGACCAGTACGTCAGTCTCATCGCGCAGCATACGCCCCATGGCGGCGTCCTTTTCGGCAGGCTTCATCCGGCCGTGGAGGCAGTCGATACGCAGTTCGGGAAGTTCCCGGCGAAGCTGTTCGGCATGCTCAACCGCGGACAGCAGTTTGCCGGAATCCCCGGCGGACGAACTCTCCGGCTCGTCACTTTCATCCTCTACCTTTGGGCATACCACAAAGACCTGGCGGCCCTCTGCGCAGAGTTTCCGGATGAAGTTCAGCAGTCGTTCATGGTAGGCGCTTCCGACGCAGAAGGTTTCAATCTCCTTTCTGCCGGGCGGCAGCTCATCAAGAACCGACACTGAGAGATCTCCATAGATCATAAGCGCCAGCGTCCGCGGAATCGGTGTTGCGGACATGACGTAGACATGCGGCGGCATGCCCTTTGCCCGCGCCAGCCGCGCCCGCTGGTCTACGCCGAAGCGGTGCTGCTCGTCCGTGATCACCAGCACGGGGTCTGAAAGAGACAGGTCATCTCCCAGCAATGCGTGGGTCCCCACCAGCAGATCCAGTGCTCCGGATTCCAGAGCGCTGCGGACAGCCCGCTTTTCGGCGGCCTTCATAGAGCCCGTCAGCAGGCCGACCCGAATCCCGAAGGGGGCCAGAAACGCGGTGAGCGTGCGGAAGTGCTGCTCGGCCAGTATTTCTGTCGGCGCCATGAACAGAGAGAGCCTGCCTGTCCGGCTGCACTGCCAGACCAGGGCGGCCGCTACCAGGGTTTTTCCGCTGCCCACATCTCCCTGAAGCAGGCGGTTCATCTGCATCCCGGAGGCCAGGTCTTCGGCGGCCTCCTCCACGGCCCGGCGCTGAGCCCGGGTGGGGGCGAAGGGAAGCGCGGAGTAGAAATCATCGAAATCCGGCCTTGGAACCGGAATTCCCGCTGCCCTCTGCTGCCGGCGCCGATCCAGCGCGCAGGAGAGGACAAAAAGCTCCTCAAAAATAAAGCGCTTTCTGGCAGCACTCAGCGCGTCAGGGCTTTCCGGGAAATGGATTGCCTCATAGGCTGAGGGTGCGTCCGCCAGTGCGAATTCCTTCCGGAGGGCTTCCGGCAGCACCTCCGGAAGGGTTTCAAGGCAGCTGTCCAGACCCTGACGGATGCTCTGCCGCAGCAGCTTCTGCTGAAGGCCGCTGCGAAGACCGTAAACCGGCACAATCCTGCCGGTTACGGAGAGCGGTCCCGCCGCCTCTTCTGCCTCAAAGGCGGGGTTTGCCATGCTTCGGCGGCTGCCCTTCATCTCCACTTTTCCGTAGAAGCGGTAGGTCTCGCCCCGACGGATCTGGTTTCGTACATAGGGCTGATTAAAGAAGGTGACCGTGAGCTCCCCGGTATTGTCATATATGCGGAAGCGGACCAGATCCAGACCCCGGCGAATCCGGGAAATCCTCGGCTCATCTCCGCACACGGCACAGACGGTAACGGTTTCACCGTCCTGCGTGAGGCCGATGGAAGCGATTTCGCTGCGGTCTTCATAACGGCGGGGGAAGTACGAAATCAGGTCAAAAAGAGAAAAGATGCCCAGGCTGTTTAAAGCCTGCGCTCTTTTCTCACCGATACCCCGAATCCCGCGGATATCGCTCCGCAGGGCGTCTGAACTGCCCATCCTTATTCGGAATACCGGACGGTATAGCCGGCGGCCTGGGTGTTGGGGACATAGTTGTCGATAAGCCCCTTGGTGCAGATGACTTTCCCGTCTTTTGTGATCAGAATCATCTCAAACCCGCCGTAGGTGCGCCAGTAGTTCAGAGCCCTGCTTTCACCCATGACGAACATGGCGGTGGAGAGGGCGTCGGCCATGGTGCCGTCCTCACAGATGATGGTGGCGGAGAGGAGGTTGTTGTTGACGGGGCTGGCAGACATGGGGTTAATAATGTGGTGATAGGTGTTCCCGTCGTACTCAAAGTACCGCTGGTAGCTGCCGCTGGTGACGACAGCCATCTCACCCACCTGAACCGTGCCCACCCAGCCGGAGGGCTCCTTCGGGTCCTGAATGGCAACCGTCCATTTGCTGCCGTCCGGCTTCAGACCCAGGGTCTGGACATTGCCCCCCAGTGAGATGATCCCGCTCTCAACTCCCGCCTGCCGCATGGCGGCCACGGCGTTCTCCGCGGCGCAGCCCTTGGCCACGGAGGCCATGCTGATCTCAGTGCCGGCGGGGAAGCTCACGGAGTAGGACCCGGTGGCGGGATAGCTGGTGAGAATCATCTTGTCATAGGCCTTGCGGACCAGCGCAGCCGAAAGCTCGATGTCGGTGGGGACGTAATAGCGCCCGTCCACGAAGCCCCAGAGCTTCACCACCGGGTAGAGGCTCAGGTCCAGGGCCCCGCCGGACTGGTCATAGACGGTCTTGGCGGTGCTGAGCATTTTGGCGATCTGGGGGGTCACCACGATGTTGGCGCCCTCGGCGTGGTTGATGGCGTAGATGATGCTGGTGGGGATCTCGGGGTCCAGCTGGGCATCCATGGAGTTGATGACACTGGCGGCGGCGTTAATGCCCTCCTGGGCGCGCTTGCCGTAGGCGGTGAGGGTCATAACGGTGTCCATGGCGAAGATCTGCTTCTGTTCCATTTTGGATCCCGACCCGCAGGCGCAGAGCGTCAGCATCAGTATAACGCAGAGCAGCAGAGCGGCAAGGCGCCGGGAAAAATGAAACCTCTTAGATAAGGTCTTTATGACTGGCATAGAATTCATCATAATCCTTCAACATGTATTTCAAAAGATTTGGGGTATCCAGCTGATAGGGACACTTGGAGGCGCAGGAGCGGCAGCCGATGCAGTTTTCAATCTGGTGCATTTTGGCATACCACTCGTCCGTCATGTACTGCTGCCAGGGGGAGCGGCGCAGCAGCATGTTCATCCGGGCGCAGTTGCGGATCTCAATGCCCATGGGGCAGGGCATGCAGTAGCCGCAGCTGCGGCAGAAGCTGCCGGAGAGCTCTTCACGCTCCTTGGCGATGAAGGCTTCCATCTCTTCGTCCAGGTCCGGATCTTCCTCCGCCGCCTGCAGCCACTGCTGCAGCTCCTCCAGCGTCTGGACACCCCAGATGGGGACCACGTTGTCGTACTTCTTCATAAAGGCGTGGCAGACCCGCGTGTTGGTCAGCAGTCCTCCCGCCAGGCCCTTCATGGCGATGTAGCCGACGTTGGCGGCCTTTGCCTTTCCGGCCAAGGCCAGGTCCCGTTCGGCGGAGATGTAGCTGAAGGGGAACTGCACAGTCTCAAAGTATCCGGAGTCGATGCACTGCTCAATGACGCCTACCCGGTGGGAGGTGACGCCGATGTGCCCGATCCAGCCCCGCTTCTTCGCCTCCAGGGCTCCGGCGTAGGCGCCCTCCGGGTCGTTGGGATCCGGCATTTCCGGCACCTGGTGGAACTGGAACAGGTCGATGTGATCCGTCTGCAGCATCCGGAGGCTGTTTTCAATATGCTTCAGGACGCCGTCCCGGTCCCGGGCCTGGCTCTTGGTGGC
Source organism: uncultured Clostridia bacterium (assembly GCA_946620645.1). Taxonomy (GTDB): domain Bacteria; phylum Bacillota; class Clostridia; order Oscillospirales; family Oscillospiraceae; genus Limivicinus. The sequence goes on from CAMONN010000031.1 coordinate 12,538, forward strand.
AATGACGATATCCCCGCGGACGTCGTGGAGGGCGAGACCCAGCTTTTCCTCACTGTCGGTGTAGGCGTTGGCCGTGTCAAAAAAACGGATCCCGCCGTCATAGGCAGCACGGATCAGCCGGACAGCGTAGTCTTTGTCGCAGCGCTGCAGCGGCAGGCAGCCCAGGGAGGGCTTGGTGGCAACGAGGCCGCTTTTTCCAAGGACGACGGTTTTCATAAATAGTCCTCTCCTTTATTTAAAAACAGGTCTTTACTTTACGAAACTTTTTTGCTATAATACCCTTCGCTCTCCGAATTATAGCAAAAGAGGAGAGCAATGGCAACCTTCTTTTTCTGCCGTTGCCGACCATGCGGCTGTAGCTCAGCTGGATAGAGTGCCAGACTCCGACTCTGGAGGTCGTGGGTTCGAATCCCGTCAGCCGTACCAAACGCACATTATCCGAACCGAATCTTCCGAGAGGGAGACGTGTTCGGATTTTGTGTTTTCTATGGGTATGCGTTTTATCGTAATGGAAAGAAGCATAAATAAGGTTTCAGATATGAAGAACAGAGCAGCCCTGATTCCCAACCGGGAACCGGGGCTCTCTTTATGAAAAGCGGCTGGTCGCTCCGACCTCAGCGTCCTTTGTCTCCGCCCCTCCGCGGATTCTTCCGAGACCTCGTTCCTCGGCCTCTCCAGAA
>CAMONN010000032.1 GCA_946620645.1 uncultured Clostridia bacterium
CGACCTTCCGCGTGTGAGGCGGACGCTCTAACCAGCTGAGCTAACCCTCCAAAGCCTGACCACTATACCATATCCCGGCGGTGAATTCAAGAACTTTTTTCGAAGATCTTTTTCCAGGAGCCCCCGGAGGAATTGAAAAGCGGAAAGAAATCTGATAGAATAAGCGAAGGCCACCGAAACCGTGGCACAGTGATCGAAAGGAAGCGGTCCTATGTATAATCAGAAAACTTATGCGATGGGCGCGGCACCCAATGAAATCCGCCAGATTTTTGAATACGGACGTCAGCAGGCCAAGATTGTCGGCGAAGAGAATGTCTTTGACCTCAGTATCGGCAATCCCTCCATTCCTGCCCCGGCGAAGCTGAATGAGACCATCAGCCGTCTTCTGGAAACGGAGAGCAGCATTCGTATCCACGGGTACACCAGCAGCATGGGCGGCGATCAGCTGCGGGAAGCTGTGGCGAAGAATCTTCGGGAGCGCTTTGGGGTTCAGGCCGGTCCGGAAAATGTGTTTATCACCTGCGGCGCGGCCCCGGCTCTGCTGACGGTGATGCTGGCGCTGAAAACAGATAAAAGCGAGATCGTGGGCGTTGCCCCGTATTTTATGGAATACAAGGCCTTTGCTGAGGCTGTCGGCAGCCGCTTTGTTCTGGTTCCGGCGGATCTTGAGGCCTTCCAGGTAAACATTTCCGCCCTGGCGGAGGCCGTGAATGAGAACACCCAGGCCGTCATTTTGAACTCCCCCAACAACCCCAGCGGGGCGGTGCTGACCGAGGAAACCCTCCGGGCCGTGGCAAAGCTCCTGACCGAGCGCTCCGAGGCCTACGGGCACCCCATCTACATCATTGCCGACGAGCCCTACCGGGAGCTGGTCTACGACGGGGCCGTGGTTCCCTTTATTCCGACGATTTACCATGATACCCTGGTCTGCTACTCCTGGTCCAAGTCCCTCAGTATCCCGGGCGAGCGTATGGGCTACATTTTCGTGCCCCCTGAGGCCACGGATTCCAGGAATCTCTTCATCGCCGTTGCCGGCGCCGCCAGGGCCTGCGGCCATATCTGCGCGCCCTCGGTGATTCAGCGCGCAGTGGCGGAGTGCATTGACATCATGCCGGACCTGGAGGCCTACAAGGTCAACCGGAAGCTTTTGTATGAAGGCCTGACGGAGATCGGCTATGAGTGTGTAAAGCCGGACGGCGCTTTCTATCTCTTTGTCAAGGCGCCGGGTGGGGACGCCTATGCCTTTGCAGCAAGCGCCAAGCGGAGGAATCTCCTGGTGGTTCCCTCCGATCCCTTCGGTGTGAAGGGCTATTTCCGCCTCGGCTACTGCACCTCGAAGGAGACCATCGAGCGGGCTCTGCCGGTCTTCCGGGAAGTCTTTGAGGAATTCGCAAAAAATGATTGACATTCCCGCCTGATTGGAATATCATACACCCAATTGAAAGATCTTTTGATCGGAGTTACTTATGAAGGCTTTTGCGTTTGCATCCAACTATTATTACTTCTTTACTGGCTCGCTCCGGTAAGGATGATTTGTGATGCAAAGCTCAGGCTCTGAATGAGAAATTGCCGCACAGGTTATCCTGTGCGGTTTTTATTTTTGGAGGCGCACCATGATTGTTGTATTAAAACACGGAGTTTCTGAAGAAAAGAAAGCGCAGCTGATTTCCTGGCTGGAAGCGCTGGGGCTGCGGATTCATATTTCGATGGGAGAATACCAGACGGTTTTGGGCCTGATCGGCGACACTACGGGTGTTGACATGGACCTGGTGGGAAGCCTTGAGATTGTTGATTCAGTCAAGCGGGTTACCGAGCCTTTTAAGTGCTGCAACCGGAAGTTCCACCCGGAAGACATGGTGGTGGAAGTGGGCGATGTAAAAGTCGGCGGCGGAAACTTCGTTATGATCGCAGGCCCCTGCTCGGTGGAGACCGAGGATCAGATCGTGACCGTGGCGAAGGCCGTAAAGGCGGCAGGCGCTCAAATGCTGCGGGGCGGCGCCTTCAAGCCCAGAACTTCCCCCTATGACTTCGCAGGCCTGAAGGCCGAGGGACTGGAGCTGCTGAAGATCGCCCGGAAAGAAACGGGCCTGCCCATCGTGACGGAACTCATGAACATTATGGATCTGCACCTCTTTGAAGACGTGGACGTGATTCAGGTGGGCGCCCGGAACATGCAGAACTTTGACCTGCTGCGGGAGCTGGGCCACCTGGATAAGCCCATCCTCCTCAAGCGGGGCCTCGCCAACACCCTCAAGGAGCTTCTCATGAGCGCTGAGTATATTATGGCCAGCGGCAACGAGAAGGTTATCCTCTGCGAGAGGGGAATCCGCACCTTCTCAGACTATACCCGCAATACCCTGGACCTGGCGGCGGTGCCGATGCTTCACCAGCTGACCCACCTGCCGGTCATTGTGGATCCCAGCCACGCCACCGGTATTGCCCGGCTGGTTCCGCCCATGGCCCTGGCGGCCACGGCGGGCGGCGCCGACGGGCTCATCATCGAGGTGCATAACGACCCCGTTCATGCCCTCTGCGACGGGGCTCAGTCCCTGCGCCCGGAGGAGTTCTCTGTCCTGGCGGATAAGGTCCGCGCCATCAGAGGGATCGTGGCATGAGCCGGGTCGGCGTTGTGGGCCTCGGCCTCATCGGGGGAAGCTTTGCAAAGGCCTATCATGCGGCGGGCTGGGAAGTGCTGGCCCTTAACCGCACCCGCTCTATCATGGATTTTGCCATGCTGGCCGGCGAGGTGGACGGAGAGCTGACCCGGGAGAATGCCGGAACCTGTGATCTGGTACTGGTGACGGTCTACCCGGAGGCGGCCATCCGGTTTGTCCGGGAATTCGCCCCCTTCTTTGGCACAAAACCCCTGGTGATGGACTGCTGCGGTACCAAGCGCGTGGTCTGTGAGGCCTGTTTCCCGCTGGCGGAGGAATACGGCTTTACCTATGTGGGCGGACACCCCATGGCCGGCACCCAGTATTCCGGGTACAAGTACGCCCGGGCAACCCTCTACCGCAACGCGCCCATGGTGATTGTACCGCCAAACTTTGACGACATTTTTCTGCTGGAGCGGGTCAAGGAGCTGCTGCTCCCGGCGGGCTTCGGCAAGTTTTCCGTTACCACCGCGGCGAAGCATGACGAGATGATTGCCTTCACCTCTCAGCTGGCCCACGTGGTTTCCAATGCCTATGTGAAAAGTCCCACCTCCCGCATCCACCACGGTTTTTCCGCCGGCAGCTACCGGGACCTGACCCGGGTGGCCTGGCTGAACGCGCCCATGTGGGCGGAACTGTTTTTGGAGAACCGGGATTACCTGCAGGCGGAGATTTCGGGCATCATCGACCACCTGGAGGCCTATCGCGAGGCCCTGGAGACAGAAGACCGGGAGCGCCTTACAGCCCTCCTGGATGAAGGGAAACGGATCAAGGAAGAGGTGGACGGACGGTGAGGACGGTTCAGGTTCAGGCACCTTCGGCCGACTATGAGGTGCGCATCGGTGCGGGCCTTCTGGCCGGTCTCGGCCCGGCAGTCCGTGAGGTCACCGGGGCGCGGCGCTGCATGCTGGTTTCCGGGGAGAATGTATTCCCCCTGTACGGCGGGGCCGCGCTGGAGAGTCTTCGGGCAGCGGGGCTCCAGGCGGAGTTTGCCGTCTTCCCCGCGGGGGAAGGCACGAAGAGCCTTGCAACTTACGGCGATCTCCTGGAAAGGCTCACCGGGGCCCGGTTCACCCGCGGCGACTGCCTGGTGGCCCTGGGAGGCGGCGTGACAGGGGACCTGACGGGCTTTACCGCCGCAACCTATCAGAGGGGTGTGCCCTATGTGCAGGTTCCCACCACGCTGCTCTCGGCGGTGGACGCCTCTGTAGGCGGAAAGACCGCCCTCAACCTTCCCGCGGCGAAAAACCAGGTCGGCGCCTTTTACCAGCCGTCGCTGGTGCTCTGCGATACGGATACTCTGGCGACGCTTCCGGACCGGGAGCTGCGCTCCGGAATGGCGGAGGTCATCAAGTACGCGGTCCTGGGCGATGCGGACCTTTTTGACACGCTGATGTGCGGTTGCTATTCCATGGAAGAAGTCATTGAAATCTGTGTCCGGATGAAGGCCGGGATTGTCGCGGAGGATGAGACGGACCGGGGCCGGCGCAGGCTTCTGAATCTGGGGCATACCTTCGGCCACGCGGTGGAAAGCAAAAGTGCTTACCGCCTGACCCATGGCGAGTGCGTCGCCATCGGGATGGCGATGATCTGCCGGGCGGCGGTTCGGCTGGGCCGCCTGGACGCGGCCTCCGAAAAGGCGGTATCTGAGCTTCTGGAGCGTGCCGGACTTCCGACCCGGACGGATTTCGGGCAGGAGGAACTGTTTGAAACGCTGCTGCTGGACAAGAAGTTCGATTCCGGAAAGCTGCACCTTGTGGTGCCCCGGGCCGTTGGCTGGTGTGAAACCCTGGCGGTGACTCCGGAGGAGCTGCGGCGGTGGCTGGAGGCGGGGCTTGATGGAAATGAGGTCTGAGAGCATGCCTGCCGGTGACCTCCGCCTGATTCCGCCGGGAAGCCGCTCCGGTTCGGTGGGGATTCCCTCCTCCAAGTCGGTGGCCCACCGGGCCCTGATCTGCGCAGCGGTAGGGGAGAATCCGGTCTCCGTTCTGCTGGACGGTCTGTCTGAGGATATCCTCGCCACGGCCGGCTGCCTGAGAGCCCTGGGGGCGGATGTTGAGATCGGCGACGGGGAAATCCGGGTCTGTCCCGTTCCCCGGAATGCAGGCTCCTTTCCCTCCGGGGCGGTCAGCCTTCCGGCAGGGGAGAGCGGCTCCACCCTGCGCTTCCTGCTGCCGCTGGTGGGAGCCCTGGGGGTGGATGCGGTTTTCGAGATGAAAGGCCGCCTTTCTCAGCGCCCCCTTGCACCCCTGGATGAGGTGCTTCGGGCCCACGGGATGAAGATTGAAAAGTCCGGCGACCGGCTCTTCTGTTCGGGGAAGCTCCGGGCCGGGGACTATTTGCTCCCGGGTGATGTGTCCTCCCAGTATTTTTCCGGCCTGCTGATGGCCCTGCCCCTGCTGGAGGGAGACAGCCGCCTTACAGCCGCCGGGAGGCTGGAGTCTTCCGCCTATATCCGCATCACGGAACAGGTGCTGGCCTCTGCCGGAATCTCTCTTCCTGTACCGGAGGCGTCAGATTCCCCGGCCGGTCAGTCCCGGACATGGACCATCTCCGGCGGCCGGAAGCCCGGGCTGCCCGGGGCACTGCGGATCGAGGCGGACTGGTCCAATGCGGCCTTCTTTCTCTGCATGGGCGCGCTCTCCGAGGCGGGCGTTACAGTGCTGCCCCTCCGGCGGGATTCGGCCCAGGGCGACCGGGAAGTCCTGAGGCTTCTTCGTGAATTCGGCGCCGAGGTCCTCGGACCGGAGACCGGCGGGGACAGCGGCCTCGTAACGGTCCGGCGGGGCGAGGCGCGGCCGCTTCGGATTGATGCCTCCGGGATTCCGGATCTGGTGCCGGTGCTGGCGGTGCTCTGCTGCGGGGCGGTGGGTGCCTCGGAAATCACGGGTGCGGCCCGCCTTCGGCTGAAAGAGTCGGACCGCCTTCAGACGACCGCCGGGCTTATCCGGAGCCTCGGCGGTGAAGTAACCGAACATCCGGATGGACTTACCGTCTATGGCTCCGGAAGCCTGCGGGGCGGTGTCGCGGAGGCCTGCAACGACCACCGCATCGCCATGAGCGCCGCTGTTGCCGCCTGCCTCTGCCGGGAGCCGGTTTTCCTGAGAGACTCGGGCTGCGTCCGGAAGTCCTATCCGGCTTTCTGGACAGACTTCGGGGCCCTGGAAAATGAGAATGATGCCGGCCTGTCCGGCGGTGTTGAAAGGGAGGGAGAGCCTTGAGCAGTTTCTATCACGGTGCGGTACTGCGCCTGTCCGTCTTCGGGCAGAGCCACGCCGAGGCGGTGGGCATGACCCTGGACGGGCTGCCGGCAGGCCTGCCTTTGGACCTGCAGCGGCTGCAGCGCTTTCTGGACCGCCGCGCCCCCGGGCGGAACGACTGGTCCACCCCCCGCAGGGAAGAGGACAGCCCGGAGTTTCTCTGCGGTCTGAAGGACGGGAAAACCTGCGGCGCTCCCCTGACGGCGGTAATCCGCAACCGCAATACCCGCAGCGGAGATTACGAACAGCTTCGCCGGCTTCCACGGCCGGGACATGCGGACTACACGGCCCAGTGCCGGTACGGCGGCTTCCAGGATGCCAGCGGCGGGGGACATTTTTCCGGCCGGCTGACGGCGCCTCTCTGTGTCGCCGGCGGGATTCTGCTTCAGATGCTGGAGACCCGTGGCATCCGTATTGACGCCCGTATATTCAGTATTGCCGGTATTACCGACAACGCACCCTTCACCGGGTCCGTTTCGGAGAAGGCCTTCCCGACGGTATCCGACGCCGAGGGCGTCCGGATGCGGGAAGCCATTGCCGCCGCCGGGGCGGAGGGCGATTCGGTCGGCGGCGTGATTGAGTGCCGCGCCTGCGGCGTTCCCGCAGGTCTCGGTACCCCGATGTTTGACGGGGTGGAAAACCGCCTTGCGCAGCTGGCCTTCGCCATCCCTGCCGTCAAGGGCATCGAGTTCGGCAGCGGCTTCGGTGCGGCGGCGCTGCGGGGCAGTGAAAACAATGACCCCTATGTATTTGAAGGGGGTTCCGTTGTGACGGAGACCAACCACGCGGGCGGTATCCTCGGCGGCATCACCACCGGTATGCCGGTGGTTTTCCGGGTGGCGGTAAAACCCACGCCGTCCATATCCCGCCCGCAGAAGACCGTAAACCTTGAAACCCGGCAGCCGGAGACCCTGCGGGTTCAGGGGCGCCATGACCCCTGTATTGTGCCCCGGGCGGTCCCGGTGGTGGAAGCGGTTGCCGCGATTGCGATCGCAGATCTCATTCTGGAGGGATGAACTTGGAACTGAAGGATTATCGGAAACAGCTGGATGAAATCGACGGCCGCCTCCTGGAGCTGTTTGCCCAGCGTATGGATATCGCCTCGGAAATCGCCCGCTGGAAGAAGGAGAAGAATTTCCCGGTACAGGATCTGCGCCGGGAGCGGGAGAAACTGCGTCAGGTGGAGGAGCAGAGCCCGGAAGAGCTGGCGGATTACAGCTTTATGCTGTTTTCCTTCCTGCTGGAGCTCTCCCGCAGCCGCCAGAACCGGATTCTGAACCGGGAGAACGCGGAAACAGCCCTCATTGCCGATGCTCTGGAAAACACTCCGAAGCTCTTCCCGGAGAAGGCGATCGTCGCCTGCCAGGGGGTGGAGGGAGCCTACTCGGGCCTCGCCTGTGAGAAAATTTTCGCCCGGCCGAACATCTTTTATTTTTCCACCTTTGACGCCGTCTTTTCCGCGGTGGAGAAGGGGCTCTGCCAGTATGGCGTCATTCCGGTGGAAAACAGCACGGCCGGTACCGTGAACGCTGTTTACGACCTGATGATCCGCCATCGCTTCCGCATTGTGCGTTCAGTGCGCCTGAAGGTGGACCATAACCTTCTGGTGCGCCCCGGAACAAAGCTGGAGGACATCCGGGAAATCTATTCCCACGCTCAGGCCCTGAGCCAGTGCGCGGCCTTCCTGCAGAAGTTTCCCGATGCCAAGGTCATCCCCTGTGAGAACACCGCCGTTGCAGCGAAGATGGTGGCGGAGTCCTCGGAACCCGGTGTGGCGGCCCTTTCCTCCCGGGCCTGCGCAAGGCTGTACGGTCTGGAGAATCTGATGGCCTCGGTGCAGGATTCAGATGACAACTACACCCGTTTTATCTGCATCTCGAACCGTCTGGAAATCTATCCCGGCGCCGACCGCACGAGCCTCATGATGGTGGTGCGGGACGAACCCGGTGCGCTCTACAACGTGCTGGCCCGGTTTTACGCCCTGGGCATCAACATGCACAAGCTGGAGAGCCGGCCGATCCCCGGCCGGAACTGGGAATACCGCTTTTACTTCGACCTGGACACCTCAGTCTATTCGCCCCGCTTTATTCAGCTCATGGGCGAGCTGGGGGATCTCAGCGAGGAGTATGAGTATCTCGGAAGCTACAGTGAGGTGGTCTGATGCTGCACTGCGGACTGTTGGGTGAAAAACTCGGCCACAGCTACTCCCCGCAGATTCATGCGGAGCTGGGGGATTACGAGTATCTGCTGTATGAAAAGGCCCCGGACGAGGTGGAGGACTTTGTCCGAAACGGAAAATGGGACGGCCTGAACGTGACCATCCCCTACAAGAAAACGGTAATTCCCTTCTGCGATGAGCTCTCGGAAACAGCCCGTCTGATCGGCAGCGTCAACACCCTGCTGAGGCGCCCGGACGGCAGCCTTTTCGGCGACAACACCGACGCTTTCGGCTTTGAGAAGCTGCTGGAGGCGGCAGGCTTTCATCCGGAAGGCAAAAAGGCCCTTGTCCTCGGAACAGGAGGCGCGTCAGCCACTGTCTGCGCGGTGCTGCGCCGGCACGGGGCGCAGGTAATTACGGTCTCCCGCAGCGGTGAGGTGAACTATGAGAACCTCTTTCCCCGTCATGCCGACGCGGCCCTGGTGGTGAACACCACGCCTGTCGGAATGTATCCGAAGAACGGAGAAAAACCCCTGGACCTCGCGGCGCTGACGAAGCCGGAGGCGGTGCTGGATGTGGTCTATAACCCCGCCCGTACGGCGCTGCTGCTGCAGGCGGAGGAACTGGGCATTCCCTGCGCGGGGGGCCTGAGAATGCTGGTAGGCCAGGGCATCCGGGCCTCGGAAATCTTCCAGGGCATTTCCATTCCCGCCACAGAGCTGGAGCGGATCCTGCAAAAGCTCAGCGCTCAGATGCAGAACCTGATTCTCATCGGCATGCCGGGGTCCGGCAAAACCTCCATCTCCGGGCGCCTGGCGGAGCGGCTGGGCCGCCCCTGCGTGGAGGCGGATGCGGAAGTGGAACGCGCCTGCGGCAGGAGTATTCCGGAGATCTTCGCAGCTGAGGGAGAAGAGGGCTTCCGCCGCAGAGAGACGGAAGTTCTGCGGGAACTGGGGAAACAGTCCGGCCTGGTGATTTCCACCGGCGGAGGCTGTGTGACCCGGCCGGAAAACTACCCGCTTCTGCATCAGAACGGAGTGCTGATCCGCCTGATCCGGGATGTGGAGAAACTTCCCCGGGAGGGAAGGCCGCTTTCCCTTCGCAGCGATCTGAAGGAGATGGCGGCCCGGCGGGAGCCGATGTACGCCCGCTTCGCCGACATGACCGTCTCCAATGACGGGAGCCGGGAGGAAACGGTACAGGCCATCCTGAAGGGCCTTGCCGTAAACTCCGGCGCGAAGCCTCCCGCGGAAGAAGCCCCGGAAAACAGACTGAAATTTCTCGTCATCAACGGACCGAATCTCAATATGCTTGGGATCCGGGAGCCGGAGATTTACGGCCGGGAAGATTACGCCGCCCTGGAGCGCTATATTCGCGACTGCTGCGCCCGGGAGGGGATTGAACCGGTGCTCTTCCAGTCCAACCACGAGGGGGCCATTGTGGACTGCATCCAGCAGGCCTTCGGGGTTATGGACGGTATTGTTATTAACCCTGCCGCCTATACCCACACCAGTGTCGCCATCCTGGATGCGCTGAAGGCGGTGGCCATTCCCGCGGTGGAGGTCCACCTCAGCGATGTGAGCGCCCGGGAGAGCTTCCGGCAGGTTTCCTATGCCGGGATGGCCTGCCTGAAAACCTGGACGGGTCTCGGCTTTGAAGGCTACCGGGAGGCCATACACTGGCTGAAGGCTTATCTGAACCGGGAGGGGTGACCCGTCTTCCGGAAAACCGGGAGCATTGCGCTCATCCGGTCCGATAAAAAGAGCCAGACAGCGGGAATTCCCCGCCGTCTGGCTCTTTTTGTTTATTCCGGGCTGTATAGACCGTCTGGCTTCTCCCTCAGGACAGCAGCACCGCGTCGCTTTCCAGCGGCTGCTGGGAGAGGGCGTTGAATTTCTCCACCAGCTCCTGTTTGGTCAGATGCTGTTTCTCTTCTCCCCGGACGTCCAGAATGATTTCACCCTCGTTCATCATGATGAGGCGGTTCCCGTGCCGGATGGCGTCCTTCATGTTATGGGTGATCATCAGGGTGGTGAGGCGGTTCTCCTCCACAATGCGGTCGGAGAGCTCCAGCACCTTGGCGGCGGTAGCCGGGTCCAGGGCGGCGGTGTGCTCATCCAGCAGCAGAAGCTTCGGCTGCCGCAGGGAGGCCATCAGCAGGGTGACCGCCTGGCGCTGTCCGCCGGAGAGCAGGCCCACCTTGGCTGTGAGTCTTCCTTCCAGACCCAGGCCCAGGGCATGCAGGCGCTCCCGGTACTCTTCCCGTTCCTCTTTGGTAATCTGCCAGCGCAGTCCGCGCTTCTGCCCCCGGCGCTTTGCCAGGGCCAGGTTTTCTTCCAGCTGCATGTTCGGGGCTGTGCCCATCATCGGATCCTGGAACACACGGCCGATGAGCCAGGCACGCTTATACTCCGGCAGGGCCGTAACATCGTGGCCGTCGAGGAGGATACGCCCTTCATCCACCGGCCAGACGCCGGCGATGGCGTTGAGCATGGTGGACTTTCCCGCACCGTTGCCGCCGATGACGGTGACAAAGTCTCCGGGGTCCATGTGCAGGGAGAGCTTGTGCAGTGCGACCTTTTCGTTGATGGTGCCGGGGTTGAAGGTTTTGCTGATTTCCCGGAGGTCAAGCATCGCTCTTCGCCCCCTTCCGTTTAAACTTGGCGAAGGAACTGATGCGTCTCTCCCTGAGGTAGGGGACCGCCAGGAACAGCGCCACCACAATTGCCGTGAAGAGCTTCAGGTCATTGGAGTTGAGGCGCAGCCACAGTACGATGACGATCACAACGTAGTACAGGATACCGCCGATCACGGTAAAGAGCAGGGTGAACCAGAAGTTTATATACTTTTTGAGAAGCGCACCGCCAATGACTTCGCCGATGATGACGGCGGCAAGACCGATGACGATGGCCCCGCGGCCCATGTTGATATCGGCAAAACCCTGATACTGGCTCATGAGCCCGCCGGAGAGCGCAACCACACCGTTGGAAAGCGAGAGTCCCAGCACCTTCATATGGTCGATGTTGATGCCGAGGGCGCGGCTCATGGCAGGATTGTTGCCGGTGGCACGCAGGGCGGAACCCTGCTCGGTTCCGAAGTACCAGTAAAACACCGTCACCAAAGCAACGGAGATGAGGGCAGCCGTCAAAATCGCCATGGGCACATTGCGCGAGGAGAGAACCAGCTGGTATTTGTCAACGCTCACGGCCTTGTTTGCCGCCATGCCCATAATGCGCAGATTGATGGAATACAGCGCAAACTGTGTCAGGATTCCGGAGAGAATCGCAGGAATGCCGAATCTGGTATGCAGAAGCCCGGTGCAGAGGCCCGCCAGCATGCCGACTGCAACAGCAGCCAGCAGGGCGGCCCAGGCCGGCCATCCGGCCAGAATCAGCATCACAGTGACGGCACCGCCGGTGGCAAAAGAACCGTCAACGGTCAGGTCAGCCACGTCCAGCAGACGGAACGTCACATAGATGCCCAGTGCCATGATGCCCCAGATCAGGCCCTGCGAAACGCCGCCGGGCAGGTTCCGGAGCAGCTTCAGCAGGCTCAGAGAAGAAACATATGCAGCCACGGAATGGACTCCTTTAAATATGAGAATTAACTCCGGCCGCGCAGGAAACTGTGCGGCCGGATGCGGTCAGTTCGTTAGTCAGCCTTCGATGGCTTCGAAGCCTTCGGGGACGGCGACGGACTGCGCCTCGCAGTTGGCGGCGTTGTACTTGCCGGTAAAGGGAGCATACTGAATCTCCATGGCAGAGACATCCGCGCCTTCGGAAAGGATCTTGGCCGCCATCTGGCCGGTTACAACGCCCAGATCATAGTAGTCAATGGAAAGCGTGACACAGCCGCAGCCGGCACAGAGATTTTCTTCTCCCGCGACAACAGGGGTCTTCTTCTCCAGGCAGACGCTGTTGATCAGCTCCGCATTGGAAGCGGCGGTATTGTCGGTGGGAATGTACAGCACATCGCTGTCATCGCAGGCGGAAGCGGCCTGCTGCGCAACATCGTTGGAATCCGTGAAGGTATAATCGCTGACCGTATATCCCATGCCTTCCAGGATCGGGCGGATCTCGTCAGCCTGGAACTTGGAGTTGGGCTCGCCGGAGCAGTAGAGCAGTCCGACAGTCTTGGCATCGGGGAATACCTGCTGCAGAAGCTCTGCCTGGGCCTGGGCGGGCACGCCGTCGCTGGTGCCGGAAATGTTGGTGCCGGTGGCGCCGTTAACCAGGTCGATGCCCAGCGCACTGGCATAATCGGTGACCGAGGTGCCGAGAATGGGGATTGAACTGGTGGAGGACTGGGCAGCCAGCAGCGCCGGGGTTGCGTTGGCCATAATCAGGCTGACCTCGTCAGAGACAAACTGGTTGCAGATCACAGAGCAGGTGGCGGAGTCACCGGAAGCATTCTGCTCCTGAAAGGTGACAGAACTGCCGAGCGCTTCCGTCAGCGCATCTTTGAAGCCCTGGGTGGCGGCATCCAGCGCGGGATGCTGAACCAGCTGGCAGATGCCGAC
>CAMONN010000033.1 GCA_946620645.1 uncultured Clostridia bacterium
CCACCAGCGAGTTTATCGCCAAGGTCCTGAACAGGATCACCCTCTTCGGCGCGATTTATCTGGGCATCATCGCCTGCGTGCCGATTCTGGTTTCCCATTTCTCCAAAGCCCAGGCTCTTACGGGCCTGAGCCTCGGCGGAACCTCCATCATCATCGCTGTCGGCGTCGCGCTGGAAACCGTCCGTGCCCTCGAGGCTCAGATGGTCATGCGCAACTACAAGGGCTTCCTGTCCTGATCTGCGCCGTCTGATATGAGGAAACCGGCATGAAGATGATTCTGCTTGGTGCCCCGGGTGCCGGTAAAGGCACCCAGGCCGAAATTCTCAGCAAGCTCCTGAACGTCCCCACCATTTCCACCGGGAACATCCTCCGGGCCGCCATGAAGGCGGGTACGCCGGTGGGGCTTCAGGCAAAGTCCTACGTGGACGCCGGCCGGCTGGTACCGGATGATGTGATTATCGGCATCATCCGGGAACGCCTGGCCGAGCCCGACTGTGCCGAAGGGTACATCCTGGACGGTGTTCCCCGGACGCTGCCCCAGGCGGAGGCCATGGAGTTGCTGGGCATTGACGTTGATACCGCTCTCTCCATTGAGGTGGAGGATGCCGTCATTGTCGAGCGTATGTCCGGACGCCGGACCTGCAGGGCCTGCGGCGGGACCTTCCATGTGACCAACAACCCTCCGAAGGTGGAAGGAATCTGCGATTTGTGCGGCGGCGAGCTCAGCATCCGCAAGGATGACGCGCCCGAAACCGTACGCGCCCGTCTCGAAACCTACCATCGTGAAACCGAGCCCCTCAAGGCTTTCTACGAAGCCCGGGGGAAGCTGGTTTCCGTTGACAACCAGCCGGGCATTGAGGCAACCACCGCGGTGATCCGCGATGCGTTGAAGATTTGAAATGTCTGAAACCATTCATATTAAATCCCCCCATGAAATTGAGATCATGCGCCAGGCCGCGCGTATCGCGGCCGGCGCACGGTCCATGGGCCGGCAGGCGGTCCAGGCCGGGTACACCACCTGGCAGATCGACCGGGCGGTTCATGAGTACATTGTCAAGAACGGCGCTGTACCCAGCTGCCTCGGTTACGAGGGCTTTCCGGCTGCCACCTGTGTTTCAGTGAATGAAGAGGTCATTCACGGCATTCCCTCCAGGAAGAAAACCGTCCGAAACGGCGACATCGTTTCCATTGATCTCTGTGCGACCTACAAGGGCTTTGTCGGCGACTGTGCCGGCACCTATGCCTGCGGTGAGGTCAGTGAAGAGGCCCGGAAGCTCATCCGGGTGACCCGGGAGGCTTTCTTCGAGGCGCTGCACTATGCGCGGCCCGGTTATCGGATCTTTGATGTCGGCGGTGCGGTTCAGGCCTATGTGGAGAGCAACGGATTCTCCGTTGTGCGCGACTTCGTCGGTCACGGCATCGGCCGGGACATGCACGAGGCGCCGGAGGTGCCCAACTACCGTCCGGATAAGGGAAGCGGCCTTCGCGTCGGCAACCCCCGCCTGGTAAAGGGAATGACCATTTGCATTGAACCCATGGTCTGCGCCGGAGACTGGCGTGTCAAGATCCTGAAAGACGGATGGACGGTAGTGTCCGCGGACAAGTCTTTAGCCGCGCATTATGAGAATACGATCCTGATCACCGACGGTGAGCCGGAGATTCTCACAATGGCGGACGACCTGATGGCCTGAAGGCCCAATGATTGAGGAGGATATTCATCTTGGCGAAAGACGATGTAATCGAACTCGAAGGCACGGTTGTCGAATCCCTGCCCAACACCATGTTCCAGGTTGATATCGGTAACGGACATATCATCCTGGCGCATATCTCCGGAAAGCTCCGGATGAACTTTATCCGCATTCTTCCCGGCGACAAGGTTACGGTTCAGATGAGTCCCTACGACCTGACCCGCGGCCGCATCACCTGGAGGAGCAAATAAAGCCCTGTCGTCAGCGGTTGACGGCCCGAACACCCTTACCTGTCATTGCCGGCCGGTGAGCGCACCGGCGGAGCAATCCGTGAAAGGAGAAACCCAATGAAAGTCAGACCTTCTGTAAAGCCCATGTGCGAGAAGTGCAAGATCATCAAGCGCAAGGGCAAAGTCATGGTCATCTGCGAGAACCCGAAGCACAAGCAGCGTCAGGGCTGAGCATTTGACTGAGCAAACATTTGTAGTCATCACCACCCGCATGGGCTCCGGGAGCTCCCTCCGGCGGGATTAAGCGTCCCGGAGGATCGCGGTCTGAGAGCCAGGCCGCCCGATTGCGGGAACAAAAAAGAAAGGATGAAAAAAGTATGGCACGTATAGCCGGCGTTGACCTGCCCAAAGACAAAAGGATCGAAATCGCCTTAACTTATGTCTACGGGATCGGGAGAACCAGCGCAATCAAAATTCTGGAAGCAACGGGAATCAATCCCGACACCCGTGTGAAGGACCTGACCGATGAGGAAGAGTCCAAGCTGCGTGAGTGCATTGATCACGGTTACATCGTCGAAGGCGACCTCCGCCGTCAGACCGCGCTTGACATCAAGCGTCTGACCGAGATCGGTTGCTATCGCGGTCTGCGTCATCGTCGCGGCCTTCCGGTTCGCGGACAGCGCAGCAAGACCAATGCCCGTACCCGCAAGGGTCCGAAACGCACCATCGCCAACAAAAAGAAGTAAAGGAGGGATATGAGTCATGGCAGCAGCAAATAACAACAAGAAAAAAGTTCGCACCCGCCGCAGAGAGCGCAAGAACATTGAGAAGGGCCAGGTTCATATCAGCTCTTCCTTCAATAACACCATGGTAACCTGCACCGACACCGCCGGTAACGCCATCAGCTGGGCGTCCGCAGGTGGTCTCGGTTTCCGTGGCAGCAAGAAGTCTACCCCCTTTGCCGCCCAGACCGCTGCTGAAACCGCCGCCCGTGCGGCCATGGAGCATGGTCTGAAGACCGTCGAGGTCTTTGTCAAGGGCCCCGGCTCCGGCCGTGAGGCTGCTATTCGCGCCCTGCAGACTGCAGGTCTCGAAGTGACGATGATCAAGGACGTTACCCCCATTCCTCACAATGGCTGCCGTCCTCCGAAACGTCGCCGCGTATAAGGGAAGGAGGAGACACTAATGGCAAAGAACAGAGAACCCATTGCGAAGCACTGCAAAGCGCTTGGCATCAGCCCTGCTGTTATGGGCTATAATCACGACAATTCCCGCTCCTGGAGCGGTAAAGTCACCAACCGCAATGCTCAGGCCCAGACCCGCCGTAAAAAGAGCGAGTATGCCACCCAGCTTCAGGAGAAGCAGAAGGTCAAGTTCATCTACGGTGTGCTTGAGAAGCAGTTCCTCGGCTACTATGAAAAGGCTGTCCGTATGCCCGGCAAGGCCGGCGACAACCTGCTCATCCAGCTCGAGAGCCGTCTGGACAACGTTGTCTTCCGTCTCGGTTACGCGGCTACCCGCCGTGAAGCCCGCCAGCTGGTCAACCACGGCCACTTCACCGTCAACGGCAAGAAGGTCAACATTCCCAGCTATCAGGTTAAGCCGGGTATGGTCATCGAACTGAAGGAAGCTTCCCGCAAGATCGAGCGCTTCCGTCAGAATGTCGAGGCCAATCAGAGTGTCGTTGTTCCCAAATGGCTGGAGTTTGACGCTGCCAACATGGTCGGCAAGGTGATTGCCTCCCCCACGAGAGAGGACATTGAGTTCCCGGTCGAAGAGCGACTCATCATCGAGCTGTACTCCAAGTAATTCAGACACCCTCGGACCCCAGGCAAAACTACCGCGCAGCCTCCGGCCCCCCACCGGCCGGCGGGTAAAATTTGAAGGAGGGTAAATATGATAGAAATCAAAAAGCCGCGCATCGAATGCATCGAAACTCCTGCTGACGTGGCCTACGGCAAGTATGTCATCGAACCGCTGGAGCGCGGCTACGGCACCACGCTTGGAAACTCACTCCGTCGAGTCCTGCTCTCGTCCCTCCCCGGTATCGCTGTTACAAGTATCCGGATTGCGGGTATTATGCATGAGTTCTCAACGATTCCCGGCGTCAAGGAAGACGTTACCGAGATCGTCCTGAATGTCAAGAGCATCATCGCCAAGCTCCACTGCGAGGAGGCCAGAACGGTCTATCTCGAGGCTTCCGGTGAAGGTGTTGTGACGGCGGGCGATATCAAGGCCGACCCCGATGTTGAGATTCTCAATCCCGATCAGGTCATCGCCCATCTGGGCCCCGACGGCGCCCTGAGCATGGAGCTTACGATTGACCACGGCCGTGGATACGTCCCTGCCGACCGGAACAAGAACGCCATGCAGCCCCTCGGGACCATTCCCGTGGATTCCATCTTCACCCCGGTTCTGAAAGTCAACTACTCGGTTGAGAACACCCGTGTCGGCAACCAGACTGACTTTGACAAGCTCACTCTTGAGATCTGGACCGACCGCACCATGGAAGCTCGCGACGCTCTGTCCCTCGGCGCGAAGATTCTGGTTGATCACTTCACACTCTTCACCGACCTTTCCGAGAACATCTCCGAAAGCCCCACGGTGGTAGAGACCGTGGAGGTTGAGCCCACGACCCTGATGTCCATCACCATTGAGGAGCTGGATCTCTCGGTCCGCAGCTTCAACTGCCTCAAGCGCGCCAACATTAATACCGTGGCCGACCTGGTCAGCAAGACCCAGGATGAGATGATCAAAGTCCGCAACCTCGGCCGCAAGTCTCTGGAAGAGGTTGAGCACAAGCTCAATCAGCTGGGCCTGCATCTGGCGGACGAAAGCACCGAAGCTTAACCCCAAACCTGTCATTGCGAGCCAGTGACCCCACTGGCGTGGCAATCCGTTATAAGGAGGAAATAACAATGCCCGGAACAAGAAAACTCGGCCGGCCGACCGACCAGCGCATGGCGATGCTCCGTCAGCAGGTAACCGATCTGCTGGACACCGGACGGATGGAGACCACCGTCACCCGCGCCAAGGAGATCGCTCCCATGGCTGAGAAAATGATAACCCTCGGCAAGGCGAAGGATCTGGCCTCTTACCGCCAGGCACTCTCTTTCATCACCAGAGAGAGCGTCGCGAAGAAGGTTTTTGACGAAGTCGCGCCGAAGTATGCCGACCGCAACGGCGGCTACACCCGCATCACCCGCACCGGCTTCCGCCGTGGCGACGCTGCCGAGATGGCAGTCATCGAACTCGTATGAGTCAAAATCCCCGGCTTCGGCCGGGGATTTTCAGTTAGCTCAACAAAGCATCTGTCAGAAAGGGGAGTTCAATACCATGTCAGAGTTTTCAGGCAAATACAAACCGGTCAGCGCCTGGGGTTATTTCGGCCTTACGCTTCTTTACGCCCTCCCGGTGATCGGCTTTATTTTTCTGCTGATCCACAGCTTCAGTGACGCAAACATCAACCGCCGCAACTTTGCCCGCTCCCATTGGTGCATCCTGCTGCTTCTGGTTTTCCTTTTCCTGATCGGGATTGGTCTTGCCTATGCCCAGGGCGGGGCGGAAGCCGTCCAGCAGATTCTGCAGCAGATCGCCCAGCAGGCCCAGGCTGCCGGATAATGACGCGGAGACAGACCCATGGCTGAGCAGAAAACCAATGTTATGCGTACCCTGGACCAGAAGAAGGTCCGCTATACGGCCCACAGCTACCCCCACGGCGATGAGCCGGTGGACGGCGTCACTGTGGCCCGTCTGACGGGGATGGACCCTGCGGCGGTCTTCAAAACCCTGGTTGCCGTGGGCGCCAGCAAACGGAACTACGTTTTCGTCATCCCCGTTGCCGCGGAGCTGGACCTGAAGAAGGCCGCCAAAGCGGTGAAGGAAAAGTCCGTTGCCATGATCCATGTCAGTGAGATTACCCCGCTGACCGGCTATGTCCGCGGCGGCTGTTCTCCCATCGGCATGAAGAAGCGCTTTCCCACGGTGTTGGACATCAGTGCGGAAAACCTTGAAACTGTCACGGTCAGCGCCGGAAAAATCGGCGCTCAGGTGGAGCTTTCCCCCTCGGATCTTCTCAGTCTCACCGGCGGGTCCATGGCCGATTTGACCGTGGCGGAATAAAGCCTGCGGAGAATCCGGCCCCTTTCCCTCGGCCCTGGATCCGTCAGGGAAAGGCTTGTTGCCCCCATGGAAGGAGAGACCCCATGTATCAGAAAAACACTGCCCTTCATCAGCGCAATACCGTGCTCTTTGACTTTGACGGCACCGTCTTTGACACGGTGGAGGGCATCACCAAATGCGTTCAGTACGCCATCCGCAAGCACGGCTGGGATGCCGAGCTGAATGACCTGCGCTGTTTTGCAGGGCCCCCGCTCTCGGAAAAGTTTATGGAGGTCTACGGTGTCACGGAGGATGAGGCGCTGCAGCTGGTAAGGGAGTACCGGGAACGTTATGTTCCAATCGGCGTCTATGAAAGCAGTCCCTTTGAAGGCATCCGGGAGCTGCTGGAAACGCTGAAGGCCGCCGGGAAAACCGTGGGAATCGCCACCTCAAAACCCCAGGCCCTGGCGGAGCTGCTCCTGGAGCAGTCCCGTCTGAAGGATTATTTCGATGTCATCGTCGGCAGCGATCCCCACCTGAACAACGACAAGAAGTGGCAGATCATCACCCGGGCCATGGAACACTGCGCCGCGGACACGGACTCCGCCGTCCTCATCGGCGACACCAAGTACGACGTCCTTGGCGCAGCCCGCTGCGGCATTCCCTGCGTCGGCGTGCGCTGGGGCTATGCGGCGGAAGGGGAGCTGGAGGAGGCCGGCGCCGTGGCCGTGGTGGAATCCATGGAGGAGCTGGCGGCACTCCTCTGCCGGGAGTAGACGGCACCTTACATTCCGCAAAGTGAGGCTTACAGCCCGTAAAAGAAGAGGAACCGGTTCCTTCTGGAACCGGTTCCTCTTTGTGTCCGTGAAAAATCTTCAGCTTGTGGACATCATCAGCCGGATGACCTCCTTGTCCGTGCCCCGCATGCCGTCCCGGGCAATGTCGCTGACGGCGCGGATGGTGTTTTCCACCCCGTGCACCACGATGCCGTCCCCGCCGAAGAACTCGCTGTCGTGCTTGTTCATCAGCATGCCCAGAAGCCCCGCCTCCACCGCCGAGGCGATCTTCGCCGCGCAGCTGGCCTTGGCGCCGTCACAGATCATGCCGGAGTTGATGGCCAGGGCGTTCACGATGGTGCGGGAGATCTGCTTGCAGTCTCCGCCGTAGAGATAGCAGATCCCGGCCCCGGCCCCCGCTCCGGCGGAGGTGGCGCCGCAGTAGGCGGAAAGGCTGCCGATGCCGGTCTTCAGGTGGATGGTGACCAGGTTCGAGATCACCAGCGCGCGGAACATCTGTGCTTCGGACACGGCGCATTCCTGCGCGTAGATGATCACCGGCAGGGAAGTGGTGATGCCCTGGTTGCCGCTGCCGGAGTTAATGACCACCGGGAGCTCGCATCCGTCCATCCTCGCGTCGGAACCGGCGGCCGCCCAGGCCTTGGCGCGGTTGTGCACGCTGTTTCCGTAGCTGAGCAGGAGAATCTTTCCGACCTCCGCTCCGTAATTGCCCTGCAGGCCTTCTTTCGCAATGGCAAGGTTATAGTCAATCTGCCGCTGGATGATGGGGCGGACGTCCTCAATGTTCACGCACTCCGCGAATTCGACAATGCGCTCCACCGTCAACAGCTTCCGGTTTTCCGGCGCCTGAACGGCCTCGTTGGAAAAGGGCTTGTCCAGCAGAACCTCGTCATTTTTCTGAATCCGGACGACATTGGTGTGGTGGCTTACGATGTGCACATACGCGGTGTCGGTACCCGCCGTCAGCCGGACAGCCAGGTCAAAGGGCTGCTCGGAGTCGGCGTCGGCTATAGTGATGTCCGCACTCTTCAGAAACTCATCCAGTTCCGCCAGGTCCTTCGGGGTCGCATCGGAGATGACCTCCAGTTCCTTTTCCGCCTTACCGAAGCAGAGCCCGGCGCCTACCGCGGTGCGCAGCCCCTTGCGCCCGCCGGTATTGGGAACCACCACGCTCTTCACGTTCTTTACGATGTTCCCGCTGACAATCAGCTCGGTCTTCTCCGGCATGCATCCCAGGGTGTCCCGGGCGATGGCTGCGCAGTAGGCCACGGCAATGGGTTCCGTGCAGCCCATGGCGGGCACCAGTTCCTCCTTCAGAATGTCAATGAAGCTGTCGTAGAGAAATTGATCCACGCTTGATTCCCCCTCTCTGATAAACCATGAGATTAATTAATACAATTTATTTCATTTTACTATGAGCCCCGTTTCACGGTCAATGCCTTTTTTCCGCATGACATCATGAAATTGAATAATATTTCATGTACTTTGCATAAAACAGAGGACTCATTTTTAGAAAAATTGACGGAAGCGCTGAAAAAACGCGGTATTTGCGCTTTTTGTTGACAAGATCAGAACAAAATGATAAGATTCAGCCAAATTGAATCGCTTTTGATAGAGGCGCGGTGTTCATGAGTACCGTCCGGCAAGGCCGGGCAGCCGCCGGACCGGAAAGGGGCCACCGCCGAAGCTTCGGGAGTTTGCCTGGACTGTCGTTGCTGGGCCGCGGGAGAACATCTTGCGGACTGTCACAATACTTTGTGGAGCGCTATCGATGATTACCGGTTTTCTTTTTCATGAACCGATTTTCCATGGACCGCTTGCAAAGCGGTTCATTTTTTATGATCCCTACCGGCGGGGAAATTTTGCCGGAGAGTGCAAACTCGGAAAGGATGACAAAATGAGAAGACTGACTGCAATCGTTCTGGCGGCCCTGATGGTGTTCGCCCTTGCCGCCTGTGGACAGAGCGCGCCTGCCTCTACCGCCCCGGCCGCTTCTGCCGCCCCGGCTGCCGTTGAGAGCGGCGTGGAAGACGGCGTTCTGACCATCGCCATGGAGTGCGCCTATGCCCCTTACAACTGGACCCAGGGCGACGACTCCAACGGCGCTGTCCCCATCAAGGACTCTGAGAATGAGTATGCCAACGGCTATGACGTCATGATGGCCAAGAAGATCTGCGAGGCCAACGGCTGGGAACTGGAAGTCATCAAGGCCGACTGGGATTCCCTGGTCCCCGGCGTTCAGTCCCGCACCTATGACGCGGTCATCGCCGGCCAGTCCATGACGGCCGAGCGCTCCCAGCAGGTCGACTTTGCCGGCCCCTACCTCTATGCCTCCATTGTCTGCCTGACCCTGAAGGACAGCCCCTACGCCTCTGCCCAGGGCATCAGCGACCTGTCCGGCGGCACCTGCACCTCCCAGAGCGCTACTGTCTGGTACGACACCATGCTTCCCCAGATTCCCGACGCCCAGATCCAGCCCGCCGCTGAGAGCGCTCCGGCCATGCTGATGGCTCTGGAGACCGGCGCGGTCGACTTCATCTGCACCGACCTGCCCACCGCCCTTGGCGCCCAGGTGGTTTATCCCGACATGGTTCTGCTGGACTTCACCGGCAGTGACGACAACTTCGTTGCCGACGAGGGCGACATCAATATCGGTGTCTCCGTCTTCAAGGGCAACACCGCTCTTCTGGATGCCATCAATGCCGTCCTGGAGCCCATGACCGCCGATGACTTTAACGCCATGATGGCCGAGGCCACCAAGATTCAGCCTCTCGGCGAGTAATTCGTCAGCTCTGCGGAACATTTCGAACCTTTTTCAGCGAAACCGGTCAGGCGGGGGACAGAGTCTCCCGCCTGACTGATGAATGATTCCCCCTGTTCATCTCCGGGCTCCGGCCTTCCGGCCGCGGCGCCGCGGGAGTGAAACGGGATTAATTAGTGAGGAGAGCAAACGGAATGGGTAAACTTGCTCAGCTCGGCCTTGATATCGCAAAACTCTGGGGTAAATACAGCGCATCCTATTTCACCGGCATGAAGAACACCCTGATCCTCGCCCTGATCGGCACCCTGATCGGCTGCCTCATCGGCTTTATCTGCGGTGTGCTGAATACGATTCCCTACTCGAAAAGCGACCATCCGGTAAAGCGCTTTGTTCTGAAGCTGATCCGGGTGATCATCCGGGTCTATGTCGAGGTCTTCCGCGGCACCCCAATGGTGCTGCAGGCGGTCTTTCTGTTCTACGGCCTTCCGTACTTCAGCGACAATGCCCTGCGCTTCAGCTCCGTCTGGGTGGCGGCCATCGTGGTTGTGTCCATCAATACCGGCGCCTATATGGCCGAGTCGGTTCGCGGCGGCATCATTTCCGTGGATCCCGGCCAGACCGAGGGTGCCATGGCCATCGGTATGACCCATGTTCAGACCATGACCAGCGTTATCCTGCCCCAGGCCCTGCGCAACATCATGCCTCAGATCGGCAACAACTTCATCATTAACGTCAAAGACACCTCGGTCATGTTCATTATCGGCTTCCCGGACTTCTTTGCCACCCACCGGGCAGCGGTGGGCGCCACCTACCTGTACTTCCCGTCGGCAACGGTGGAGATGCTGGGTTACCTCACCATGACGCTGATCGCCTCCTTCCTCCTGCGCTGGCTGGAACGGAGGATGGACGGCTCCAGCAACTATGAGCTCGTTCAGGTGGACCAGCTGACCATGACGGCAGGCACCTACAGCCATCCGGACAAGGGCAGCCCCTTTGACGAGCGCAGCCGGGAATACGCCGACCGGGACCGGCGCGAACAGGCCGAGAAGGAGGGCAGATGACATGGCAGAGGTAATTTTACAGGTCAATCATCTTTCCAAGGCCTTCGGCAGCAATCTGGTCCTGAAGGACATCGACTTTTCCGTCAGCACCGGCGACGTCATCAGCATCATCGGCGCCTCCGGCTCCGGCAAGTCCACGCTCCTGCGCTGCATCAACCTTTTGGAGACGCCGACCTCCGGCGAAATCCTCTATCATGGCCGGAATGTTCTGAGCCGCGGCACCAACGCCCCGGAGTACCGCTCCCATGTGGGCATGGTCTTCCAGTCCTTCAACCTCTTCAACAACATGACCGTCCTGGAGAACTGCATGGCCGGTCAGATGAAGGTTCTGAAGCGCGGGAAAGAGGAAGCCCGTCAGCATGCCATGCAGTATCTGGAGCGGGTCGGCATGGCTCCCTTCATTAACGCCCGGCCCCGGCAGATTTCCGGCGGCCAGAAGCAGCGTGTGGCCATCGCCCGGGCCATGGCCATGGACCCCGAGGTCCTGCTCTTTGACGAGCCCACCTCGGCCCTGGACCCCGAAATGGTCGGCGAAGTGCTGACCGTCATGCAGAGTCTCGCTGAGAGCGGCATGACCATGCTGGTTGTAACCCATGAGATGGCCTTCGCCCGGGATGTCAGCAGCCGCGTTGTCTACATGAACGGCGGCGTCATCTGCGAGCAGGGGAGCCCGGAGGAGCTCTTCGGCAATCCCCAAAAGCAGGAAACCATCGATTTTCTCTCCCGCTTCCGCAAGTAAACAGAAAAGAAATCAGCCCATCCGGCTTTGTCGGATGGGCTGATTTTATGCTGCGTTTGTCAGGCGTCGCGGTCAGTGGAAGATCTCCTCGGTGAAGCTTTCCCAGCTCCGGTGCATATAGGTCTCCAGAGGAATGGGGGTTCCGATGAAGGCCGGGTCCAGGCCCTCGTCCTGCAGGAATTCCTCCAGGAACTCCTTCCGCCCCGTGGTGTGCACCACCGGGATTCCGCTCATCTCGCTGGCGGCCTTCACAATGGGGTAGCCCTCCCGCAGGTCGGCGGCGCTTGCCCAGGCCTGCAGGTTCGAGTTGTTGATGAAGCCGGTGACCGTCTGCCGGGCGAAGCCTTCCATGTCGGCCTTGAGCTTCAGGATCTTCTCCGGGGTTTCGGACATGGGCCGGCGGACGTTGATGATGTCATAGACCTCCAGCTGCCCCGGGGCCAGCTCCGCAAAATCCATGTGGTACCGGGCGAGGGACAGCGCTCCGGCCGGGTCCCCGCCCACGTCGAAGATCACCAGGTCCCAGTCCTGCGCAAAGGCCGAGCCCACCGCGGCGGGCATGTTGGTCTGGGTGATGCCGGCCCCCACAAAGGTGGGGGAGACCAGGTTGATGTTGCTCTCTTCCAGGAGCTTTACGTGGTCCGACATGCGGAAGTAGTCGTTGATCCGGTCCAGGTCGATGACCTGGGTTTTCTTTCCTTCCTTCGCGGCCATGACCGCCATGTTCAGGGCGATTTCGGTCTTGCCGGAGCCGTAGTTGCCGATGAGAATAATGACTTTTTTCATATCTGGGCTTCGTCCTTTCCCGTGAAAGCGCTTCCGGTTTCTTTCTGCTATCATAGTATAAAGCGCCC
>CAMONN010000034.1 GCA_946620645.1 uncultured Clostridia bacterium
CCAGCGTAATCGGGAAGTCCGGTTTCGCATAGCGGCGGCGCTGGAACATGGAGGTGGCTTCCGAAGCGTTGCAGGGCATGTTCGTCGAGAGCAGGACCCGGCCGAAGAGCGGGAAGGCGTCGTCAATGGCAACGCCGGTCTCGGCCGCGCATCTGGAGCACACGTCCGCCGGCAGCCCGTAGGACTCCGCAACATCGATGTAATAGGGCTCGATATGCTGGTCAATATCGCAGATGATGAACTCCGGCAGGGTCTGCAGCGGGAAGGGATACAGTCCCTTGAAGCCCTTCAGGAAGAGCGGGGTGATCGTCTCGTCGTGGGGGATGATGTTCATCGTGTCCGGGCCGCCGCCAAAGCGGGCGTCGTTCTTCAGGGCGAAGGCGATCCGCTTGGTGAGGCTCTGGACAATCGCGTGCATGTTCATGTGGGCGATCTGCAGCTCCGGTCCGCGGTAGCCCTCAAAGAGGCGGTCGATGAACATGAAGGTTCCAAGATACGAGCCCATCCAGCGGTATTCCCAGAAGCCCTTCAGAATGGGTACCGGCGCCGAGGCCACCATCTGCACCATGCTGAGGATGTTGTTCAGCCAGGCGCCGTAGTCCACCATGGTGTCCTTTACGCCGCGCCACTCGCGCCACTTGGCTACGCCGGTCTTGTCATAATAGCGGTCGCGCTGTCCGCCTGTACCGTTCTCCGCCTTTTTCAGCGGATCGAAGCGCTCCAGCGCCTTGTCCAGGGGTGCGATCATTTTATCCAACAGCTTCATATCAGTTCCCTCCCTGGATCTGTTTGATTTCAAGTGACTCGACAAAGGCCTGGAATCTCGTCCGCAGCTGTCCGACCGCGCCGAGGGCGTATTCCTTTTCGATCGTGCAGGTCGGGATGTTCCGCTCGTTGATGAAGATATTGGAAGCCAGGACCTTTTCATAGCTCCAGAATTCGCAGAATTTCATGTTCTCGTAGATGATGCCTTCCGCACCGAATTCCTTCACCATGCGCTCCACTTCGTCGTGGCGCTGGTCGATCTTCTCACCGTCCATAAACCGCGCGCACTGGTTCCAGTGCAGGTAGGTGCGGCAAATGGCGTCGAAAGCGGACTCTCCCTCTCGGATTTCGATCTCTTCCCGGCTCGGGAAGCTTCCGAAGCAGTAGCGGTCCGCCACGACCATGGCCCCGCAGCTCTCAATGAGCTTTGTAAACTCCGGATCGTCGATCTCGCTGCCCACCAGTACCACTCTCGTACGGAAGGGGAACTTCGGTTCCGGCTCGCGGGTCTTCAGCTCTTCCAGGGTCTCCTCCAGATAGGGGAGGATCAGGTCGTGGGGACAGACCTGGCTGGCCAGCTGCATGACGTGAAACTCATACCCGGTGATGGGCGGGTTCGGCAGCTTGCGGAAGGCCCCGATCTCTGTCATGACGCGGCAGAGGCGGTTATGCTTTTCAATGGCGCCGCGAAGGGCCTCCTCCGAGGTGTCTACCCCGAGCTTCTCCTTCAGAGGATTCAGGACCTTGACCGTGAGCTGAACCTTGTAGTAATCCAGGTTGGTCTTGTCCCCCTTCATGGGAGGGTCGATGTGCGTAACGAAAAAGCGCTCGTTTTTCACGGGGTGGAGCAGGGTGAAGTGGGTCTCCATGCGGTCCATCGTCGCGCAGCTCTCCGCTCCGAAGAGGGCGTCGAGATAGTTGTATCCGCCTTCAATCGCCCGTTCCAGAATGGAACGCGCATAGGGACATGAGCGGTTGGTCATATAGTATCCCGCAATGTCTGTGGACGTGCAGCGCGGCGCGCGCAGCCTGCTGGAGAAGCAGCCGGGAAGATTCAGCAGAACCTCGGGAATATAGTAGCAGTTATATCCCAGGGCAAGCTGACCTTCGCTTTTGGCCTTTTCCACCAGCTCGTTCTGCGCGTCCTGCAGCAGGTTCTCAAAAAAGATCAGATGCTTCAGGTCTTTCAAGCAGTACACCTCTTTTATATGGATTTTTTCTATACATGCTCATTTTATATTACTATACCGCTTTTCGTCCATCAATATACATTTTCTGGAAAATGTATAAAGCGAAAAGATAACCGGGCGGAACTCTGTTTCGGGTTCCGCCCGGTTATCGGTGCGGCAGGGCCGGGGGAGAGGAGGGTCAGTTTTCGCAGCTCTCCCCGTGGGGGTCTTCGCTCTCTTTGAAGAGCTCGGGGTCGTAGGCAATGCCGTTTTTATCGTAGTAGTCCTTGACCGCGGCCCGGACAGCTTCCTCTGCCAGAACGCTGCAGTGGATCTTATGAGTGGGCAGACCGTCCAGGGCCTCCACCACCGCCTTGTTGGAAAGGTCCAGCGCCTCCTCAATGGGCTTGCCCTTGATGAGCTCGGTAGCCATGGAGCTCGTGGCAATGGCGCTGCCGCAGCCGAAGGTGTTGAACTTCACATCGGTGATGATGCCGTCGTCCACCTTGATGTACATGCGCATGATATCGCCGCATTTGGCGTTGCCGACCTCACCGATGCCGTCAGCATCGTCCAGTTTGCCCACGTTGCGGGGGTTGCGGAAATGGTCCATTACTTTATCGCTGTATAATGCCATGAAAGATTCCTCCAGTACGATTTAATAAAAAGATTTTTAAAGGCGGCCGGAAGGGGCCGGTACGGTCAGATCAGGTGCGGCCGCTCGCCCTTCTCCAGCTCGTCCCACACGGGGCTGATGGAGCGGAGATACGCCACCACCTTCGGGACGACCTCGATGATATGGTCGATTTGCTCCATGGTGTTGTATTCCCCGATGGAGAGCCGGAGACTCCCGTGGGCGACCTCGTGGGGTAGACCGATGCTGAGCAGCACATGGCTGGGGTCCAGGGACCCGGAGGTGCAGGCGCTGCCGGAGGAGGCGCAGATGCCCTGGTCGTCCAGCATCAGCAGCAGGCTTTCGCCTTCGATGCCCTCAAAGCACATGTTTACAGTTCCGGGGACGTGATGCTCAAGGCTGCCGTTAATCTTGCTGTGGGGAATTTTGGCGAGCTCCCGGAAGAGCTTGTCCCGCATGGGGATGATCTTCGCGGTGTTCTCCTCCATGTGGTCGCAGCTTTCCTTCAGGGCGGCCGCCAGGGCAACGATCCCGGCGACGTTCTCGGTGCCGGCACGCTTGCCCCGTTCCTGGGCGCCGCCCTCGATGATGTTGGTGAGAACAATGCCCTTCTTCGCGTACAGAACGCCCACGCCCTTGGGCGCGTGGAACTTGTGACCGGAGAGAGACAGCATGTCGATGTTCATGGCCTGAACGTCAATGGGCATGTGGCCGGCGGCCTGCACGGCGTCGGTGTGGAAGGGGACCTTCCGCTCCCGGCACAGGGCCCCGATTTCGGTAATGGGCTGGACGGTTCCGATCTCGTTGTTGGCGAACATGATCGTCACGAGACAGGTGTCCTCCCGCAGGGCCTTCTCCACATCCTCCAGCCGGATGACGCCGTCGGAATGGGGATCGAGAAGGGTAACTTCAAAGCCTTCTTTTTCGAGGCGGGAGAGGGTGTGAAGCACGGCGTGGTGTTCAAACTGCGTCGAAATGATGTGCTTTTTCCCCTTGCGGGCGCCGAGGCGGGCCGCGGAAACAATGGCCTGATTGTCCGCCTCACTGCCGCCGGAGGTGAAGTAGATCTCCTTCGGGGAAGCGTTGAGATATTTGGCGACGGTCTCCCGGGAGGCCTGCAGGGCTTCCGCTGCCTTCTGCCCGAAGGAATACAGGCTCGAGGGATTGCCGTAGTAATCCGTCAGATACGGCATCATGGCATCCAGGGCGGTCTTGCTGATGCTGGTGGTTGCGGCGTTGTCCGCGTAAACAAACATGTCGGGTCATCCTTTCGGTGTATTTTCCTATTAATGCAATAGGAATTATATCATAGTATTGTATTTTGTCAACGTGAAAATGAAAGCGGGAAAAGCCGCCTCAGGTCTCCCCGGCGGAGGCCCACTTCTCTCCCGTCATCAGATCCTCCAGCGTTACGGAGGCAAGGTAGCGGTTGGTGATGCTGTCCAGCTCCTTCCACATGGGGAGCGTCTGGCAGACGGTGGCCCGCTCACAGGCAACCGCGCCGTCCTGAAGGCAGGAAACCGGGGCGAGACTGTCCTCAATACTGCTGAGAATGTCAAGCACCGGATACTCCCGGGGCCGGCGGGTCAGGCGGTATCCGCCCTCTTTGCCGCGGGTGCTTTCCACCAGCCCGGCCTTTTTCAGGCGGGAGATAATGAGTTCAAGATACTTCATGGAAATGTTCTGCCGGTCGGCGGTGGTTTTCAAAGAGACAAAGCCGTCTTCAGGGTGCTGTGCCAGGTCCAGCATCACGCGCAGGGCGTAGCGGCCTTTGGTAGTAATATTCACAGGGAACCTCCTTCCCGGACTCTGTGAAATCAATATACCACAAAAATAATAGGAATTAAAGAGGGAATTTTCATCCGGCGGGGAAGCTGCCGCGGAACTGAACAGACCCCCTGCCGGAAGGAAAACAGGGACCGGCGCAAAAAGGGAACCGCCGGTCGAAAAAACCGGCGGTTCCGCAATACTGATGCAAATGAAAGCGCGGGCTGTGAGTTTACTGCTCCGCAGGCTCAAAGTCCTCCCGGCCATGCTTGCAGAGAGGGCAGCTGTAGTCCGCGGGGAGCTCACCTTCACAGGGCTCGAAGTGGCCGCAGATGGTGCAGACATAGCCCTTCTGCTTCTGCTTCACGACGGGCACCACGTGTTCAAAATCTTCCTTCCCGTGCTTGCAGAGGGGGCAGGTGAAGTCGTCGGGCAGCTCGGCGCCCTCATAGACATAGCCGCAGACCTGGCAGACCCAGCATTCCTTCTGCTCCGGAGCGGGGTTCTTCTTGGGCTTGATGTGGGCGTGGTAGTAGGCGTAGGTGCAGGAGGGGGCTTTGGAGAGCACCTTGGCCTCAACGACATTGGCAATGTACAGCACCTGGGTATCCAGGTCCACGGTCCCGATAACCTCGCAGGAGAGAACGGCGTTGGTGTACTCCGGCACGTAGCGGATGCCGTTTGCGGTGCGCTCCGTCCAGGCGACATCGGCGAACTTGTCCACATCCCGGCCGCTCTGGAAACCGAAGCGCTGGAAGAGGGCGTAGGGCGCGTCCTCGGTCACAATAGAGATGTTGAAGCGCCCGGCCTTGCCGACCATGTCGCAGGTATAGTTCTTTTTGATGCAGGAGATGGTGATCTTTTTCGGGTCTCCGGAGGCCACCTGTCCGGCGGTGTTGATGATGCAGCCGTAGTCCTTCCCGTCTACGCGGGTGGTCAGCACCTCAACGCCGTAGGAGAACTTGTGGAAGACGCCGTTATCCACCGGAAGCTCAACGCCTGCGGCGGCCGGGGCCGCTTCGGCGGTGCCCGATACAGCCGCCGGGGCGGCAACCGGCTTGGGGCCGATCTCCTCCGCAATGGCGTCTGCCAGGGCATCCAGGGCGTCTGTCTGGCCGGGAGCCAGGGCGGACTTGAGGGTGATGTTGTCGGCGATGAACTCCATGTTCTTCATGGGGGCGATGAGCTCCCGCATGACCTTGCCGCTCATGGGCGCCCAGCTGCCGTTTTCAATGATGGCAACCTTGCGCTTCTGCAGATTGTGAGCCGCCAGGTCATGGAGCAGGTTCTCCATGGTGACGAACACGCCGGCGTTATAGGTGGTGGCGGCGAAAACCAGATGGCTGCAGCGGAAGGCGTCGGAGACAATGTAGCTGGCGTGAGTGACGGAGGTATCGTACATGCGCACCTTCACACCCCGCTCCACCAGCTTTGCGGCGAGAATGTTGGCGGCGTTTTCCGTATGGCCGTAGACCGAGGCGTAGGCCAGCAGCACACTCTCCTCCTCAGGGGTGTAGCTGCTCCAGAGCAGATACTTCTCCAGGAAGTCACCGAAATGGCTGCGCCAGACAAAGCCGTGCAGCGGGCAGACGGTCTGAATCTCCAGGGCGGCCGCCTTCTTCAGAACCGCCTGAACCTGGGGACCGTACTTGCCGACGATGTTGGTGTAGTAGCGGCGGGCTTCGTCGATGTTTTCCGTGAAGAAATCCGCCTCGTCGTTGAAGAGCCGTCCGTTCAGCGCACCGAAGGTGCCGAAGGCGTCAGCGGTGAAGAGGGTTTTGTCCGTGAGGTCATAGGTCATCATGACTTCCGGCCAGTGGACCATGGGGGCCATGACGAAGGTCAGCTGATGCCGGCCGACGGATACCACGTCGCCTTCCTTAACCAGGTCGATCTTCCCGGAGAGGTCCGTCAGGAAGAACTGGGAGAGCATGGTTTTAATCTTGGCGTTGCAGAGAATGCGGGCCTCCGGGTAACGCAGCAGCAGGCTCTCAACGGTGGCGGCGTGGTCCGGCTCCATGTGGGAGATGAGCAGGTAGTCCAGCTTCCGGCCACCCAGGGCGTGGGCGACGTTTTCAAAAAAGACTTCGTAGACGGCCTTGTCCACCGTGTCAAAGAGGACGGTTTTCTCGTCCAGCAGAACGTAGGAGTTGTAGCTGACCCCTTCGGGGACGCCATAGACCCCTTCAAAGCAGAAGAGACGGCGGTCATCGGCGCCGACCCAGATCAGATCATCATGGATTTTCCTTGTGCAGTGCATAGGGACTCCTTTCTGTCCGATTACGCGCGGACCCCGCGGAGGAATAATTCATACATAGTCATTATAGAAAAATATTGTTGAACATGCAATCCTTTTCTGATAGAATCAGACGAAATAATTCCTGAGAGGGGGATGCACTATGGCGGAGAAAAAGTTTGCCGGCGTGAACGGCACGGTGGAAAACCCGGAAGTCGCCGCGGATTATGAGGCGGCCCAGGTCTTTGAGCGCCTTCGGGTCGGGGAGCTCGGCGTGTATTTCCGGGACGGCCTGAAGACCCGGTATATTCCCTATGATGAGATGGACCGGGCGTTTATCCGGGTTCAGGAGACCCGGAGCAGGATGTGCTGCGGCCAGGCCAATTTTAACTATTTTCGCGTGGTGTTTGTCCGGGACGGGAAAGAGTTTGCCGATTACATGAGTGAAAAAGAAGCCCTGATGGACAGCGCTCTGGCGGCCATCGGGGCCCACGGCGTGGCCACCGGTTTTGTAAAGGCGGAAGAGAGCGCATGAAACTGATTATTGCCAGCAATAACCGGCACAAGCTGGAGGAAATCCGGGCCATATTGGGAGAGCATTTCGGGGAAATCCTCTCCATGGCGGACGCCGGTATTGAACACGAAACCGTGGAAGACGGGAAGACCTTTATGGAAAACGCCCTGAAGAAGGCCCGGGAGATGGCGGAGATCAGCGGCTGCTGCGCGCTGGCCGACGACAGCGGCCTCTGCGTGGACGCCCTGGACGGCGGGCCCGGGATCTACTCCGCCCGGTTCTCCGGGGTCCACGGTGACGACGAGGCCAACAACGACCTGCTGCTGAAGAAGCTGGAGGGAATTCCGGACGAGGGCCGGGGAGCCCACTATACCTGCGCGGTGGCGCTGGTATATCCGGACGGCAGAACGCTGACGGCAGAGGGCTATCTCTACGGCCGAATCGGCTATGAGCGCCGGGGAACCGGCGGCTTCGGCTATGACCCGCTCTTTTACCTGCCCGACCGGGGCTGCACCACGGCGGAGCTGACTCCGGAAGGCAAAAACGCCATCAGCCACCGGGCCGAGGCGCTGCACGCGCTGGTCCGTCAGCTGGAAGGGAAAGGCTGATTCCGAAAGGGGTGAGTGCCATGCTGCAGTGGCAGCATTTGTTTTCAACTTCCATTCTGCAGCAGGGCAGAGAATACTTTAAAAAGAACCGGGTGCGCTCGCTGATCCGGGACGGAGAGACCTATTACGCCGCGGTGCAGGGCACGGAGGAATACCAGGTGACGGTGCGCCTGCGGGGGGACCAGGTCCAGAGCATGATCTGTGACTGCCCCTACGCCGGAGACGGGAACCGCTGCAAACATATGGCGGCGACGCTTTATGAAATCAGTGCCCGGGAGGTTCCGGGCGCCCGCGTGGAGAAAAGGCCGGGCGCGGTTGGAGCGGGGCATGTTCGGATCGCACCCTACGCCGCTGAAAGTCCGGCCGAAACCGCGGCTGCGGCCAAGGAACCGGATGACGGCGCCGGAGCTGCTGACAGCGGCTACCGCTACTATGTCCCGGCGCGCTTTACCCGGAATCTTCTGATTTACGCCGACACCTGGGAAAAGGCCAATGAGCTCCTGGCTGACGGCACCGTCTATGATATCGACGTGCGCAACTGTTACACCGACGAGCCGGGTACCGGCGGGAAAGCCGTGATTGTGCGGGGAGCCGTGAAAAAGGGGGCTAATACCATGGCCTCCCTTCGTTTTTCCCGGGACAGGGTCTACAGTCTGAACTGTCCGGTGTACGGCTGCCGGGGCTACTACCGGACTTATCCGGACCGCGATAACATGGAAATCTGCGAGCACTGTCTCGCACTTCTCATCCGGGGGGTGGAGGAACTCGGTGACCAGGCCGGCTGGGACGCCACCGATCTCCGGGCCAGAAAACTGATCGACAGCTTCTGGGGGCGCTACCGGCGCAACGCCGCCGGGAAGAGCCGGGCACAGGATCCGGATAGCGCTCCGGAGGAGTCCGGGGCTGGGCTGGCGCATCTGCAGCCCCGGCTGCTGGACACCGGGAACGCGCTGGAGCTGGGCTTTCGGATCGGGAAGGGTGAAAAGCTCTACGTGCTGAAAGACCCGGAGGCGCTGGTGGAGGCCGTTCAGTCCGGGGCCGAGTTTCCGCTGGGAAAGAAAATATCCCTGCACTTCGGCAGGGATTCCTTTGAAGGTGAGGACCGGAAGTGGTATGACCTGATTCGCCAGGCGGTCCTGGAAAAGCGGCATCATGAGGAACAGGGCTACGGCCGCTCGGCCAGACTTCAGGGGATCAGTCTGTACGGCGCGCTGCTGGACGATTTCTACCGTCTGACGCTGGGCCGGACCCTTGACATGAAGGCGCCGGACGGAAGCGTCCGGAAGCTGAGTGTCCGGGAAACCGCTGAAAAGATCTCCATGTCCCTGACCCGGGATGTAAGCGACGACGGCGTGTTTCACGGCCTGATCCTGAAGGGCGTTCTGCCCAGAATCCTGGACGGTCTCCACGCGCGCTACTGCCTGCAGGAGGGCTGCCTTTCACACATGGATACCCGGACTGCCCGGGCCCTGGAACCGCTGCTCGCGGACGGGGACGGGGAGAAGCTGGAGATGCACATCGGCCGGACCTTCCTGACGGATTTTTACTATCATATCCTGCCGGAGCTGCAGGAAAGCATTGATCTTTCAGAACCCGACCGGGAGGAGCTCCTCCGCTTCCTGCCGCCGGAGGTGGGTTTCCGCTTTTATCTCGATGCCGAAGAGGGGCGGCCCGTCTGCCGCGCGGTGGCGCAGTACGGGGAACAGGCGGAGTATCCGCTGTCCGACTGGGTGAGGGAAGACAGTCCCCTTGCGGATTTCCGGGATCAGTTTCAGGAGACCGCGGTGCTGATGCGTCTGGAGGAGTTTTTTCCCATCCTTCGTGAAACCGACGGGGAGTTCCTGGCCGGGGAGGACGAGGACAGCGTTTTCCGGGTCCTGACCGAGGGCGTGGACGTTCTCTGCGGCTTGGGCGAGGTGATGAGCACCACGCGCTTTGACACGCTGACCGTGCGGCGGGGCGTGAAGGTGCAGGTGGGCGTCTCGGTGGAGAGCGGCCTCATGGATCTGAAGATTTCCTCCGAGGACGTGAGCCTTGCGGAACTGGCGGAAATTCTCAACAGCTACCGGCAGAAGAAAAAATACCACCGGCTGAAGAACGGGGATTTTGTCCGCATGGACGACAGTATCGGGGAGCTTGCAGCCCTGACCGATACCCTGCAGCTGGGAAAGAAGGAACTGCTGAGCGGTGACATCACGGTCCCCGCCTACCGGGCGCTTTATCTGGAACAGATGCTGGAGAACGCCCAGAAAATCTATACCACCCGCGACCGGCACTACCGGCAGCTCATTAAGGACTTTCACAGCGTGAAGGAATCCGATTATGAAGTGCCGGAGGAGCTCAGGCAGATCCTGCGGGGCTATCAGGTTTACGGATACAAGTGGCTGAGAACCCTGGCAGGCTGCGGCTTCGGGGGCATTCTCGCGGATGAGATGGGGCTGGGAAAGACCCTGCAGGTGATTGCGCTGCTGCTTTCGGAAAAGCTGGAGGGCAGAATCGGCACCTCCCTCATCGTCTGCCCGGCGTCCCTGGTCTATAACTGGGAGGAGGAGTTCCGACGCTTCGCGCCCGGTATGACCGTCCGGCCGGTGGAGGGAAACCAGAACGAACGCCGGGAGATCATCAGCCGCAGCGGCCGCTGGGATGTGCTGATTTCATCCTATGACCATCTGAAACGGGATATCACGGCCTACGAAGACAGAGTCTTTCTGTACGAGGTGCTGGACGAGGCCCAGTTTATTAAAAATCAGATCACAGCCTCGGCGAAGGCGGTCAAGATCATTCAGGCGAAGCACCGCTTCGCCCTGACGGGAACGCCTATTGAAAACCGGCTGAGCGAGCTGTGGAGTATCTTCGATTTCCTGATGCCGGGCTTCCTTTACCGCTACGAAACCTTCCGCCAGGAACTGGAAAAGCCCATCACCCGGGACGGGGATGAGCAGGCTTCTCTGCGTCTGAGACGGATGGTGGCGCCCTTCATCCTCCGCCGTCTGAAAACGGAGGTGCTGAAGGACCTGCCGGAAAAGGTGGAGGAGTCCCAGGTGGTTCGCTTCGGCGAGGAACAGCAGAAGCTCTATGACGCCCAGGTGCTGCGGATGAAGAATCTGCTGGAGGAAGAGACGGAAGAGAGCTTCCGGAGGAGCAAGATCCAGATTCTGGCCGAGCTGACGCGCATCCGCCAGATCTGCTGCGATCCGGCGCTGCTGTTTGAAAACTACAGCGGAGGCTCCGCCAAAATGGAGGCCTGCATCGACCTGCTGCGCAGCGCCATCGAAGGCGAGCACCGGGTGCTGCTGTTCTCCCAGTTTACCAGTATGCTGGACCTTCTGAAGGCGCGCCTGACTCTGGAGGGTATCCCTTATTACGAGATTACGGGGGCCACACCGAAGAAAGAGCGGCTGCGCCTTGTGACGGATTTTAACGAGGGGGATGTTCCGCTGTTTCTCATTTCCCTGCGGGCAGGGGGCACGGGGCTGAACCTCACGGGCGCGGATATCGTTATTCACTACGACCCCTGGTGGAACGCCGCGGCTCAGAACCAGGCTACGGACCGGGCCCACCGCATCGGACAGCGGAAACCCGTAACCGTCTATAAGCTGATTGCCAGGGACTCCATTGAGGAGAAGATTCAGCAGCTCCAGGAGGCGAAGCTGAACCTGGCGGATGAGATTATCGGCGGCGAACAGGTGGCCTTCTCCGCCCTCTCCAGGGAGGAGCTGCTGGCATTGATTCAGTAGCCGGCGCGGTGCCCCGCCCGGTCAGGCATAGACAATCCGGCGGGCGATTTCCTCCGCATGCTCCCCGGAATCCAGATACGCAATAATAGAGAGCGCGAAGGCAATGGAGGTTCCGACGCCGCGGCTGGTGATGACCGTCCCGTCCCGGACAACGGAATCCGTGCAGGGGAGAGCTCCGGTCAGCTTCTCCTCCATCCCGGGGTAGCAGGTGGCACGGCGTCCGCCCAGCAGGCCGGCTTCCGCCAGCACGGTGGGCGCCGCGCAGACGGCGGCGGTGAGCTTCCCGGCGGCGTGCATGCGCTGCAGGAGGCTCAGGACCCTTCTGTCGGCCTTCAGCGCCTCGGTTCCCCGGAGACCGCCCGGGAGGATGACGGCGTCATAGTCCTCCGGCACCGTTTCGGAAAAGAACCGGTCGGCGCCGATGCGGATGCCGTGGGAACCGGTGACGGTCTCTCCGTCGGAGAGAGAAACAATTTCACACACAAAGCCCGCCCGGCGCAGAAGGTCCACCACGGTCAGGCCTTCCACTTCCTCGAAGCCGTCAGCAGCGATGAGGAAAGTCCGGATGGGAGACGGGGCCGGCGTTTCAGCGTTTTTTGTCAGGTTCATATTGGAGATCTCCTTTCAGAAGTCTCAGATGCAGCATCTCATATTTCTTCCTGCATTATATCAGACCTGAAGAGAATCAACAACGGCGAATTACCCCGGGGCGAAGGCACATTTTGAAAAAGCCCTTGCAAAACAGGCGAGGATACGATAGAATAAGCA
>CAMONN010000035.1 GCA_946620645.1 uncultured Clostridia bacterium
CCGCGGGCAAGACCCTGATCGTCATCGCCCACCGGCTCTCCACCGTCATGGACGCTGACAAGATCTATGTCATCAAGGACGGTCAGATCGACGATGCGGGCACGCACGAAGAACTGCTCCAAAAACACGGACTATATGAGAAAATGTGGAACGCACATATGGAGGTGAAAGACAATGGTTAAGACCATACAGCGCTTTTTCGCCTTCTGCGGCGAGGAAAACCGGCATAAATTCCGCGCCTCGATCTGGCTGGGCGTGCTGCAGGCCATCTTCGAGGCCCTGAAGATCCCGGCCATCGCCTGCATGGTGCGCGCCCTGCTACGCGGCACCGTGACCACGGCGGACATCCTGCTCTCCCTCGGCATCATGCTGCTGAGTATCCTGGGCTCCGGGTTCATCAAGGCCAAAAGCACCATGCTCCAGACCGAGGCGGGCTATGACACCTGCGCCAAAAAGCGGGTGGAGATCGCGGAGCACATGCGCTATCTCCCCATGGGCTACTTCAACGAGAACTCCCTGGGCCAGATCACCTCTGTCACCACCAACGTCATGGAGAGCCTGGAGAATGTGGCGACCCGCGTGGTGATGTTGGTGTGCGAGGGGCTGCTGACCACTTCGCTGATCATCGTGATGCTCCTCTTCTTCGATTGGCGCATCGCCCTGGTACTGCTCTGCGGCTTTGCCCTCTTCCTGCTGGCCAACCGCTTTCTGCAGACGGCGGCGGGCCGTCTTGCCCCGCGCAAGATCGAGGCAGACGAAAAGCTGGTGGAGAAGGTGCTGGAGTACCTGCAGGGCATGACCGAGGTCAAGGCCTATCATCTGACCGGCGTGAAGAGCCGGGAGCTCAACGACGCCATTGCCGAAAACGTGAAAATCAACACCGACATGGAGATGACCCTGATCCCGCGCATGACGATCCAGAGCTTCCTTGCCAAGCTCACGGGCGTTTGCATGGTGGGCTTTTCCTGCGCCTTCTACTGCGCGGGCAGCATGGATGCGCTGACGGCGGTCGTCATGGTGATCTCCGCCTTCATCGTCTACGCCAGCCTCGAGACTGCGGGCAACTATTCCGCCCTGCTGCGGGTGGTGGAGGTCAGCGTCAACCGGGCCCAGGAGATCCTGGACACCCCGCAGATGGACATCGCCGGCGAGAGCATCGAGCCTGCAGCGAGGGAGCTCTGCGCCGACAAGGTGGAGTTCTCCTACGAAAAGCGAAAGGTCATCGACGGCGTTTCGGTGCTCCTCCCCGAGAAGACCACCACGGCCATCGTTGGCCCTTCGGGCGGCGGCAAGACCACGCTGGTCAATCTCCTGGCCCGCTTCTGGGATGTGGACGCAGGCCCCGTCACGCTGGGCGGGCGAAATGTGAAGGACTATGACATGGATTCCCTGATGGACAATTTCTCCTTCGTGTTCCAGAACGTCTACCTCTTCCACGACACCATCGCCAACAACATCCGCTTCGGCCAGCCGGAGGCGAGCATGGACGCCGTGATCGCGGCGGCGAAGAAGGCCTGCTGCCACGACTTCATCATGTCGCTGCCGGATGGCTACGACACGGTCATCGGCGAGGGCGGCGCCAGTCTTTCCGGCGGGGAGAAGCAGCGCATTTCCATTGCCCGGGCCATGATGAAAGACGCCCCGGTGATCTTTCTGGACGAGGCTACCGCCAACGTGGATCCGGAAAACGAGAACGAGCTCATGCGGGCCATCCAGGCCCTGACGGAGGAAAAGACCGTCGTCATGATCGCCCACCGGCTCAAGACCGTGGAACACGCGGATCAGATCTTGGTGATCGACCACGGCAGGATCGTCCAGCAGGGGACCCATGAGAGCCTGATGGCGGAGGACGGCATCTATAAAACCTTCATCGGCGAGCGCCGCGAGGCCGCCAGCTGGAAGGTCAGAACATAAAGAAATGGGAGGAATCGATCTATGAAAACCGACAACAAACTCAAAGGACGCGACCTCATCAATGTGGGTATTTACGGGGCGATCTATTTCGTCATTCTATTTGCGGTGGCGATGCTTGGCATGATCCCCATCTTCCTGCCGCTGCTGAGCGTGCTGGTGCCGATTCTCGGCGGCATTCCGTTCATGCTGTTTCTGACCAAGGTGAAAAAGCCCGGCATGATCTTCATCTTTGCCATGATCATGGGCATCCTCATGCTGCTGACCGGTATGGGCCCCTGGCCGCTTCTGACCTGCGCCGTCGCGGGACTGCTGGCGGAGCTCTGCTTCAAGAGCGGCGCATACAAGAGCGCGAAGAAGGCGGTGCTGAGCTATGGCCTTTTCAGCATGTGGATCTTCGGCAACTATCTGCCGCTCTTTACCGACTATGAGGGCTACTTTGCCCAGCGGGCGGACTATGGCGAGGCTTATATCTCCGCTGTGCAGAAGCTGATGCCCCTGTGGATGGCCCCGGTGCTGCTGATCGCCTGCTTTGTCTGCGGCATTCTCGGCGGTCTGCTGGGACGGGCGCTGCTGAAAAAGCACTTTGAAAAGGCCGGGCTCGCCTGATGGCCTATTCCTCTGAACGATCCCAGGAGGCCCGCCGGGGCTTCCTGGATCCCCGCACCAAGCTGGCATTGGTACTGATCCTGGCCCTCTTCGTGATGGGGGGCCTTGGCGGCGAGGCGCTGCGGTCGATCAAGACGGTCCTCTCCGCGCTGCCCTTTGCGCTATTGCTGGTGGAGCGGCAAGGGAAACGCTTTTTGCGGGGCGTACTCATGCTTGCTGTGGGTTACGGCCTGCTGTTCGCTTTACCATATCTGCCGGGCGTACTGAATTTCATCGCGCTCATGTGCGGCGGGATTCTGACCCGGTTCGTGGTGACCGTCGTCATGGGAGAATATCTGATCGCCTCCACCTCCGTCAGCGAGTTCATTTCTGCGATGGAGCGGCTGCACATGCCCCAGGCTGTCACGATCCCCATGTCGGTGATGTTCCGGCTCTTTCCCACCATCGGGGCGGAGTGGCGCTCCATCCGCCGGGCCATGCGCATGCGGGGCATTCATCTGGGCGGCGCCAAGGGAACGCAGGTGCTGGAATATCAGCTGGTGCCCATGATGACCTCCACCGTGCGCATCGGGGAGGAGCTCTCCGCCTCCGCCCTGACCCGGGGACTGGGCGGCCCTGTGCGCCGGACCAACATCTGCCGGATCGGCTTTCGGGCGCAGGACTGTGTTCTGCTGGCCGGATGCCTGTTCGTGATCGCGGTCTGGATCCTGGAGATCTGTGGGGTGGCGCTATGGTAGAATTGAAACATGTGAGCTTCCGCTACGGCTTGGGAGAAAGCAACAGCGAACAGGCAAGCAGCCTCTCGGATGTCAGTCTGACGGTGCGGGACGGAGAATTTGTTCTGCTGACCGGGCCTTCCGGCTGCGGCAAGACCACGATCCTGCGACTGATCAACGGTCTGATCCCGCACTTCTATCCCGGTGTTGTTGAGGGCAGCGTGACCGTCGACGGCCAGAGCGTACAGGAGCGGGAGCTCTATGAAACAGCCGCGCAGGTGGGCACGGTTTTCCAAAACCCGCGCAGCCAGTTTTATAACGTGGACACCACCGGGGAGCTGGCCTTCGGCTGTGAAAACCGCGGTCTTCCGGAGCGGGAGATCTATGAACGGATCGACGGCACGGTGGCCCGCTTCCGTCTGGAGAAACTCATGGATCGAAACATCTTCCGTCTCTCCGACGGGGAGAAGCAGAAGATCGCCTGTGCCTCGGTGGATGTGAGCGGCGCGGAGATCATCCTCCTGGACGAGCCCTCGGCCAATCTGGATTTTGAGGCGACGCTGGCTCTGCGGGAGTTGATCCGGCTTTGGCGGCGCCAGGGCAAGACCATCATCGCTGCCGAGCATCGGATCGCGTATCTCTGGGATCTGATCGACCGGGCCGTGATCCTGCGGGACGGCAGGACCATCAGGGAACTTAGCGGGAAGGAAAAGGACACGCTGACCGGGGAGACGCTCGCCGTCATGGGCTTGCGCTCGACGATGCAGGAGGCACCGGATCAGATCCAGCTTCCCACTATCAAAGAGGGTGACCGGGAGATCATCCTGCGTGATTTTCGATTCACCTATCCCGGCGCCGGGCATCCGGTCTTTGATTTCCCGGAGCTGCGGCTTGCCGCCGGGGAGATCACCGCCATCACCGGCTCCAACGGCGCGGGGAAGACCAGCTTCCTCTCCTGTCTCTGCGGCCTGGAGAAGCGCTGCCAGGGCAGCTTGGAGCTTGACGGAAAGCGATATGACCGCAAGGCACGGCAGAAGCTCTGCTTCATGGTGATGCAGGACACCGGCAACCAGCTCTTCACCGAGAGCGTATTGGACGAGGTGCTGATCTCTCTGCCCAAGGGGACGGCCAATGAGAAGGCGCGCGCCGTAGAGATCCTGAAGCAGCTGGATCTGGGCGGCCTCCTGGAACGTCACCCCCAGAGTCTCTCCGGCGGGCAGAAGCAGCGGCTCGCCATCGCCTGCGCGCTGGCCTCGGGGCGAAAGCTCCTTCTGCTGGACGAGCCTACCAGCGGGCTGGACTATGCCCACATGATGGAAACCGCGGGCCTCCTGCGGCAGCTTCAGGGCATGGGCGCAACGGTTCTCGTGGTCACTCATGACAGCGAGCTGATTCGTGCCTGCTGCAGCCGAAGACTGTCGTTTTCCCCGCAATATACAGGCAGAAACAACAAGTGATTCCCCGACAGCGAATGAGGACAGGAGAGCAATCTCCTGTCCTCTCGCCTGAAACAGCACCGTCAGGTCCGGTATACCGAAGGCTGAACAATAAAACGATTCTCCCCTTTCCGTACTATCCGAAGATGATAAAATGCTTCTTTTTCGTGCGGATCAGGCCGTCCTTCTGCATCCTCCCCAGCTCTTTAGACAGGGCCGTCCGTTCCACGTTCAGATAATCGGCCAGCTGCTGCCGGTCAAAGGGGATGTCAAACTCCCGGCGCTGGGTCTGCAGGGACAGGGTATTGAGATAGGCCATCACCCGGCCGCGGACGGTCTTCGGCGCCGTGTGAAAGCTGCGGCCGGAGAGGTGAAGATTCTTCAGGGCTGAGATTGCCAGCAGATTTGCCGTGAACCTGCCGACCCAAGGCTCTGAAAGATTCGAGAGCGCCTGAACGCCTCCCACCCGGAGAAAAACCACGCGGCAGTCCTCATTGGCAACAACGTCCACCAGAAGCGGCTCGTCCGGGAGCAGCGCATAGCTCTCGGCAAAAAACTGACCCTCTCCCACATGACTGAGAATCGTGCGGTTCCCCCAGGCGTCATTGCTTTCAATGGTCACGCTGCCTGCCAGGACAAGGCCGAGCCGGTCCGTGTAATCCCCCGCATTCAGGATCGTCTGTCCCTTTTGATACCGCTTTTCACGGGCCTGTAGGGCAGCCAGTGCGGAAGAGAATTCCAATTCGGACATTCCGCTGAAAATTCTCGATTTCTGAAGATGATCGATCTCCATAAAAAATTCCCGTCTCCCTCTTGAAATGTGGTTATAACCACATACTTTCCAACCGGATTATAGTAGACTGGCTTCAGAAAAGCAAGGAGGCCATCACCATGATCCGTAAAATTATCCATATTGATGAAGAAAAATGCAACGGCTGCGGGCTCTGCGCCAGCGCCTGCCATGAGGGTGCCATTGACATCGTGGACGGGAAGGCCAGGCTGGTCCGTGAGCACTTCTGTGACGGTCTGGGCGACTGCCTGCCGGGATGTCCCACAGGCGCCATCAGCTTTGAGGAAAGAGAAGCGCCCGCTTATGACGAGGCCGCGGTAAAGGCCAGCCAGGCCAAAAAGGCCGCAGAGAAGCTCCTTCACGGGGGCCGGCCCGCAGGCGGCTGCCCCGGTTCGAGGATGATGGAGCTGCACAGAGAGACAGACGCAGTACCGGAACAGGAAACGGTCCCCGCCGGCGGCCGGGCCGTCTCACGGCTCAACCAGTGGCCCTGCCAGATTAAGCTCCTTCCGACGCAGGCACCCTTCTTCCAGGGGGCAAAGCTCCTGATTGCGGCGGACTGCACCGCCTATGCCTATGCCAATATGCATGAAGAGTTCATGAAAGGAAAAGTAACCCTGATCGGCTGCCCGAAGCTGGACGCCGTGGACTATTCTGAGAAGCTCACGGAGATCATCCGTGACAACGACATTAAGAGCGTGACCGTTGTCCGGATGGAGGTGCCCTGCTGCGGCGGACTGCAGCGGGCGGCGGAAACCGCCCTCCGCAACAGCGGGAAGTTTATCCCCTGGCAGATTATAACCATCTCCAGGGACGGCAGAATTCTGGATTAACCGCAGATGAGAGAATCCCCGCTCACCGGCCTGCAGCCGATGGGCGGGGATTTTCCGTATATGTTATCCTGCGGCCCGGGTTCCGCCCCAGCTGAGGGAGAAGCCCTGCAGCAGCGGGGAGGCGCTGTCCATCAGCTCCTGCAGCCACCAGCCGTAGCTGTAGCCCTCCGCGCAGCGGAAGAAGGGCCGGCAGCCGGGCATGGTCTCCAGCATATCGCGCTTCCGGGAGAGGGTCCCGTCCCAGTAGGAAAGAATCACGGCGTTAAAGAACTTCGCCGCATCCTCCAGCTCGTCTTCCCGCAGCGGGTTCCGGGCGCTCATGGCGGCAACCGCATCCCTGCAGTAGCGGTAAAGGTTTTCCTCCTGCCAGGCGGAAAACCGCAGCAGGACCGGGTCGGTGCAGAGAAGCTGAAAGGCTGACGGAAAGTGAATCCGTCAGCCTTTTCTCTTTGTCTGATCCGGGAGGCGCGTGCTCCCTTTATTCCGTATAGATCCGCTCAACCCGGGCAGAGAGGGCGGTGGTGAGGCCGCAGCCCTCGTCGCTGTTTACCAGGGCGGCCACCTCCTGGGAGGAGAGGTAATTTCCTTCCCGGTCATAGCCGAAGAAGGTGACTTCGTCTCCGACCCGGACCCCGGGAGCCTCCGTCACGTCGACCATGCACTGGTCCATACAGCAGGCCAGCAGCCGGCAGCGTTTTCCCCCGGCCAGAACCGGGCCGCCGATCCTTACAAGATCCTGATTCAGCCCGTCGCCGTAGCCGGCGCAGACGGTGGCCACCAGGCAGTCCCGGTCGAGGCGGCACCGGCCGCCGTAGCCCAGGATGTCTCCCCTTTTCCGCGGCTTCAGATTGGTAATAAAGCTCCGCCAGCTGGCGGCCTCCCGGATCTTTCCCCCTGCTTCGCCGGGCTTGTCCATGATGAGCCTGCGC
This sequence comes from uncultured Clostridia bacterium, assembly GCA_946620645.1. GTDB lineage: Bacteria > Bacillota > Clostridia > Oscillospirales > Oscillospiraceae > Limivicinus. The sequence continues at coordinate 7,225 of CAMONN010000035.1, forward strand.
CCGATGCGCACGGCATCCATGGAAAACTCGGGAAAATCCTCAAAGGAGGCCGTCGCCGCGATATGAGCCATGGGGACCGAGATCCCGGCGGCTTCCAGTGCGGAAAGCGTCTCCTGAAAGCGTGCAAACTGCTGCCGGCTGAGGGCCGGGTTCCCGGCGTCCGAGAAGTGGGAATAGACCCCCTTCAGGCAGAGCCGCGGCCCGAATTCGCGATATTCTTCAATCCAGGCGGGGAGTTCCTCCGGTTCAAGGCCGATGCGGTGCAGCCCCAGGTCAATCTTCAGCTGGAATTTTGCCGGTTTCCCGGTTCTTTTCGCAGCCTCCGCCAGCTCTTCCAGCATGCCCAGACGCCCGCAGCTCAGGGTCAGCCCCTGGGCCACGGCCGTATCCAGCTGGAAGGAAGGCGTGTTCCCCATGACCAGAATTTCGCAGCCGGGAATCACACCGCGCAGTTCCAGCGCTTCCCGGACCTGGGAAACCGCAACCCACCCGATCTGAGGATATTCGCGGCAGAGCTTCGCCATTTCCCCGGCGCCGAGACCGTACATATTGTCCTTCAGCACGGGAATCAGCTGCCTGCCGGGGCCCAGCTCCGAAAGGATCTGTTCCAGATTCTTCCGAAGGGCGGTCAGATTCACCTCAAGATATGAATTTCCGAGGGGTGTTTCCATATGCTTCTCCTTCCGGTCCGCGGGCTGCTCACCCGAAAAACCAGTTTCCGTTTCGAAGGGGCTTACAGCGCGATGGGGACGGCGCCCGGCTCAATGGGGCAGGTGTAGCCTTTCTTTGTCCGCTCTTCAAACTCCGCCCGTGCGGCGCTGAGGAGCTCCGGCTTCTCGAAGAGGTCAATTGCCGCAAGGGCCAGAACCTTTGCCGCGTAAATAAGTCCCTTGTCCCCGATGGAGGACGCCCCGCAGGAGACAATCTGCCAGGAATGTCCCGGGGCCCCGGCGGTCTCGCAAACCGCGTGGAACTGGGCCGTGGGCGTCAGCCAGCTGACATCCCCCACGTCTGTGGAGCCGGGGGTAAAGTCATCCCCGTGGTAGAAGGGAAGAACGAAGTCGTTCAGGGCCCGTTTTCCGCCCTGGGTTTTCTCCTCCACCTCACGGGCAATATCGCTTTTCACCCGGGCGCCCAGGCCGGGCAGCTCCCCGGTGTCGGGATAGGTTTCCTTCAGGGCACGGGCGTATGCCCATTCCTCGTCGGTATAGGTTGGCAGAGGAACCTCCAGCATCTTTTCGTGCAGGAGCTTTTCCAGGACGCCGTTGGGAACCGTGTTCGCCGTGCCGTCGATGAAGATCCGGTCATAGGTGGTCTCGGTCATCAGGGCGGCGCCCTCGGCGATTTTGTCCACCCGGGCCTGCAGGGCAACCGAGTCCTCCACCGCCACGGAGCGCACCATGTAAAGGACGTCGGCGTTGGGCTGCACCACGTTGGGGGACACGCCCCCGGCGTTGGTAATGGCATAGTGAATGCGGCACTCCGGCTTCATGTGTTCCCGCAGGTACTGTACGCCGGTGTTCATGAGCTCAACCGCGTCCAGGGCCGAGCGTCCCAGCTCCGGGCAGCCGGCGGCATGGGCGGCGATGCCCTTAAACTGATAGAGCACCTGGATGCAGGAGTTGCAGGTACCGGTGGTGACCTCATTGGCATCGCCGGGATGCCAGGTCAGGGCAGCATCCAGATCCTTCCAGACGCCGTCCCGCGCCAGGAAAGCCTTGGAGGCGCCGCCTTCCTCCCCAGGGCAGCCGTAAAAAATCACCGTACCGGACTGGCCGCTCTGCTGCAGGTAATTCTTGATGGCGCAGGCGGCCCCGAAGGAAGCCGCGCCCAGCATGTTATGTCCGCAGCCGTGGCCCGGGTCCGTGGGAGAGGTTCCGTCCCTGGGTTCTTTGGTGGAGATCCCCTGCTTCTGGGACAGGCCGGAGAGCGCGTCAAACTCCGCCAGGATCCCGATGTACGGGCGGCCTGAGCCGTAGGATGCGGAGAAGGCCGTGGCGATCCCGCCCAGCTCCTCGGTCACGGTGAAGCCCTCTTCCCGCAGGGCCTTGATATACAGGGCAGCGCTCTTATACTCCTTCAGGGAGAGCTCGGCATACTCCCAGATGCTGTGGGAGATACCCGTATACTTTTCGGCATTGGCGTCAATGTAATCCAGTACAGAACTGTTTGATTTCATGTGATCTCCTCCTCTGTAATCCGGCCCAGCTTATGACGGCCGGCGCGCTGTGTAAAAATGGGGCGCCTTCCGGCGCCCCGGTCATTCAGTAGAGTACCTTGCTCAAGAACTCCCGGCAGCGGGGGTTCTTGGGGTTGTTGAACACCTCTTCGGGCGTTCCCTCTTCCGCGATCACGCCATCGTGCATAAAGAGCACTCTGTCGGAAACTTCCTTGGCAAAGCCCATCTCGTGGGTCACAATCACCGAAGTCATCCCGCTCTTCACGAGGCTGCGGATCAGGTCCAGCACCTCGCCGACCATCTCGGGGTCCAGGGCGGAGGTGGGCTCGTCAAAGAGCATGACGTCCGGCTCCATGGCAAGTGCCCGGACGATCGCCACACGCTGTCTCTGTCCGCCGGAAAGGGTGGAGGGATAGACGTCCGCCTTATCCTGAAGGCCGATACGGGTCAGGAGCTGCATGGCTTTCTCGTTGGCTTCCTTCTCGATATCGTCAGGGGTCTTGGTGACGGCCTCTCCCCGCTTTTTGGCGTCCTTGAGTCTCTGCTTCCCGATCTTGATCGGGGCCAGCGTAATGTTTTCCTTTACGGTCTTGTTGTTGAAGAGATTGAAGTTCTGGAAAACCATCCCCATCTTCTGGCGGCCGAGGTTGATGTCAATATGATTCTCATCATAGATTTTCTTCATCAGCGCCTGGTACTCCGGGCCTTCCGCCCGGGGGTGCTTTTCCTTCAGGAGGTCTTCGTCCTTGATCTTTTTGATGGCGGCGTCCCGGTCCATGCCGCCCGCCACAAGATTCTTGAAGGTACGGGTGGCGCAGATGGTCTCTTCCCGGAGGTAGGGATCCACCGGCGTCATCAGCCTGCCCTCCATCCAGACCTCGCCGAAGGTGGGCTCCTCCAGCAGGTTCATGCAGCGGAGAAACGTGGACTTACCGGACCCGGAAACCCCGATGATGGACACCACTTCGCCCTTGTTTACCGTGGTGGAGACCCCTTTCAGGACGCGGAGATCCCCAAAGTTCTTGTATATATTCTTGATTTCAAGCATCACTTCAGGCATGGGCTTTCATTCTCCTCTCCCAGGCTTTGAGAATCTTTGAAAGGATGTAGGTCAGCGCCAGGTACAGCACACCGACAATAATCAGGCATTCCATGGTCAGGTAGGTATAGCCCTTGACCTTCAGGTAGGCGGTCATCAGTTCGCCGACGAAGAAGGTGGAGGCCAGGGAGGTCTCCTTCACGACCATAATGAACTCATTTCCGAGGGCAGGAAGGATGTTCTTGATGGCCTGGGGCAGCACAATGGAGAGCATTGCGGTTCTCTGGGTCAGGCCCAGAGAACGGGCCGCCTCCATCTGGCCGGAATCCACCGCCTCAATGCCGGAGCGGATGATCTCGGACACATAGGCGCTGGAGTTAATGATCAGGACGATGGAAACCGAATAGATATACGGCATGGAGGAGAGCTTCGGGATGATGAGCGGGAACGCAAACACACCGATATAGAGCTGAAGCAGGACCGGCGTCCCACGGACAACCTCCACGATAATGTTGACTAAGGCCTTTAAAATCTTCAGTTTGGAGCGCTTCGCCAGAGCCAGCAAAGCCCCGAAGAAGGCGCCGCCGCCCACCGCAATCAGCGACAGCAGCAGAGTGTAGCCAATGCCCTGGATCAGGAAAACCTGCCAGTACCTGGACATGATCTTCGCGATGTTTGTGAGAAAAGTCATACCTTCATGCTCTCCTGTGTGTTATGGAGGCGGAAGAACCGCAAGTCCGGCTCTTCCGCCTGTTTCATTCATTCAATCTCAGATGATGTTCCGTGCTCTTCAGCAGGGTTTATTCTGTAATCTTGTTGCCCTGCTCGTCGAAGCCAAGCTCATCCAGTGTGGAGATGGAGGCGTAAACCTTGCAGGCATCGTACCAGCCGGAGTAGTAGTCATTCTCCAGGGCCTTGCCCAGAGCGGCGTTGACCTGCTCCAGAAGCTCGGTGTTGCCCTTCTTGATGAGGCAAACGTTGTTCTTGTACTTCTCGTCAATTTCGAACTGGAAGCCGGTGAAGCCGATGCTGTCTTCGGCGTTGGCGATGATGGCCTCGCCGTTGCCCTGGGCGACAGCGATGAAGTCGATCTGCTTGGCCTTCAGGGCCTCGACCGCGGTACCGAGGTCGACATAGACGTTGCTGATGTCAACATCGAGATCCTTGAAGGTCTCTTCCACCAGAACCTGCTGGAGAGAGGCACCCTGATAGCCGATCTTGTAGCCGACGAAGTCCTCGGGCTTGGTGAACTTGCCCTCGTTCTCCTTCAGGCAGATGATGGTCTGCTCGGTCTCGTTGTCGCCGGCGACATACCAGTCGGACAGCTCGTAGTTCTCAGCACGCTCAAAGGTCCAGGAGAAACCGGAGATACCGATATCCACGTTGCCGGTCTGGACAGCGGCCTGAACGGCGTCAAAGCTCATGGGCTTGAGCGCAAGCGTCATGTCGAGCTCCTTCGCCAGGTAGTTAGCCAGCAGGACGTCGAAGCCGACAATGGCGTCATCGCCGCTCTTGGCCACATCATAGAACTCCATGGGAGCAAAGTCCGGAGAGAGCGCAACCGTCAGGGTCCCCTTGGAACCGGTCGCCTTCAGCTCGCCCAGATACTTGTCATAGGCAGCGGAGAGGTTCGCCTCAGTGCTGGCGGCAGGGGCGCTCGCAGTGCTGCCGCAGGCCGCCAGGCCGAGGGCCATGGCCAGGACCAGGAGCAGGCAGGTCAGTTTAGAAATCG
>CAMONN010000036.1 GCA_946620645.1 uncultured Clostridia bacterium
CGCTGCAGGGTGTGTGGAGCGTTAAGCTCTAATCGTATTGCAGCAGATGACAATCCCATGAAGCTGATGTCGCTGGCCATGAAGCCGCTCTCCTCCCCTCCGTTCCCTTTGGAGCGCATCGAAGAAATGACGCGGCTGATGGGCGGCGACGGTGAGCTGAAATGGTAATGTAAAACTCAGTCATAGGAACCCCTTTACGCCTTGCTTCAGGAAAAACTGAAGCAAGGCGTAAAGGGAAGAATAAGGAGCACGTTAAAAAGGAAGATGATCTGCACATGAAGGTGCAAATCATCTTCCTCGTTTGTTGCCACCCCGGCCGGAAAAGGCCGGGGTGTTTTAAGTGTATGGGGTCGGGTTACATGATGATGGCGTCTTTCGGGCAGGCTGCCTGGCAGGTACCGCAGGCAATGCAGCTGTCCTCATCCAGAACCCAGGTCTTGGCCTTGCGGTCCACCGTCAGGGCACCCATGGGGCAGTTGCGGGCGCAGAGAGTGCAGTAGACGCACTTGGAGGGATCCTGGACGGGTTTGCCGTCATCCCGGGGCTGCGGAACTGCCGAGGCCTCTTCCGCCTTGGCTTCCTGTTTCTCGGGCTTCGCAGGAGCAGCGGGCTCAGCCGGGGCTGCAGGGGCAGCTTTCTCGGCCGGTGTTTCGACTGTGGCTGCCGCGGCCGCGGTAACGTCCGCAAGGGTGATGACTTTGGCATGCTTCCCGTCATCCTCAATGGCCGGAGCCGCTTTCACCGCCGGTGCCGCCGCAGGAAGGTCCGCAGCAGTAATAACCTTGGCCGGGCCGGGTTTGGACGGTTTCTCCGCCGGAGCGGGCGCGGCCTTTTCGACCGGTTTGGCTTCCGGAGCGGGTTTCTCCGGGGCGGCCGCCGGCTTTGCAGCGGGAGGCGCCTTCTTGACCGGAGCCTTCTTGAAGACCTTGCCGCTGACGATCAGGGCCTGCTCGCCTTCCTCAAAGGAGGGGGCGTGGTAGTAGTCAGCGACCATGTGGTAATCGTCGCTCATCTCGATGGCACCGTGAGTGCAGAAGGACACGCAGTGGGCACAGAAGGTGCAGGAGCCGAGATAGAACTGGCGGGTAATCATCTCGCCGCCCTCGCAGGGCTCGGAGGTGTGGCTGATAGCCTGACCGGCGCAGACGCGTTCGCACATGTTGCAGTTGATGCACTTATCGGGGTGGAAGACGATGCGTCCGCGGTAGTTGGGCTTCGCCGGAGCCGGAGCAAAGGGATAGGGGTTGGTGCTGGGCTTGGAGAAGAGCTTGGTCAGAGCTTCTTTAACATACGGGAAATCCATTACTGCTCTCCTCCTTCCTGTGCGGCCTCAACCGGCACTTCAGCCTGGGCAGCCGGGGCCTCTTCAGCTATTACTTCCTGGACCGGCTCGGCCGGGGCCTTCTTGCCGTCCTTCTTGTACATGGCGGCGCGTTTCTCAGCGAGAATTCCCATGGCCTTGGCCAGGCCGTCGATGACCGCCTCGGGCTTCGGAGCGCAGCCGGCGATGTCCACATCGACATCCACATACTTGCTCAGCGGACCTGCCACAGAGTAGCTGCCGCGGAAGACGTTGCCGGACTGGGGGCAGGAGCCCATGGTCACGATCACGCGGGGTTCGGGAACCTGGGAAATGGCGCGCAGCACACGGGGAAGAGACTGCTTGGTGACCGGGCCTGTTACCAGGACAATGTCGGCCTGACGGGGGGAACCCGCCAGCTTGAAGCCCAGCCTCTCCGCGTCATAGCGGGGGGTAAGAACCGCTACAATCTCGATATCACAGCCGTTGCAGGAGCCGGCATTGATGTGGAAGAGCCAAGGGGACTTGGACATGCTTTCGGTAATGAGTTGTTTAAACATAGCCCGCTCCCTCCTTACAGACCGTACCAGGCAAGCACCACGCTGATGGCGGCGAGGCCTGTAACCACGGTCCAGTAGAATTTGAAGAGCTGCTCGATGCGGAGCCTGGCCGTAACGGCGTGGGTAAAGGAAACCGTGACCGCCACCAGCACGACGCTGAGCAGGAAGAGAATGATGATCTCAAGGACGATGGCGATCCCGCCCGCAAGGGACGGCGCCAAACCGGAGACCAGCTGCTGCACTCCCCCGCCGATGCCGCCCAGGAACAGCGCCGTAAAGAGCGTCGTCATGGTCAGGAGCTTCACCGCATGGGAGAGCTTGTACACGGCGAGAGGCGCACCGGAATACTCCGCCAGCATACCTTCGCAGATTTCGGTTTCGGCCTCAGCCGCATCGAAAGGATGGGAGCCCGTCTCACCGGGGATGATGAGAAGCATGGCCACGGCCGCCGGGATCATGGAAAGGCGGGTAATGAGAGAGCCGTTTTCCATCTGACAGCGGACGATGTCCGTGAGGCTGAAGCAGAGGCCGGTTCCGAGGGCGTTGCCAACGGTCTTGGCCACCGCCAGAAGTACCAGCACCAGGGGAAGCTCCACCGCAAGCACCGTCACCATCTCACGGGAGAGGCCGACACCGGCGTAGGGAGAGCCCGAGGAGGCAGCGCCGAGGATCACGGAGAGGGCCGGAATCAGGAGCAGGTACAGCACCACGATGACGTCCGCCACACCCCGGAAGGCGTGGAAGGAGAACACCGGGATAAAGAGCTGAAGCACGACCTGAGCCGCAAGCCCCACCAGGGGCGCCATCAGGAAGACCGTTTTGTTGGCGGCCGCCGGAACGATGGTCTCCTTGCCCAGAAGCTTGAAGAAATCATAGAAGGGCTGGAGAACCGGAGGGCCGACACGCTTCTGCATCCGGGCCACCAGCTTGCGGTCAATACCGCAGAGGAGCATACCGGAGAGGAAGCAGAACAGGAAGCCCGGGAAAATAAGGATGTAGGCCAGATAGGTCAGGGCATCGGTAATAATCGTCATACGGTTCCGCCTCCTTTACAGAATGATCATGGCGTAGAGCATGGCAAGCGCCAGCGCTATCACCGCCCAGAGGGCGTAATCGTTCACAATTCCGCTGTGGAGTTCATGCATAAAGCTGAAGTAATGACGCCAGTTGTGCTTGAAGCCCCAGAACATATCGTCGCCGCCCACCTGGGAGTAGACGCTTTCCTCACCGCCGAAGAAGAGCTCGTACTTGCCCTCGGCCGCATGGCCTGTGGCGTAGCGCGGCGCGGGGTTGGCCGGAGCGGTGGGAAGATAGGCTGCGGTGGCCGCCTCGAGGTCTGCCAGAGGCAGAGGATCCGACTGACGGGCGGCTTTGGAAACCGCGTCATACTTGGAGGAGACCGCCACGATGGTCACGGCGAGGGTCATGATGAGCAGCAGGCAGAGCCAGGAAATGGGGCTCCAGATACCCACATTGGCGAAGGACACCGGGAGCGTATCCGCAAGGCCGAAGCCCTCGGCATAGCCGGAACCCATCATGGCATCAATGTAGCCGTTGGCACCGAAGACCGCGCGGGCGGCGGGCTCGGTCAGGTAATTGGTAACAAAGCCCGGGAAGAGGCCCGTCAGGATGCACAGCAGGGCCAGGATGCCCATGGCGAAGCGCATGCCGAAGGGAACTTCCTTCACATTGTCATACTCCTTCGGCAGCTGCCCGAAGAATACGGACTGGGTAACCTTGACAAAGGAGGCCAGGGTCAGGGTGGAGGTCACAAGGCACACCACCGTCACCAGAAGGAAGCCGATGCTGCCGGATTCCACAGCCTTCTGATAGGTGGCCTGGTAAATGAGCCACTTGGAGGCAAAGCCGTTGAAGGGCGGGATGCCGCTGATGGAGAAGGCGCCGATGAGGAAGAGAACGGTGGTCTTCGGCATCCGCTTGGAGAGGCCGCCGAGCTTTCCGAGGTCGGTGGTGCCGGTCTCATGGAGAACAGCGCCGGCGCAAAGGAACAGGAGGCCCTTGAAGAGGGTGTGGTTCATGGCGTGGTAGAGTCCGGAGGACACACCCAGCGCCGTGGCCAGACCCGCAGCCGTCAGGACATAGCCGATCTGGGAGATGGAGTGGAAGGCCAGCAGGCGCTTGAAGTCATGCTGGGCCAGAGCCATCGTAACGCAGACAAACATGCTGACGGAACCCAGGAAGACCAGCCAGAACTGGACCGTGCCCAGGTTCATGGTCCGGAACAGGATGTAGGTGAGACGGAGAATGCCGTAAAGGCCGCTCTTCGTCAGAACACCGGAAATGAGCACCGAAACCGGAGCCGGAGCCGCGCCGTGGGCGTCCGCCGCCAGCGGGTGGAAGGGCACGATGAAGGCCTTGGTGCAGAAGCCGATGAACAGGAGCGCGTAAGCCACCATGGTGGCCAGGTTCAGGTTCCCCGGCAGGAAGGCCGCCAGCTGCGCGAAGTTCAGGGTATGGGCCTGGGCGTAGAGCATGATCGTGCCCGCCAGAATGCAGGTGGAACCGATGCAGCCCACAACCAGGTACTTGAACGCCGCTTCCAGCGCGCCGAAAACGGTATTGCGGAAGGCCGTAAGGGCTACCGCCGCGAAGGTCAGAATCTCCACCATGATGAACATGTTGAAGAGGTCCCCGGAAAGGACAAGACCCATAACGCCGCCGCAGAGCATCAGGAAGAGGGTGTAATACTGGGGTTCATTGTCGTCATGGCTCATGTAGCTGAAGCTGTAGAGCATGGCCACAAAAACCGCCGTGGCGATCAGGAGCCCGAAGAAGAGGCCCATGGCGTCCACTTCCAGGGCAATGCCGATGGCATAGCCGCCGGCGGGGACGCGGTTGCCCATCCAGTAGGCGATGATCTGATTCTGAATGAGAATGGGCTTTGCCAGTGCGATCAGCAGGCAGAGAGGAATCGCGGTGCCCAGGAAGCCGAGGACATTGCGGACCGTCCGGTTCTTTCCGAAGACCACAATGAGGAAGGCCGCCAGGAAATAGGCCATGATGGCGAGAATCGGGAAGTGTTGAATCATCATCCTCTCAGCCTCCTTATCTCACGGGTATCCGTGGTTCCGTACATCTCCCGGAGCTTGATGACAAGAGCAAGGCTCATGGCCGTAACGCAGGCGCCGATGACGATGCTGGTGAGGGTCAGGGCCTGGGGAATCGGATCCACAAAGAAGCTGCTCGGGGTCAGCTCTCCGAAGGTGTAGATGGGCGCCGTGCCGCCGGGATTGAAGCCTATGGTGATAATCAGAAGATTCACGCCGTAGTCCATAATCGACAGGCCGATGACCGTCTTCATCAGGTCATACTTGACCACGATGCAGTAGAGGCCCAGGACGATCAGGAAAAAGGATGCGATATAATTCAGTAAAATCATTTGTCATCGCCCCCTTTGTTTTCGGCCACAAGGCCAAGCATAGCAATAGAAAGCACTGCCACTCCTGTTGCGACGTTCAAAGCAACCGCCTCATCCATCCAGGAGATGGTGCCGGAAGAGAGCAGATCTCCGATGTTTCCGTTGGCATAGGCAATGTTCTGGCAGAACTGAACCCCTGCGCAGACACCTGCCATGGCCAGGGCGACATAAATGATGACCGCAACGCCTTCCAGGCGGGAAAGGAAGCCGGGCTGAAGAGCACGGACTGTTGTCTCATATCCATGCCCGAAGTAGATGAGCAGCACGCATGCCACCATCAGCACACCGCCCTGGAAACCGCCGCCGGGACTCAGGTGTCCGTGAAGAATCACATACAGCATAAAGACAAGGGCAAAGGGCAGGAGGGAGTCGCCGCCGGAGCGGAGGATCACGTCATAATCTCTGCGTTTCACTGGGCATCCTCCTTTCCCTCCGCGGTCTCTTCCTTCTTTACGGATTTCGTAAAGAGGATCACCGCCGAGCCTGCCACCGCCGTAATAAGGATGAAGGCCTCGCCCATGGTATCGTAACCACGGAAGTCGAAAACAATGGAGGTAACATCGTTGACCGCATGCGTCTCGGCAAGGTTTTCCTGCACGATCACCGCCGCGGCGCCGTCCGCCGTGCGGACGTCATAGCTCTCGGGGCTCTGCTGCAGGACAACGACAGGTACCGTTGCATTCTGCCCGTCATAGGTGCGGGGCATGGTGGACATTTTCACCGCTGCCGTCAGGGTTGCAAACAGAATCACCGCGAGAGAGACATAAGTCAGAAATTTCTTCATTTGTCATCGCCTCCCCGGATTTTTTTGAGGGCCACGATGAAGATCAGGGGGCTCAGGGCCGCGCCAACGGCCGCCTCGGAGATGGCGACATCCGGCGCATGCATAATGAGGAAAGCCGCCGCCGCGAAGATGCCCGTCACCGAAAGGGCGATCACCGCGCTCAGGAGCTTTTCAGAGTGGACGGCGACAATGGCCGAAACCACCAGTCCCAGAATCACCAGGACGTCGAGAACGATCATCAGACTACTCATCGAAATCCCTCCCCAGATCATCTGTTTCCATTTTCTTTTCCGGACGGATGCCCGCCTTGTAGGCGCCGCGGGCCAGCACGTGAGAGCCGATGGGGTTGGTGATGAGAATCAGGAGCCCGATCACGGCAATCTTCACGGCGGCGGAGGCGGAGTGCATTCCGATGGCCGCATAGAGAACGCCGCCGATGCACACGCCCAGCGTGCCCAGGGTCGAGACGCAGGTGGAGGCCTGCATACGGGAGAAGGTATCCGGCATCTTCAGGATACCGAGGGTGCCGGCCAGAGCAAAGATGAGGCCGATGAGGAAGAACACATCACAGACAATACGCAGTACCATTCCTTACAGCCCCCTTCCCTTTTCCAGATAACGGCCCACCAGAATGGTATCGATGATGCCGAAGAGCGCTGACAGCAGCGCGATATCGAGGTAAATTCCTCTCCCGCTGATCAGGGAGAACAGAATCATCGCGCAGCAGATCAGGTTGTCCATCGCATCGCCCGCCACCATCCGGTCGGCAGCGTTGGGACCCACAGCCAGGCGGTAGAGGTTCAGGGCCGCAAGGACCGCAAAGCAGATGGCGAAAATCAGCATATCACTCATTGCCAGACCCTCCTCAAACCTTTTTCCAGGGTTCCCTTAATCGCCTCGCCGGCCTTGGCCGGGTCGGTTTCTTCCACGTTAATCCAGTGTACATAGAGGTAGTTGCGCTGTTCCTGGGGATCCTCCGCCACCTCCATGGTGATGGTACCCGGCGTCAGGGTAATGGAGTTGGAGACCGCCGCAACGCCGTAGTCGGACTTCATGGCGGTGGGCACCTTCACGATGCCGGGATTCACGTTTTTGCAGCCGCCGAAAACAATCTTTGCCATGTTGACATTCGCTTTCCAGAGCTCCACCGGAAAGATGCAGAGCCAGAATCCCAGGCAGGAGAAGAACTTTGCGGGATTCGCAAGCCACCCGGCCTTTTTATGGATGAAGAAGCGGGCCGCGAACAGAGCCACGCAGAGGCTCACGACAGCACCGGCAATCAGCTCCTGTGCCGAGAAGGACCAGGTCAGCAGGATCCAGAAGGCAAAGCAGACGACAAAGGTTGCCACTACGGCAGGTAATTTCGTCTTTTGCAAGGTTACACTTCCTTCCTATTCAACTAATTCACTACAGCTATTCAACCGTCAGGTTTTCCACGTAGAACTCTCTCCCCGCCGTCAACCGGACCGAGGCGCCGCCGCATCGTGGGCAGCAGGCGGTATGCCGGGGAAGCGGACCTTCAAAGCCGCAGTCCGAACAGGCAAACACCCCCGGAACCGGGGTCATGATGAGCTTCGCGCCTTCCGCCGCGGTGCCCTTCGCCGCCAGGGGGAAAAACTCCTCTATACAGGAGGGAATCACTCCGGAGTATTCCCCTACCTTCAGGGAAATCTCCAACACCCGGGTGAAGGCCTGTTTTTTCTGCTCAGAGGCAACGATGGAGAGAATTCCTTCCGTCAGTGCCAGTTCGTGCATTCAGCGGTCCAGGCAGCTGAAGCAGGGATCGATGCTGGCGATGATAAGGCCGGCATCTGCCACCGTGTTGTTTCTCAGCATGTGCGGCACTGTCGGAGTGTTCTTGTAGCTCGGCACATGGATGCTGATCCGGTAGTTGTTGAAGCTGCCATCGCCCATCAGCATGTAGCTCAGCTGGCCGCGGGGAGCCTCATGACGTTTGACCGTCTGGCCCTCTTTAATCTTCGGAAGCTTGGTGCCGAGGTTGATGGGACCTTCCGGAAGATTCTCCAGCGCCTGGCGGATGATCTTGATGCTCTCATAGCACTCCAGCACGCGGACCACCACACGGGCGAAGACGTCACCGGAATCCACTACGGGAACATTGAATTCAAAGTCGCCGTAAGCGCTGTAAGGAGAATCGCGGCGCACGTCAACATCCACACCGGAAGCCCGGGCATGGGGGCCGATGGCGCCCAGACGGAGGGCATCCTCTCTGGTCAGCACGCCGACACCCTTGGTGCGCATGGCAATGGTCTTATCCGTGAGGGCAATCTCCGCAATGCGGTCCAGGGGAGCCTTCAGCTTGTCGCAGGCTTCCAGAAGACGGCGGCGAAGATCATCGGAAATATCACGCCGGGCGCCGCCCACGGTGCACATGGCGTAATTGACACGGTTGCCGGTGAGCTCTTCCAGCAGGTCCATGACCAGCTCGCGCTCATCCCAGATGTGCATGAACATACTGTCATGGCCGATGATATGGCAGGCAACGCCCGCCCAGAGGAAGTGGGAGTGCAGCCTCTCAAGCTCGGCGGTAATGACACGGATGTAGTCGCCGCGCTTCGGAACTTCCAGACCGTTAATGTCCTCCACACAGAGGGCGTAGGTAAAGGCGTGGGAATGAGAACAGATGCCGCAGACACGCTCCACCAGGACCAGAGTCTGGATGGCGTTGCGCTCGGTGGCCAGCTTCTCAATGCCGCGGTGGTTGTAGCCGACGAAAACCTCGGCGTCCTTGATCACTTCACCCTCGGTATAGAGCTTGGCATGAATCGGCTCTTCCAACGCAGGATGGTAGGGGCCGATGGGAACAATATAGCTCATGCTTTCACCTCACCTTCGGGCGATGAACCGCCCACCGCATTCTTTTCCACCAGCTCTTTCAGGGGCGTCACCATGATCTGGCCCTTGCCCTGAGTTTCGAGCATATCCTCAGGCAGGAAGAGCCGCTTGGAAACATCCAGGCCCTCAAAGGTGAAACCGAACAGTTCGTTGATCTCCCTCTCAGGCCAGGTTGCCGCCTCGCAGTAGATGTCACCGATGGAGGGAAACACCGTCTCGCCGACCACATGGTAGCTCTCCACCACCGGGTCGACGGCATAATCCCAGGAGACCTCGGGTGTGCCGTCTTTATTGATCCACCCGTGAATCATCACAAGGAAGCGGCCCTCCTTCTTCATCCGTTCTGCAAGGGGCAGGACTTCATCTTTTTTGATGTCAATCCTTTTGTACTCCTGCAAGTTCATCACCTCTCACTTACAATAATAATTGCTCACAAAAGAAGTTATATGAGAACAGAGTTTCCTCTGGTTTCTCCAGATTGATGGGCTGAGGGCGGAACGATCCACCGCCTCAGCAGATCCGCGGAAGCTGCGCGCCGGCAAGCTTCTGAAGGATGCGCCGGCCCCCCAGGGGGGTCCGCAGGGTCACACGGCCGCGGGGATCGTCGGTCACAACCCCGACCAGTGCGGCATCCCGGCCCTCCGGCAGCCCTCGCATCACCGAAAGGAGCCTTTCGGCATCCTCAGCGGCGCAGATACAGGTCAGCTTTCCCTCATTCGCGCAGTAGAGGGGGTCCAGCCCCAGCATGTCGCAGGCCGCCCGCACCTCCGGCCGAACCGGAATCAGGTCCTCCGTCAGCTCAATCCCGAAAGCACGGCCCTCGGTAAACTCATTCAGGGTGGTGGCGAGGCCTCCCCTGGTCGGGTCCCGCAGAATGCGAAGATCCGCACCGGAAGAGAGCATCGCCTCAGTGAGCCTGTTCAGAGCCGCGCAGTCCGAACGGAGTTCCCCGTCCATCATCCCGCTGCGGGCCAGCATCACGGCCGTCCCGTGGTCCCCCAGGGTTCCGGAGACCAGCACCGCGTCGCCGGGCTGTACCGCCCCGAGACCGGGCAGCCGGTACTTCCGTACGCCGATGCCGGAGGTGTTGATGTACAGGCCGTCTCCCCGGCCCTTCTCCACCACCTTGGTGTCGCCGGTAACGATCTGAACCCCTGCCTCATCCGCCGCAAGGCGCATGGAACGGAGAACTCGCTTCAGTGTCTCCAGCGGCAGCCCCTCTTCCAGAATCAGGGCACAGCTTAAAAACTTCGGCTCCGCGCCGCACATGCTGACGTCGTTTACCGTACCGCAGACGGCGAGCTTTCCGATATCCCCGCCCGGGAAAAACAGCGGGCTCACCACGAAGCTGTCAGTGGAAAAGGCCAGCTCCGCCCCTCCGGGCAGGAGAGCGCCGTCGCCCAGCTCGCCGAGGGCGGAATTATCAAAGGCCGGAACGATGTATTCTTCAATCAGACGGGCGGTCTTCTTCCCGCCGCTGCCGTAATCCAGTGTGATGATTTCTTCCATGATGTACCGTCACTGCAATTCGTATTTATACGCCGCGGCGCAGGCCCCCTCCGAAGACACCATGCAGGGTCCCACGGGTTCCTCCGGCGTGCAGGCCTTCCCGAAAAGCGGGCAGTCCTGGGGGCGAAGCCGGCCGGTAATCACATCGCCGCAGCGGCAGCCGTTCTGAAGCACCGCCTGCTTCGGCCGGAAGGTAAAACGCTTCGCGGCATCATAATCCGAGAGCTCCGGCTTCAGGGTAAAGCCGCTGCGGGGAATCTCCCCAAGGCCGCGCCAGCGGGCATCACTCAGGACGAAAGCCTCCTCCAGCATCCGCCTTGCCAGAACATTCCCCTCCGGGCGCACCGCCCGGGGATAGGCGTTCTGAATTCTGGCATCGCCTTCGGAAATCTGCTTCAGCAGGAGATAAATGGCGCTGAGGATCTCCTCCGGCTCAAAGCCGCCGATGACCCCGGGCATCCCATACTCCTCTGCCAGGAACCGGAAGCCCTGCTCCCCGACAATGGTGGCCACGTGGCCGGGGCACAGAAAGCCTTTCACGGCGAAGTCGTCCATGGCCAGAAGCGCCCGCAGGGCAGGTTCCACAGACTTCAGCAGGGAAAGGAGCGAAAAATTCTTCAGTCCGCGCTCCTTTGCCGCCAGTACCGCCGCGGCCGTGCCGGGAGCGGTAGTCTCAAAACCGATGCCGAGAAAGACCACCTGCTTCTCCGGTTCCCGTTCGGCAATGGTCAGGGCATCCATGGGAGAATACACAATCCGGACATCCGCACCCAGGGCGCGCCGGCGCAGAAGACTGTCACCCCGGCGGCTGCCGGGTACACGAAGCATATCGCCATAGCCGGTTATAACCACTCCCGGCTCCATGGCGAGGTCCAGCACCGCGTCCAGATCCTCCTGAACCGTGACACACACCGGACAGCCGGGGCCCGACAGCAGCTGTACCTGCTTGGGCAGAAGACTCCGGATTCCGGCGCCGGCGATGGCCATGGTGTGGGTGCCGCAGACCTCCATGATCCGGGTCTCCCCGAGAGGCAGCGCCTCTATGGCCTCCAGCAGCCTGCGGCTGTCCTCACGCGAGCGCATCCTGCAGTTCCTCCCAGGCCTCCAGATCCTCCAGGGCCTGCGCCTCAGGCAGGCGCTCAATAGCAAAGCCTGCGTGAACCATCACATAGTCCCCGACGGCCGGGTTTGGAATAAAGTCCACCCGCACCGCCCGGCGGAGGCCAACGGCTTCCCCAACAGCGTCCTTGCCGTTAATTTCAATGAGTTTTAAAGGCACTGCAAGACACATAATCCGATCCTTTGTCAGATAATTATCATCCGTTAGAATATTATCAAAGCCTCTGAGTATTATATACCGCCAAGACGCTTTTGGCAATACTTCCACTCTGAAAAACTACAGGAATTTTGACGATTTTAAAAGTCCCCACAGC
>CAMONN010000037.1 GCA_946620645.1 uncultured Clostridia bacterium
GCGACCGGCGTTGCAAGACCCAGGGCGCAGGGACAGGAGATCACCAGCACCGAGATTCCTCTTGCCAGGGCGAAGCTGAGGCTCTCGCCATGTAGAAGCCATCCGGCGATCACCACTGCGGAAATTGCAATCACAGCGGGTACAAACACCCCGGAGACCTTATCCGCAATTCGGGCAATGGGCGCCTTGGTGGCCGCCGCGTCGGAAACCATGTGAACAATCTGACTGAGGGTGGTATCCTCGCCGACCCGGGTGGCCCGGCAGCGGAGATAACCGGAGGTGTTGGTCGTCGCCGCACTGACGGTGTCACCCTCGGCCTTATCCACAGGGATGCTTTCGCCGGTCAGGGCGGACTCGTTCACGGCGCTGCTTCCCTCCAGCACCACGCCGTCTACCGGGATGCTCTCTCCCGGGCGGACAACAAAGATATCACCGGAGCGCACCTCTTCAACGGGGACCTCCGTCTCCACGCCGTCCCGCAGCAGAACAGCTGTTTTCGGTGCAAGCTTCATCAGGCTCTTCAGCGCATCGGTGGTGCGGCCCTTGGACATAGCCTCCAGCATCTTACCGACGGTGATGAGGGCAAGGATCATGGCGGCGGATTCAAAATAAAGCTGATTGTGGTAAAGGTCCATCAGCTCCGCATTTTCAGCCCCGCCGGTGATCAGCCCGCACATCTCATAGAAGACAAACAGACTCCAGCCGAAGCTCACAGCGGAGCCCAGCGCCACCAGGGTGTCCATATTCGGTGCGCCATGAAGGAGAGAGCTGAAGCCGCTGGTAAAGAACTTGCGGTTGATGGCCATCACAATAAGCGTCAGCAGCATCTGCGTCAGGGTCAGAGCCAGATGATTGTGCTCAAACCAGCGGGGCAGCGGGAATCCCGCCATGTTGTGCCCCATGGTAATGTACATCAGCACCAGCAGGAATCCCACGGAAAGTGCCAAGCGGCGCTTCAGTTTCGGTGTTTCCCGGTCCCTCAGAGCGTCCTCTTCCGCGGCAAAGCCGGAGGAGGGCGCGCTCTGTTCACGGGCGCCCTTCACTGAGGCACCATAACCGGCCTTCTCCACCGCACGAATTACCGCGTCCTCTCCTGCCGTTCCTTCCACACCCATGGAGTTTGTCAGAAGGCTCACACTGCAGGCGGTGACACCGGGCACAGCCGACACGGCCTTTTCTACTCTCGCCTGACAGGCCGCACAGCTCATGCCTGTCACAACATATTGTTTCAACGATGCTCCTCTTTTCCGTTAATCAATTCTAACCGGATAACCTTAAATTGCCGAGGCCCCGAAAGGGGCCTCGATATGACAGGACCCGGCGTGCAAAAAGGCACTGCGGGCCTGGCCGGGCAGTTACCCGACCTTTTCCACCACGTATCCGATGCGGCCGCCGTACATCCCGTAGAAATCCGTCAGCGGATTTTCACGGCTGTCGTTGTAGCACCAGACTCCGCCGTGGTTCCAGAGCATCACAAAGTCCTCGGCCGTACCGTCACCCTTGTCCGTGAAGGAGGGCTCGCCCTGATCCCAGCGGTAGAAGGTGACATCCTCGCCGCTTTCCCAGACGATATTATTGTCAACCCGGTGGGCACCGATCCACACCCGGTCGAAGCCGGCTTCTTCCGCCAGCCCAATCACCTGGTTGAGTTCCTCTTCACTGCTGATGGTCACCAGGTAACCGCCCCGGTTCTGGGCTTCCCGCTGGGCCTCCATCCAGCCCACATCGGCGCGAACCGCCTCATAACTGTGGGGAAGCGTGGACGGGTCGACCGCAGGCTGCTGAACCTCCTGCTGGGCCTCCTGCTGCGCCTGCTGTGCGGCCTGCTGAGCCGCCTGCTCCTGCTGAAGCAGCTCCTCCTCGGTCATAATTGCAGACACATCCGTATTCATATCCGGGCTTCCGTCGCTTTCAGGAGCACCGGAAGGAACAACTACCGCCACATCCGTAGTCTCACGACCGGGATTCTGCCCGAAAGCCGAGATCAGGATCCGGGCCACCACCGCTGCAATCAGCAGCACTGCCAGCAGCAGAAGCACAACCATGAACGGCCGGCGCTTCTGCTCGGTTTCCTCCTGAGCGGAGGCCTTCTGACTGTTTTTCCCGGCGGATTTTGCCGACGTCCTGCGGTTTCTGTTGTTCTTTACTGTGATCGGGGCAAGTTCCGGGTCCGTTTCTTCAGTCAGGATCGGAATGCCTTCCTTTTTCCTGCTTCCGGGTTCGTACACGCGTATCTCCTCCTCCGCTTCCAGTTCAGCGGGATCCCGGGGATCCGGTTCATCCTCTCCGAAGAATTCCGCCAGACTGTTCTCTTCCGGAGGCCGCCGGACGGGCGCCGGACGCTTCAGTCCGGAGGCCACAAACAGCTCTTCTTCCGTCAGGGGCTCCGCTTCTTCTCCTTCCCGAACCGATTCTACAATCCGGTCCAGAACATCATCCTCTGTTGTCTCCTTCTCCGCGGCCAAGTCGACGTCCGCCTCCCCTTCAATAATCTTCAGCATAATCTGTTCCAGATCACTGAGTTCTTCTTCATTCTTCTGGAATATCGCCTCTGCGCCGCTCTTTTGCTTCAGGATACGATTATCCTCACAGTAATCCAGCATAATGGCCAGCTCTTCAGGATTGCGGTAGCGCTCACCCTCTTTAAAGCGGAGAGACTTTTCAATAATATCCCCCAGCTGACGCCCGGCAGCAGCCGGAGCATAGACTGTTTTCCCGCTCATGCGCATCAGCTGCGCGTTGCCGGCCTCCCCCTCGAAGGGGAGCTTTCCCTCACTGGCGCCGCAGTAAAGAATGAGACCAAGGGCATATACGTCCGACTGGGGCACCGCGTGATTGTGCCAGTAGATTTCCGGTGCAATGTACTGGAGCTCCTGCCCGGTCCAGTCGCTTTTCTTCCCGGGGCCGATGCCGATCTCTCCCTGGGGGTTCACGCTGATATTGTCAGGGTAGATTCCACCGTGGAAATCCTTACTTCCGGACTCCTCCTTGATCTGGCGGCAGATATCCGCCACAACGGCGCAGAGTTCCTTCCGGCTCAGCTCCACCAGAGTCTTGCTTAGTGCATACTCCGGTTCAAAAACATGGTTCGCGATCTTTGGCACCTCCCGCACCGGTTTCGGCTTATGGTATCACAATCAGGGCAATCTCGTCAAGAACGGCCTTACTTTTCCATTTTTGCAAGCAGCTTTTTGAGGGATTCCGTATAGCCGCGCAGCTCCCTGTTGGCGTGGCCCTCCAGCCCGCGGGCTGTGCGCAGCAGCTTTTCGACCGTCTCGATCAGTTCCAGAAAAGCGGGACTGGATTTGCGCCCGGCATTTCCGGAGCTTTCCCTTACAATCGCCTCGCCCTCCGGAAAGCTGATCCAGCACTTTTCAAGCAGGTCAAACTCCGCACCGCTGAAGGGAGCGAAAGCCCGGTAGCCGTAATCCCGCTTCAGGCACTCGGTAAACGCCTCACAGGCGTCGGGATCCCCGTGATTGACCATCACAAACTCCGGTTTCTCCCGGAAGCCCTGCAGCCAGGCAAGAAGTCCGTCCCGGTCGGCATGGCCGCTGATGCCGGGCAGGGTTTCGATCTCCGCCTCCACCTGAATCGTCTCATTAAAGAGCTTGACACTTTCGGCCCCGTCCACCAGCACGCGGCCGAGGGTTCCAACCGACTGATACCCCACAAAGAGCACCATGCACTCCGGCCGCCAGAGGTTATGCTTCAGATGGTGCCTCACGCGGCCGGCATCGCACATCCCGCTGGCGGAAATGATCACCTTCGGCGTCCTGTCCTCGTTAATGGCAACGGATTCCTCGCGGCTCACCGCCAGCTTCAGTCCCGGAAACACCAGAGGGTTGATGCCGGAGCGGATCTCCCGCTGCATCTGCTCATCCACAAAATCCGTATCGCACTGAAGGAAGATTCCGGTAGCCTCAATGGCGAGGGGGCTGTCCATGTAAACCGGGAAATCACCGTGACCTCGAACCATGCCCCGCTCCTGAATCTGCCGCAGGAAATAGAGGATTTCCTGGGTCCGGCCGATGGCGAAGGAAGGGATCACCACATTGCCGCCCCGGTCCAGGGTCCTCTGGATTCTTTCAGCAAGCTCCGTCAGATAATCCACCCTCACGGTGCTGTGCAGCCGGTCCCCGTAAGTGGACTCGATTACCACACAGTCCGCTTCCGCCACGCACTGAGGATCCTTCAGAATAGGCTGATTGGTATTACCCACATCCCCGCTGAAGCAGACCTTGCGGGTCTCTCCGCCTTCATGGAGCCAGACCTCTATGGCTGCGGAGCCCAGAAGATGTCCTACGTCCGTCATACGGATACTGACATGATCGTTGACCTGCACCACCTGGGAGTAGCTGCAGGGTCTGAAGAGCCTCAGGACATTTTCGGCATCCTCCAGGGTATAGACCGGCTCCATCTGCCCGGAACCGCTGCGCTGGGCTTTGCGGTTTCTCCACTCCGCTTCCTGCTCCTGGATGCTGGCGGAGTCCCGCAGCATCACCTCACACAGGGAGCAGGTCGCCCGGGTCGCGTAAATCGGACCGCGGAATCCGTCTTTCCAGAGTTTGGGCAGCATCCCGGAGTGATCAATATGGGCGTGGGTCAGGAGGACAAAATCCAGGTCGCCCGCCGCTACAGGAAGGGGCCTGTTCACAAACAGATCTTTCCCCTGTTCCATTCCGAAGTCTGCAATACCCTTTACATTGCCAGCTTCAATTAAAGTGCAGCTTCCGGTCACCTCATGAGCTGCGCCGTAAAAACCAAGCTTCATGGTCTTCATCCTTTCCGGCAGTCTCGGGCCGGTTTCCCGGTCCTGCCTGAACCAGGGTGATTGTACACGATTTTTGCACCGGCCGCAACAACAGTGCAATGACAAAAAGGAAAAAGTCCTTCCTTTCATCACTTTTTCTGCAAACCGGGGCTGAATCAAAACCCCGCAGCGATACCCGGGAAACCTGCACACAGAACAAGTTCGTCCGACTTTTGATGAGAATTTGTTCGCATTTTGTTCGCTTGACAAGTCTGGGGGCCTTCATTATAATGAGCACATCTATCGTCCAAGGAGATGAATTAATTGGAAATCACCAAAGCCACAACCATGGGTGAAATGCTGGAATACGACATGGGTATTGCCTATGTTCTGATGCAGTGCGGCATGCACTGTGTTGGCTGCCCCTCTTCCATCGGAGAGAGTCTGGAGGAAGCCTGCGCTGTCCACGGTCTGGATGCGGATGCCGTCATGGGCGAGATTCAGGACTATCTCGCCAATCGGGACGCCCAGTAAAGAAGGAAACGGCTGCCCTGGAAACCCCTGTGGACTGTCGGGCCAATGTCCCGGACAGGAGGAGGGAACGGGGCGGCCGTTTTCTTATTTTGTTCCGGAAATCTGTTCAGGACATTCTGATCTTACGGAGGCTTTCCCGTGAAACTGCTGTACGCCGAAGATGAAACCGCCATGTCCGAGGCTGTCACAGACATCCTCGAATACCATCATTATACCGTCGACGCCGTATACGATGGCCGGGACGCTCTGGATTATGCCAGAGCCGAGCACTATGACGGCATTATTCTGGATGTCATGATGCCGAAGATGGATGGATTCACCGTATTAAAAACCCTGCGGGAAGAAGGCAACACCACCCCGGTGCTGCTGCTGACCGCAAAAGCCGAGGTTGAGGACCGTATCGCCGGGCTGGACCTGGGGGCCGATGACTACCTGCCGAAACCCTTTGCCACCGGAGAGCTGCTGGCAAGAGTTCGCGCCATGCTGCGCCGCCGGGAGGAGTTTACGCCCGATGTGCTGACGTGCGGCGACCTGTCCCTCAACACCGCCAATGGGGAGCTTCGCTGCGGGGAAAACAGCGTCCTCCTGCCGAACCTGGAGTTCAGGCTCATGGAACTGCTGATGAGCAACCGGGGCATCTGTCTCTCAACAGAGGACATGCTGGTGAAGGTCTGGGGATATGATACCGATGCCGACATCGGCATTGTCTGGGTATATCTCTCCTATCTTCGCAAGAAGCTTGCCTCCCTCGGCTCCGCCGTCCAGATCAGGGTGCGGCGGGGTGTCGGTTATACGCTGGAGGTTCCGAAGTGATCCGAACGCTTCAGAAAAAGTTCATTATCACCGCTATGACGGCGGTAACTGTCCTGCTTCTCGCGGTGCTGGGCGTCCTGAATGTGGTTAACGCTCTCAGTAATACCCGGCAGTCGGAGGCCCTGCTGAATGAGCTCGGGATGCGAAGCGCCGCCGCTCCCCTGCCCAATGGGCCGGGACCGGAAAACCCCCAGTTTTTCGGCCAGCAGCCGGCGGTGGCTGAGGGCAGCCCGGACTCTGGTTCTTCTCCGCATGGGTACGGACGGTTCCGCAGAGGCTTTCTGGATGAGCCGATGGATGAGAACACCCGGCTCTCTGCTGTTTACTTTTCAGTTCAGATGGATGAACGCTGTGCGGTGACATCCGTTGACGTCAGTCATATTGCCGACGTAACCGAGGAAGACGCCGCTTCTCTCGCCCTGAGCCTCGACGTTGACCGGGAATCCGGTACGGTCGGGGACTACCAATATAAAATATTCCCTACCCCCGAAGGCGGATACCGGGTGCTGTTTCTGGACAGTGCCACACGCCACCGCTCGGTGCTGCGGGTCCTGCTGCTGTCAGCACTTCTGGGCGGGATCAGCTGGCTTGCCATGCTGGGGCTGGTAATCCTCCTGTCCCGCAAAGCCATCCGGCCGATCGCCGAGAATATGGAACGCCAGAGGCAGTTTGTCACCGATGCGGGACATGAACTGAAAACCCCGCTGGCCATTATTCTGGCCAATGTGGACGCCATGGAGCTGCGAAACGGCGAGAGCAAATACAGCCGGAACATCCGCTCTCAGGCTCAGCGGCTTTCAGAGCTCACAAAGAACCTGCTGACCCTCGCCCGGGCGGATGAAAGCGGCACGGATGCCCGTACTGAAGTCTTCGACCTCTCTGCCCTGTGCAGGGAGACCTTCGGAATGTTCCGGGAAGCGGCGGAGCTGAAGCACATCGAGCTTCGGACTGAGATTGAAGAAGGGATTTCCTTTCATGGCGACCGTGAGAAAATGGCGCAGCTCTGCTCCATTCTGGACGATAACGCAGTAAAATACTGTCCGGAAAGCGGCACTGTGATTGCAAGCCTGACCCGGGACGGCCGGAATATCCGCATGACCGTTTCCAACACGGTATCAGAGCCGCCGGACACAGAGCGGATGTTTGACCGGTTCTACCGGGCGGACACCTCCCGCAACCAGAAAAGCGGCGGCTTCGGCATCGGCCTTTCAGCTGCGGAGACCATTGTGAAGCTGCACAAAGGCAGCATCACGGCAGAGTACAGCCCTGAGTCGTCACTGCTTCATATTCACGTAAAACTGCGGGGCTGATCCCCTCGTCTTTCCCGATCCGCAACCACGACAGGAGGTATGATCCATGATTCGTAAAAAAAATGAGCAGACTGTTGAACTCAAATGCATCCAAAACGGCAACGGCATGGCTGAAATGCGCAAAATCCTCAACTCCGATCAGGAGCTTTACGGAAAAGGGCGCCTCTTCAGCCATATGGTGCTGGCCCCGGGACGCAGTGTCGGCGAGCACACCCACCATGGCGACCACGAAATCTACTACTTTCTCAGCGGCAGCGGCACCTACAATGACAACGGCAGCTATGTAAAAGTCTGTCCCGGCGACACCACTGTCTGCAATGACGGAGAGTTCCACGGCCTCGTGAACGACGGAGATGAACCTCTGGAGTTCATCGCACTGATTCTGTACAGCAACTGATCGGGGCGTTGACGGCGTATCACCGTCACTGAGCCCCTGTCCCTTCGGCGTATATGGAGAGCTGATCAGGCGCCGGGCACCGCCTGCGGATTTTTCAGGCAGCGGTGCAGGCTCTCCCAGTTCTTCCAGACGCCGTCCCGACTGCAAAGCTCTTCCATTTTTTCCCGAACGCCCGCGTCCTCGTACAGGCCTCTGACAGAGTCATAGTCCTCCCTTGTGGATTCCAGAAGTGCGGAAATCTCCTCCACATTTCCTTCAAAGCGCTGCCGTTCCTCGTCCGGCAGTCCGTCCCACCAGGAAGCGAGGTCCGCTGTTCCGCCAAAATCGGCGGCATAGGAAAGCACCTCAGCGGCCGCAGCGGCAAGCTTCAGGGATGACCCCGCCGTTCCCGGGTACCAGTTCAGAACAGGGTCCAGGAGACGCGACTGAAGCTCCTGCTCTGTGGCCCGGGGCTGTGAGGGAACCGGCGCGTTCTCCCCCTGCACGGAGTTTTGATCCTCTTTTAAAGAAGTGCCCCGGGGGGTGCAGGAACAGAGCAGCAGCAGGGAAAGCGCCAGAATCAGCGCTACCCATATCACATTCCGTTTATTCATTCGTCATTCCTCCACTTTAGTGATTATATTTTTCCGTTTCGGGATTCCGAAACCGTCACCGTCCGAGTGAAATGCCATCTGCCCGGAGGTCATTATCCATGAGCATCACCATCATCTGTACCGGAAATCCGGTTTCTTCCCCGGCGGGGAAATACTCCTCAGAGGGTTTCGACCGGGCGGTTTCCGCCGCTCAGGCCTCCGGTATTCTCCCCTACTCAGGGCGGAAGTTTGACCCCGCCGGCCGCAGCGTTCTCCAGGGCGAGGGCAGGCTCGCCGCTGAAACTGCAGCGCAGCTGATTCTCCCGGGAGAGTTCAGGGTTGAAGCCCTGCTGAACGAAATCCCCGTCCGCTCCTTCACAGACACAGAAAAACTCTATCCCGTAGAAACCTGGTACCGGAAAGCCGCCTCCCAGCGCAAACACGGGGATCCCCGGCAGCCGGAGTCCAGGGAGCAGGTTATCGCCCGCGCAGAGGCCCTGCTCGATATGATTTCGGACACTGACTGCATTCTGGTGACGGGCCCCCTGTTTCTCGGAGAGCTGCTGGATCGCCTGCGCATCCACAACTATGTCATCCAGCGCACCGGTGTTCTGAAAATTCAGCCTCTGGAGCGCTTTGTAATTTCGCGGAAGGAAGAGCATTGCGGCGGTTGTCAGCACAACTGTTTTCTTTCCAACCCCGGCTGCGGCGTCGGCCGGGACAAAGCCATGCGGAGACGGTCTTCATCCAGTACGGGCTGACCGGACCTTCCGCCTTCATTACAGAAACAGTCCCTCCGCCGGCACATGTGCTTTCGCCGGCTGAGGGACTGTTTCACCGTCAAGGGGCAGTGCCGATTACCGCCTGCGGTTATTGGCAAGGCTCAGCAGCCGCAGCAGCTGAACGATAGAGCTGACCAGAGAAATGAAGTACGTCATTCCGGCGGCAAAGAGGACCTTTTTCCCTCCGGCAAGTTCCTCATCCGTCAGCAGGTTCATACGTTCCACCTCCGCCAGAGCCCGGCGTGAAGCATCCACCTCCACCGGAAGCGTAACCAGATTAAACAGAACGATGCCTGAAAACAGCACCGCGCCGAAGGTGATCAGCCCGCTCCAGGAGAAGAGAATGCCCAGAAGGATCGAGACATACGAACCCATGGATCCGATGTTGCAGACCGGCACCAGCGCCTTGCGAAGCATCAGCAGCGGATACGCCCGGGCATGCTGAATGGCATGGCCGCATTCGTGGGCCGCCACGGCCACAGCTGATACATTATTGCCGCTGTAGACCGCCTCCGACAGGTTCAGTGTATTGTCTGTCGGGTTATAGTTGTCCGTCAAAACACCGCGGGTCACCCGGATGGTCACATTGAAGATCCCATTGGCCCTGAGAATCCGCTCCGCCGCAGCGCCGCCGGTAAGGCCGTTCATTGTCAGCTCCCTGGCATAGCGGTTAAACCGGCTTTTCACCACTGCCGAGCAGATGAGACTTACAAAAAACAGGACAATGGTCAACAGATAGAAGATATCCGTGTAACCGTATCCGGAATACCCGTAATAGTTATACATCGTAATCAGCTCCCCGATTTTTATCCGATCTCAGGACTGGGCGTCTCAACGGGAAAGTCCGTCGAATAACCGATGGCTGAAAGCGTCTGAACCTGCATATGACGGTCAACCCTGAAGGTATAGATCATCTGTTCATCCGGTTCCTCGGTGCTTTCCCAGGGGCGCACATAGGAGAATGTGACCTCGCAGGTGCCTGCCTTCTTCGGCGTCAGGACAAAGGTTTCGGTTCCACCGGAACCGGCAGCCGGTTCATCTGTTTTCTCTGGGGAGAAGCTGCTCTCCACCGTGAAAAGATCCTCCGACTGGATGACCTGCCAGCTGTATCCTGTTGTCGGATTGGCGTCCAGCTTTATGGTAACGGTCTGGGGCGGCTCGGACTGCCCGCAGGCTGCGAGAAGCATGGCCGCAAGGACCAGTATTGCCGCCAGACTGAATACTCTGTTCATTCTGAAGTTCATCAGAGCTCCTTCTTTCCCGATTTGCTCTGTCTGTCATCATAAAGCAGATTTATGATCATTTCATGAACAATCATAAAGCTTCAGATTTCTTCAGAAAGTGTTCACATGCAGAAAAAGGCCGGAATGACAGAATGTCATTCCGGCCTTTTCTGATCAGTCCGTAACCTTATACCCGGCTTCTTCCACCGCGGCTCTCAAAGCCGCCACATCCAGGTTTTCGCCTTTTACAAGGGCGGTGCCTGTCACGCGGTCGGCAACGGCACTCTCGACACCGGTCAGAGCCTCCAGAGCCTTTTTAACGCGGGCTTCGCATTTCGGGCACATCAGGCCCTCGACTTTAAGAGTTACTTCCATCGTTTATTCTTCTTTCTCTAAAAGATTAAAGGTGCGAAACAATCTTCGCGGCGCGGCGGCCGAAAGTCATGGTGCGCCCGCAGGCGAGGCCTGTCATCAGGTTCGGATAGTTGTTGGCAAAGAAGCCTCCCGTGCAGTCACCTGTGGCATAAAGGCCTTCAATGACCGTGCCGTCCTCCCGAATGACCTGCATGTCGGTGTTGATACGCACGCCGTCCTGGGTGGTCAGGTGCCAGGCGCAGGTACGGATGCCGTAGAAGGGAGCGGTATCCACCGGGGTCATGCGGTGGGGGCTCTTGCCGTAGTCTTCGTCAACACCCTTGGCACAGAGTTCGTTATAACGCCGCACCGTTTCCACAAAATTCTCCACCGGCAGGTTCAGTTTCTCCGCCAGCTCCTCCAGGGTATCAGCCTTTATCAGGTAGCCCTGCGCCAGATGAGAATTCTCTCCTTCTGTCATCTGGCCCCAGACATAGTCGTAGGGCATATTGGATTCCGCACCGTTGTCAAACCTGAACAGACGGCAGCAGCCGACCTCATCGAACTGTTCGCAGTACTTCTTGTTGTTGGCATCGAAGATGTCCACGTAGGTGTGGTAGGGCTGCATGTACATACTGTGAAGCATGAACTCATAGGGCCCGGACTCATTGCAGAAGCGTTTTCCATTCAGGTTCACCTTCAGGAAAGGCTGCTCACCGAACCAGTACCACTTGCCGTTGGTCTGGTA
>CAMONN010000038.1 GCA_946620645.1 uncultured Clostridia bacterium
CTCGGGGATGACGTCTACCTCCTCAACTACGGCGGCGACAGCGCCGTTCACGGCTGGCCCGGCTCTGAGGTTGTGGTCTCCGATGCGGCGATGATTCTGGACCAGACCTCTGTTGAGGAGAACGGGACTGTCGCCGTTCAGCATGATGAGGGCTGTACCTATTCCCAGGGCGCTGCGGCCATCGTCCTCTCCCATGGTGAAAAATACGAGGATGTCTACGGCGGGCAGGAAGAAGCCGGCGCAAATGAGAATAAGGAAGTTAATAAGGAAACAAATTCAGACATTAACAATAAAACCATTTCCAGCGGAAACGCCGGCAATGAGCTGAAAGCTGACGGAAATACCGGCAACGAAGGCTCCGGTAACGATGAAAAAAGCAAAACTGCCGGCGACGAAGGCTCTGACAACAAAGATACCGGAGTGGAAGACGCCAGCAGCGGGAACGCCGGCGGTGAAAGCTCCGGTGATGAAAAAACCGAAAACAAAGACTCAGAAGGCGAAAACACCGGTGATGAGAAAAAAACTGATGTTCCTTCTTTGAAAATTCAGGAGAAAGCGGCCTCCGCCAACGGAACACTCGGCGCTGCAAATGACGGCGGCGAGGCGCTCAAAGCGGGAAATGAGTCATCATCCAGCGTCAGCTATACCCTGACCGCTCCGGAGAGTGTGTCCCAGAATAGCACACAGAGGACAATCAATTCATATACAAACACGGTCGCTGGCTATGTAATTCCCTACACGGTTACACTGGAGCTTGGCAGTTTTCTCGGGACGGCCGGAGCCATTGCGGCGCAGAGCCTGACCGGCGCGGATATCGAGCTCACCCTGCAGTTGGATAAGCTTCTCTATCCGGAGACGACAGCAGCCGGTCAGAACACGGTTCTGCTGGACTGGAAATATCAGTTTATGAATGCTTCCGCTGTTTACAACAGTGAAACCGCTGTTGTGACCATCAGCCTGACGGCTGATAAGGATAGCTTGGCACTGGCGGATAATCTGGCTTCCGTCTTAAGCAATCCTCTGAGCCTCACTGTCAACACTGTTGTGCCTTCAAGTACAGCCTTTCCTCAGAAGGAATCAGTGACAGGCTCCCTTACTTTGACCACAATGACCTTCACAACGGGAAACGGAACCTGGACACCGAGTGTGAGTCCGGAGGCAAAAACTGCCACGACCAAGCTGCTGGATGCCAATAAAACCGCCACTCTGGTCTATGACCCGAACGGCGGCACAGGCGGCCCGGGTGAACAGAAGCTCCCGGCGGAGAAGGATCACAAGCTGGAGGAAAAAAACGTCCCCACCCATGCGGATGTGAATGGAACGAAAGTTCTCTTCTGCGGCTGGACAGCTGAGAAGGACCAGAAGATCTATTCAGACGGGGAAACGGCTCCAGTAAGGCTAACAAGTCTGACTCTCGAAGAAGGAAAGGATCCGTACCATGTTTATGCGGTCTACGGCTATGACCGAAACGGGGACGGGACAGCTGATGTGGATCAGAAGCTGTTGACCCTTGGCTTTAACGGCAATGCCCAGGGTGTGACAAATGTTCCCGGTCCCATCACCCAACTGGCAAGGCCTGAACTTATGAATACTGCGGAGTTTGACATTCCCGAGCAGGAACCTGTCCGGAAGTATTATACCTTCCTCGGCTGGAGCAAGGATGAGAATGCAACGGAAGCCTCATATAAATATGACGATTCCAGGGCTGCGCATCGTGATATCACCATCAGTGAGAACACTGAACTTTACGCCGTGTGGGAGCCAAGCCCGGTCTATACCCTGTACTTTAATGGAAACGGCGGAACCAATGTCCCGGCTGCCCAGAGTGCGCCTAGTGATAACGGTGTTGCGAACCTGACCATCACGCGGCAGATCCCGACCCGAACCGGTCGGACTTTCGTAGGCTGGGCAACCCAGCGCTACGGTACTGCGGCCTTTGCCCCGGGCGAGGCGGTAAAGCTCAAAGGCGGAGACGTGACCCTGTATGCCGTCTGGGAGCGCAACAGCAGCTGGTCCGGCGGTGCTCCGAAAACCGGAGATGAGAGCAATGTCCCTCTGTATGTTGTGCTGGCCGTCGGCAGTGCCGGCGCTGCCTATGTTATTTACCGTGTTCTGAAGAAACGCGGAAATAATCGGTAAATCATTCTGGCACAGAGCTTTTTGTGTGAACGTGGCAATGTGACAACTGCAAAAAAGGACTGCCCGGCAGCTTCAACTGAAGCCGTCGGGCAGTTTTCCTTCTTAAGTTTTTAATCGGCCTCGATTTCTTTGATGGTGAGGTCTGTTCCTGTCAGGGGAGTGAGACGCCGGCTCACGCATTTCGGGCAGTAAAGCCGCTCGAGATCTGCGCTGAACTCATGGCCGCAGTCTTCACAGCGGATGAGTCCGTTGATAGTTTCAATGGCGAGAACGGTGTGCTCATAGGGAGTGCCGTCGATGACGGCCAGCCAGCAGTCCGCCAGGAAGTTGGGCATTGCCCCTGACAACATCCCAACCTCCAGCGTGACTTTGTGCACACAGCTCAGTTTCTCTTCCTTGGCAATGCCGTCCACGGTCTTCAGGATGGCATCGCATATTCCCAGTTCGTGCATCAGCGGCTGATGTTGCTGCGGATGATCTTGCCGGTGCGTTTGACAAGGCCTTCTGCCACCTTGATGGGCATAGTCTCGAAGGCACCGGCGTGCCAGTCGCGGACCTTCTTCAGTTTGATGGCGTCAAACTTGCACTTCGTGGTGCACAGACCGCAGCCGATGCACAGGTATTCATCCACCTTCGTAGCGCCGCAGCCAAGGCAACGGGCACACTCCTGCCGCACCTGTTCCTCTGTAAAGGTGACGCGCGGGTCATCGAAGGTCTTTGACCGTGCCTCGTTGTATCCGGGCTGCTGACGGTGGTGGGTGTCAAAGCCCTCCAGAGAGACCAGGGCGTGTTCTTTGTCCAGCTCACGGTAAACCCGGCGGTCGCGGCCCATGGTAAGCGTCTGGCCGGGATGGACGTAACGGTGCAGGGAGATGGCAGCCTCCTTGCCGGCCGCGATGGCGTCAATGGCAAATTTTGGACCAGTGAGGACATCGCCGCCTACAAAGATGTCGGGCTCGGAGGTCTGGTAGGTGAGGGCGTCTGCCTCGGCGGTCCCGTTTTTGGCCTTCTTAAGGGCGCCGGTGTCCAGACTGCCCCAGTCAACCCGCTGACCGATGGCCGACAGTACACTGTCGACATCAATGAGCTCGTAATTCCCTGTGCCGACGGGTTTCCGGCGGCCTTTCTCATCCGGTGCGCCCAGTTCCATGATCTCCACCTTGAGACGGCAGACTTTTCCGTTATCTCCAAGAATCTCGGCGGGGGCGCACAGGAAGCGGAACTTAACCCCTTCTGCCACAGCTTCCCGGACTTCCTCCGGGTCGGCGGGGAGCTCGGCTTCGGACCGGCGGTAGAAAACAGTGACCTCTTCGGCACCCAGGCGCACGGCTGTACGGCAGACGTCCATGGCGACATTGCCGCCGCCGATAACGGCGCATTTCTTCCCGATAACGGGTTTTTCTCCCAGGTTGACCTCCCGCAGGAACTCCACGCCTCCGTATACTCCCTCCAGCTCGGAGCCGGGGATGCCGAGAGGCGAGGATTTCTGCGCACCGATGGCCAGGTAGAAGCCCTTGTATCCCTCTTCACGAAGCTGCTGAAGGGTAACATCCTTACCCACTTCCACTCCGCAGCGGAATTCCACACCCATCTCGCGCAGAATGTCGATCTCGGCGTTGAGTACATCCTTCTCCAAACGGAAGTTGGGAATCCCCAATACCAGCATCCCGCCGGGAACAGGATTGCGGTCAAAGACTGTCACGGGATAACCCTTATTGGCCAGGTAATAGGCGCAGCTCATTCCGGCAGGACCGGCGCCGATGACGGCGATTTTCTCGGAATAGGGCCTGCCAATCTGGTTTACCATCGGAGGAACATACCGGGTCTCCTCATGCAGGTCGTGGTCAGCGATAAACCGTTTCACCTCGTCGATGGCAACGGCCTCGTCGACGCTGCCCCGGGTGCAGGCTTCCTCACAGCGTTTGTTGCAGATGCGCCCGCAAACAGCGGGGAAGGGGTTTTCCTTCTTGATCAGCTCCAGCGCATCGCGGTAGCGGCCCTGCGCGGCCAGCTTCAGGTAGCCCTGAACAGCGATATGGGCCGGGCAGGCGGTTTTGCAGGGTGCGGTACCGGTAGGCAGCACGTCCTCACGGTTTTCACGGTAGCCGGGGTTGAAGGCATTCTTGAAATTAAAGGTGTTGGTGATTTTGGCGTATTCCGGCACGGCGAGCTCTTCCGTGGAACAGAGCTTCTGCCCCAGCTTCAGGGCGTTGGCGGGACAGTTCTCCACGCACTGGGCGCAGGCGACGCATTTGGCCTCGTCCACCACCGCCACATAGTTGGAGCGGATAGCGTCCCGGGCGCCAAACATCAGCCCGGCCCGAAGGCCGAAGCAGGCACAGGAGCAGCAGTTGCAGATGGCTGCGGAATCGCCGGCTTCTTCAATGTTCGGGATGTCGTGCATGAGACCGTTTTCTTCGGCCCGGAGAATGATTTCCATCGCCTCTTCCCGGGTTATCTGCCGGGCGCGGCCGGACCGGATATAGTGCTCGGCCCCTTTGCCCATCTGGATGCACATTTCCTGGTCCAGGTGACCGCAGCCGTCGTTAATGCTGGTGCGGGAGGCACGGCAGGAACAGGGAGAGACGGAGAAAATATCATACTTGTTCAGATAGTAGGACAACCGCTCATAAGGGCTCACATCCGGGATATCTTTCAGGGCACTCTCCACCGGAATTACCCGCATCAGGCCGTAGCCGTCCGGCAGGATGGGACCCATGGACTGCATTCTCAGACGGGTATACTCCTCAAAAGCACGGCCGACCTCGGGATGGGCTTTCATCAGTTCAACGTTGTTGACCATCATCTCCAGAATGCCGGGTGCGAAGATCTGCATGAAGTACACATCCTCGCCGTCCGCCTTGCTGTAGGTGCGGCGGAACACGCCGTAATAGACCAGATTGTCCAGCGAGGGCATAATCTCATCCACGGTCTTGCCCACCTTTTTCGCCAGCCAACCGGCGGTGCGTTCCTTCCGAAGCCCTGCCGCAATGGCCAGATCCGCTTCATCGTCGCTGACAATGTTGCAGAGGCTGTAGTACTCCGGAGCGTTTTCGTCAATTTTGTTGACTACACCGGATATTCCGCCGATCACGTGACATAGTTTTACGATTTTGGGTCTCAACTGTGCCATACCGTCATTTCCTCCCTTTCGGTTAAGTTCTTTCCGTTTTGGACCGCTGTTTTTGCCGCAGTCATCCATTCTCTTGTTATTATACCATCTCACCGGTATAAGCACAAGAAAAATGACCGAAGCGCAGTATATTCGTTGTTTTAGGCAGAAATAATCCCCCAATCGGAGTTCAATCGGGGGATTGTATACGGCACCGGATCAGATAGCGTATCTCTTACAGATACCGGCCGGTAATACTTCGGCAGTCTTTCCGGATCTCCTCCGGGGTACCGCAGAAGATGATCTGGCCGCCGTCCTTGCCGCCGCCGGGTCCCATATCCACGATGTAATCGGCGGAGCGGATTACGTCCCGGTCATGCTCGATGACGATGACGGTGGCACCGTGGTCGATCAGATTCTGGAACACATCCATCAGGGTTTTGACGTCCAGCGGATGAAGGCCTATGGTCGGCTCGTCAAAGACGAATACGGTATCGGACTGTCCTTTACCCATCTCGCTGGCCAGTTTCAGCCGCTGCGCTTCCCCGCCGGAAAGCCCCGGTGTTTCCTCTCCGAGGGTGAGATAACCCAGTCCCAGATCATGGAGGATCTGCAGACGGGCCTGAACCGCTTTCAGGTCCCGGCATTCCTTCATTGCCTCGTCCACGCTGTAGGACATCAGCTTCGGCAGTGAAACGCCGTCTCCACCTTTTTTCATGCGCCGGACGCTCCAGGCGTCTTTCCCGTAGCGGGAACCTCCGCAGTCCGGGCAGGGGATATCCACATCCGGCAGAAACTGTACGTCCAGACTGATCTGCCCTGTGCCGTCACAGACGGGGCAGCGGAGGCTGCCGGTATTATATGAAAAATCGCTGGCCTTGAAGCCTTTTTCCTTCGCATCCGCTGTTTTTGCATAGACCTTCCGCAACTCGTCATGGACATTGGTATAAGTGGCAACCGTTGAGCGCACGTTGATGCCGATGGGTGTTGCATCGATCAGCTTCACCTGTTTAATACCCTCTGCAGAGAGGCACTTTACATGAGACGGAAGTTTTTTCCCGGAAATACCGGCTTCCAGCGCCGGAATCAGGCTTTCCAGAACCAGCGTTGTTTTTCCGGACCCCGATACCCCGGTAACGACGGATAATCTGCCCTTCGGGAATCGGACAGAGAGCGGCTTTACCGTGTGGATTTCGGAGGTTTCCATGCGGATTTCCCCGAGAGAAAAGAGCTCGTCACGGCTTGCTCCCGCGCGAAGAACGCCCTGATAAGCAGGGGACAGGTACGGCCCGATCCTGGACCCGGGATTGCGGACGGCCTCGTCCACCGTGCCCTGGGTAATGATCCTCCCGCCGCCTGATCCGGCTTCCGGACCCAGCTCAATGAGCCAGTCGGCATGGGCGAGAACCTGGGTGTCATGATCCACCAGCACGACGGAATTCCCATCCGCCACCAGGTCATCCATCACGCCGGTCAGACCCTCGATGTTTGATGGATGCAGGCCGATAGACGGTTCGTCCAGCACATACAGGACGCCTGTCGTACGGTTGCGGACAGCTCTGGCCAGCTGAGTCCGCTGGCGCTCGCCGGTGGAGAGGGTAGAGGCCGCCCGGTCGAGGGACAGGTAGGACAGCCCCAGGTCCACCAGGCGCCGCGCCGTATGTTGAAAGGCTTCGCAGATGCTTTCCGCCATAGGGCGCATCTCTTCGGGAAGAGATGCAGGAACACCATTTACCCATTCAATCAGCTCTGAAAGCGGCAGCGTACAGACATAATCCAGCGATACACCCCGCAGCCGGAGAGAACGGGCACGCTCGGAGAGCCTTGTCCCGTTGCAGCAGGGGCACGGCTCCTGCTTCAGGAACTTTTCAACCCGCTTCATCCCTTTTTCGTCCTTTACCTTGGCAAGGGCGTTCTCCACGGTGTAAATGGCATTGTAGTAGGTCATGTCAAATTCTGAAGCCTGATTGGTTTTCTCACTGGTGAAGAGTATGTGCATTTTCTCTGCGGGACCGTGAAACACAATGTCGCGCTCCTTCTCCGTCAGCTCGGAAAACGGTACATTCGTCCTCACACCCATCCGGCCCGCAATGTCCTTCATTAAAGACCACATCAGAGACTGCCAGGGCGCAACGGCTCCCTCCTCAATGGAGAGGGACTCATCCGGAACAAGGGTGGATTCGTCCACGGTACGCACTACGCCGGTTCCCTCGCAGTTGGGGCATGCGCCGCCGCTGTTGAAGGCCAGATCTTCCGCGCCGATGGACGGGACGATCTCACCGCAAACGGGGCAGCGGACTTCCTTTTCCGCGGCGAAGTCCAGTGTCGGCGGTATATCGTGCCCGTTGGGGCACTTATAAACGGAGAGACGGGAGAACATAAGCCGCAGACTGTTCAGCAACTCCGTTGAAGTGCCGAAGGTGCTTCGGATCCCCGGCACGCCGGGCCGCTGACGCAGGGCCAGGGCGGCGGGCACGTAACGGACATCGTCCACCTGCGCTCTGCCGGCCTGGGTCATTCTGCGTCTTGTATAGGTGGAAAGGGACTCCAGATAGCGCCGTGATCCTTCCGCATACAGCACACCCAGTGCCAGTGATGACTTCCCGGATCCGGAAACTCCCGCAATGCCCACAATCTGATGCAGGGGAATATCCACATCCACGTTTTTCAGGTTGTGCACCCTGGCACCCCGGATTTCAATCTGTTCCGGTATCGTATTTTTCTTTTGCACCTCTAATGTCTCCTGATGATCCAGATTTCGCATCAAGCGATTGAGAGCCTGCTTTGTTCCATCGGCTTCCTGCGCGGAATATTGAACCGGTCTACATTAGAATTACGCAGCCGCCTGTATCAGCGACTGCGTACATTTTCCGCTGCACCGGTTTGAGAGCCCGATTAAAGCCCATCCGGCCCGCAAAACGGGAAACGCCTTGAAATGTCTTCTGCGCATCCCGGCTGAACATCAACCCCAGAGTGCCGTAAGCATGGGGATGATCTGCTTTTTGCGGGACATAACGCCGGGCAGGAAGACCTGCTTGTTTTCCGGCTCCACGCCAAAGGCCTGCTGAATGGTATCGTCATTGCCGATGTACAGCAGGTAAGAGCCTTCCTTCAGCACATCCGTGACCATCAGAATGACAAGGTCATAGGCCTTTGCCGTCTTTTCCTTCTCCATAAAGGCCAGGAACTCATCCCGGCGCTCCAGTACATGCTCGGCGTCCGCACTGGTGATCTGGCTGACACCGATGTTCTGGCCGGAGATATGGAACTGCTTATAGTCGGTTTTGAACAGCTCCTCCGCGCTCTTTCCGTCAGACACATTGGAGGAGAAGAGCTCTTTGCCCAGTTCCTCCAGAGAGACCTTCGCAAATCGCGCCAGGCGCTCGGCCACGGCGATATCCCGCTTGGTGCAGGTGGGGGACTTGAACATGACTGTGTCGGACAAAATGGCTCCGGCCATGAGCCCCGCGATTTTCGGCGGCGGAACTACGCCGTTTTCCTGATACATGGCGGTGATAATGGTGTTGGTGCTGCCCACAGGCTCATTGCGGACCCGGATGGGCTGGCCGGTTTGAATATCGGCCAGACGATGGTGGTCAATGATCTCTAAAATATCAACCTGCTCCAGCCCCGGGACGGACTGGGAGACCTCATTGTGGTCCACCAGGACAACCTGCTTCCGGCGGGGTTTGAGCAAATGAAACCGGGAAATGGTGCCCACAACCTGATCCTTTTCATCCAGAACGGGATAGCTGCGGAAGCGGCTTTTCAGCATGATCTCCCTCGCATCATCGAGGTAGTCGCTCAGATGAAAATAGAGAATGTCGCTCCGTTTGCTGATGCGTGAGACGGGCAGCGCCTGATAAATCAGACGGGAAGCCCGCCGGGCGGACAGCGGAGTGGAGATGACCACGGTTTTACTGCTTTGCGTCCATTCCGGCTTTACCTCTGCGCGGCAGAGAATTACGCAGCCCACATTGCTTGCAAGAGCCTGTTCAATGACATCCGGCTGGTCGCCGCAGATAAGGATGCTGTCGGGATTGCTCAGCGCCTGATCCTGATACTTGAGAGGCAGGGCGATGTACACCTCACCGGAGACACTGTCCCGTTCAAGCTGGTACTCGTTTACCAGCGTACCCTCCAGAACACTGAGCAGATTGAACACCGGCACATCTTCCACGCGGTTCTCATTCAGGGTCTGCATGTCAAAGGTGGCGATATCTCCTGCGGACAGCATACCGAACAGGTGTCCGTTTTCATCTACAATCGGTACCACGTTGATGGAGCCAGAACCCATGGTCTGCCAGGCCAGGTGGATCGTAACCGAGTAGTTGAGCGCGGGGGTCGGGTCATAGTCCAGGTCCCGGACCTGGGTTCGCATGTTCTTGATCAGGGGAGGGGGCTCCATTTCAAAGTGATCCAACAGACGCTGGGTTTCGTCGTTAATGGCACCAATGCGTACGGCCTTATACTCCCGGTCGCCCAGGGCGTTGCGCAGCTGGGCATAGGCCATGGAGGCAACGATGGAATCGGTATCGGGGTTGCGGTGCCCGGTAACATAAATATCACCCATAAAAACCTCCTGCGGTTCAATCGCTTAAGTCTTTTTAAGTAGTTTGATTATAGAGTGTTTTCGGGTACTTTGCAAGGGTTTTGCTTTTCGCTCTCAGCGCGGGTTTTATTCATGCGGTTTTCTTTCGAAAACCATATCTTCCCCGGATTCGGACTGATCTTCATGCCAGAGGAAAGATCCGTCTTCCCGGAAGGTGACGGTACCTGTACCGTTATCATAGATGTGCTCTTCGTTCTTCAGGTCTCCCTTGTCGTCGTAGGTGAGGTTGGCTTTGCTGGCACCTTCATAGGTGATCGTCAGGGTGTCCGGATCCAGCCGGCCAACGATAATCCAGCGGGTCAGTTCCAAAGCACTGCTGCCCCAGTCAATAGTGATCCAGGCTTCATCATAACCGAAGCATTCGACGGAAGCGTGGGCCCGGCCGCACTGGAACTCTCCAACGACGTTCATCACGGGATTCTGCCAGTCCGGGTCTTCCTCAAACACGGCGATGTATTCAGCACTTTCATCCAGCTGCACCGTGATCTGCGGCTGGGTTGAGAAGTCCGCTCCGTTTTTTGTCCACTTCACAAACAGGTTTCCGGTCTGCGGCCAGGCGGCGAAGGTGTAGGCGGCGGGCTCAGCCAGACCAAGGTAGGCCGACTGCACCGGAAATTCCGGGTCAAGCTCCGGCGTTTCCTCTCCCTCGGCATAGGCGATGTGACCCATGCCCTCGACGTTGATCGAGACAGTGATAGTAGCCTCCGGCAGATCCATCGGTGTGAAATGGTAAACCCCGCCTCCCTCGACTTCGAGTTTCAGTCCGTCTTCCCCCTCTTCGGAGATCGTGACAATAAAAGGTTCTGCGTTTTCATCCCAGCCTCTCAGGTTGCCGTGCAGGGTATTGCCCTCCTGCTGTATGATCCAGCCGACCGTCTCTCCGTCAGGAATGAAGGACACAGCCCATCCCTCGTACCCTTCTGTTTCAGAGAGGTTTACAAACAGGTGGTTGCCCTCTGAATCTTCAAAGGTTCCCTGACGGGTCCATTCTTTGATTTCCGGCTCCATTGGCTTCTGCTTCCCGCAGGCTGTCAGTGCCAGCAGCATGGCAGCAGCCAAAATCACATAGATAAGCTTTTTCATTTTGCCCTCCCAACGTCGGTATCCCGTAAATTATAGCATAACTCGACGGTCTTATCTACTAAAACAAAGTGAACGGCTTAGCATTATCTAT
>CAMONN010000039.1 GCA_946620645.1 uncultured Clostridia bacterium
TGGAGCTGGATGGGGGGCTCGAACCCCCGACCTCATGATTACGAATCAGGCGCTCTACCGGCTGAGCTAATCCAGCACTTTATCCAAAGCCTATGTATATTATCACACCGGGCCGTGTTCGTCAACCTTTTTCTTGGCTGTGCTTGCCTGCCCGGCAGCGGTGCCTCCAGGTCCGCCGCCCAATCTTTTTGACATCAAAAACTCCGGTCCAGAGGTCTTTGCGGGTTACATAACTCGGTCTTTCCGTCAACCATGAAAAAAGGATATCGACATTTTGAACAGAGTTTTCGACAGGCTCTGAGGGGAAAATGCACGCTATTCGTGGTTTTTTACGAAATTTTACAGAAGCCCGGAAAAGACGGTAACAAATCGGTTGCTGTTTTTGGTTACCATAACATCCGAAGACTATTCAGCCACAAGAGGTATGCAAACCGGAAACAATTTGAAAACAGAGTTGCTGCTTCCGGCAACACTCATTGTCACCGCGGCTTACAAAAGGCCCTCTTCCCGCAGGGAGCAGTAGTTCTCGCCGGAGACAATCAGGTGGTCCAGCAGCTGAATCCCCACCGTATTCAGAGCGGCCCTGGCCGCATCGGTGGCGTCCAGATCCTCCTTGGAGGGGCTCAGTGTCCCGCCGGGATGATTATGGGCCAGAATCACCGACACCGCTTTGGTCTGCAGTGCGGTTTCCACGATCTTTCTCACTGAAAAATGCACGGCGTTAACGTCTCCCTCGTTCAGGCGGGAGAGTTTCAGAACTTTGCCTCCGGCATTCAGACAGAGGAGCCGGACACTCTCGGACTGTTCATGACGGAACATGGCGCAGAGAATCCGCCCGGCGTCCGCCGTACTGCGGACGGTCTGTTCCGCTCCGGCAGTCATGATGGCATAGAAGCGGTTCATTCCCGGTACCAGCTTCAGCAGAATGGCGGCATTCTCGGAAAGCCCCGCATCCCTCAGCTCCTCCACAGAGGCGTCCAGTACCGCAGGCAGACTCCCGAACCGCGCAATCAGGTCCTTGGCCATGCCTTTGGTATCCTTTCTCGGGACAGCGTAAAACAGCAGCATCTCCAGCGCTTCATAGTCCTGAAAGCTGTCCAGGCCGGCACGAAGATAACGCTCTCTGACCCGTTTTCTGTGTCCGCTCAGCCGGTCATCCACGGTCTTCCCTCCGATACTGTTTTGAGATATCCATTACCGCATAGGCGTTCAGGCTGCTGTCGGCGCAGGCACCGGACAGATATTCATAATAGCCCTGGGCGCCGATCATGGCTGCATTGTCACCGCAGAGCCGCAGCGGCGGAACATACAGTGCAATGCCCTCGGCTTCCGCAGCTTCCCGGAAATCCCTGCGAATACGGGAATTCGCCGCAACGCCCCCGGCAACCACCAGCTTGCCGTACCCCTTCTCCCGCACAGCCTGCATGGCGCGGGGCACCAGGCTCTCACTGACCGCGCGGGTGAAGGAAGCCGCCAGAGAGGCCCTGTCGAGTTCTTCACCGGTCTGTTCGGCATGATGCGCCAGATTAATGACGGCGGTCTTCAGCCCGGAAAAGCTCATGTCATAGGGACGGCCTTCCACCTGCGCCACCGGAAAAGTGTATTTCCGGTCGTCTCCGCCCTGCGACAAATCGTCAATGGGCTTCCCTCCCGGATAGGGAAGGCCGAGCACCCGGGCGGTTTTGTCAAAGCATTCCCCTGCCGCGTCGTCCCGGGTGGTACCCAGAATTACCATGTCGGTATAACTGCGGACATCCGCAATGAGGGTATTGCCCCCGGAGATGGCGAGACAGATAAAGGGCGGCTCCAGCTCGGGAAAAGCCAGATAGTTTGCCGCCATATGCCCCCGGATATGATGAACCGGTATCAGCGGGACCCCGAGCACCGACGCCACCGCTTTGGCAAAGTTTACGCCTACCAGCACCGCCCCGATCAGTCCCGGCGCATAGGCGACCGCCACCGCGTCAATGTCGCCCCGGGTCAGGCCCGCCTCCGCGAGGGCGCGGTCCGTCAGCAGCGAGATGGCCTCCACATGGCTGCGGGAAGCAATCTCCGGCACAACACCGCCGTAAACTGCATGCAGCTTTGCCTGAGAGAACACCTGGTCCGCCAGGATTTTTCTTCCGTCTTCCACAATAGCCACCGCGGTCTCGTCGCAGGTGGATTCAAAGGCCAGGATCTTCATTCGTACTCCTTCGTCATCAGCAAAGCGTCCTCACGGGGCGCTGTGTAATAGTTTCTGCGCAGCCCGGTCTCCGCATAACCGTGTTTCCGGTACAGGGCCTTGGCAGGTTCGTTGCCGGAGCGCACCTCCAGAGTCAGGAAACGCAGCTTCTCCTCCGCCGCAAGGGCGTCCAGCTCCCGAAGCAGCCGGTCGCCGATCCCCTGACGCCGCAAGGCCTGTCTTACGGCAACGTTACCGATATAGCCCTCATCCAGTACGGTCTGGACCCAGACATAGCCTGCCGCCTCCCCGCCTGAGCGTGCAAGCAGCCAGCGGGTGTTTTCGTCCTGCAGGAGCCTGCCGATCTGTGCGGCATCAAGGGGAGCGGAAAAGCATTCACGTTCAATTTCGGCGAGCGTATGAAGAAGCGCTTCGTCCGCATCCGTCAGTCGTTCTGTCTCTATCATGCCCGCACTCAGTGAGCTTCCGCCCAGGTCCTCGCGGCCTTGGCCTCCACTGTCAGGGGAACGGAAAGCCGCACCACCTGCTCCATTTCTTCCTTCAGGATTTTTTTCACGGTTTCCGCCTCTTCCAGGGGGCACTCTACGATCAGCTCATCGTGCACCTGGAGCACCAGCCTGGCTTCCAGCTTCTCCTTCCGCAGGCGGTCGCGCACATGGACCATGGCAAGCTTAATGAT
Source organism: uncultured Clostridia bacterium (assembly GCA_946620645.1). Lineage (GTDB taxonomy): Bacteria > Bacillota > Clostridia > Oscillospirales > Oscillospiraceae > Limivicinus. The sequence goes on from CAMONN010000039.1 coordinate 2,865, forward strand.
ATCCGCCGCTGTCCCCTGAATGGGCATATTCAGCGCAACCCGCTCTCCGAAAGCGCGGGTATTGAAGTTGGAACTCTTCAGCTCCGGCAGGTCCCGGCGCCGGTTCCACAGTGTGCAGACATAGCCGTCGGACCGCGCCTGCTCCACAATGTCATGCATGTAGTCGCGCACACCGCTGTAGCGGCTCAGATAGGCGTCCATATAGGCCTTGGCCTCCGCCGGGCGCACGCCGATATCCTGGGCAAGGGAAAAGGCGGAAATGCCGTAGACAATGCCAAAGTTTACGGCCTTCGCCCGGCTTCTCAGGATGGGACTGACCTGCTCCAGCGGAACGTTAAAGACCTTGGAAGCAGTAACCGTGTGAAAGTCCTCCCCGGACAGGAAGGCCTCCTGCATGGCCCGGTCCCCCGAGATGTGCGCCAGAAGCCGCAGCTCAATCTGGCTGTAGTCGGCATCGACCAGCACACTTCCCTCGGGTGCGGCGAACATGGTGCGAATCTGGGCGCCAAGTTCCTTGCGTACCGGAATGTTCTGCAGGTTCGGTTCCATGGAGGAGAGCCTGCCCGTCGCGGTCACCGTCATCTGGAAGCTGGTGTGAATCCGTCCGTCGGGGGCGATTACCTTCAGAAGCCCCTCGGCATAGGTGCTCTTGAGCTTCGTCAGCGTCCGGTATTCCAGCACCCGGTCGGCAATGGGGTGCTTGTCCCGGAGCTTTTCCAGCACGTCGACATTGGTGCTCCATCCGGTTTTTGTTTTTTTCCCGGCGGGCAGCCCGAGCTCTTCAAAAAGAACCTGACCCAACTGCTTTGTGGAGAGGATATTGAAGTCGTGGCCCGCCATGTCGTGGATTTCTTCTTCCAGCTGGGCGATCCCGGCGTTGAGCGCCTCCCCGAAAGCGGCCAGCGCCTGCCGGTCCACCAGAAAGCCGGATTCTTCCATTTCCGACAGCACCCGGCAGAGGGGCATTTCAATCTCTTCAAACAGGGGGATCATCCGCTTTTCGGAAAGCTGCTCCCGCAGGACCGGGACCAGTTGCGCCACCGCGGCAGCCCCCTCCGGACGCCGGTTCAGATACCGGTCGCAGAGGGATTCCAGGTCATAACCGCTGTCCGTGGCCCGAAGAAGATACCCGGCCAGCGCCGTGTCAAATACAAACCCGTCCCTGGAGAGGCCTTCCCCATGCAGCAGGTTCATAAGCTCCTTTACCCGGTGACCGGCCTTCGGCACTTTCTCCGAAAAGAGTTCGCGGCAGAATTCCGTGAAGCTCTCCCCCAGCAACAGGGCTGTCAGATGGTAGACGGTAGAGGGCTCCTCCGTCAGGCAGAGTTCCAGGTCCCCCAGTCCGTCCGCCGGTACCCAGACCGCCGTCAGCGGTCCCCCCTGCAGCTTCACCCGAAGATCGGCGAGGGCCTCCGGGGTTTCCACCTCAAGAGTCTGAGCCGCGGGCACGGCATCATCCGGGCTTTCAGTGCCGGCGTCTGCGGTTTCCGATGTCACAGTGTCCAGGTCGTTCAGACGCCACTGCTCAATCATCCGGCGAAAGCCCAGGCGCTTCATGACCGCCAGCAGCTCCGGAGTGCGGCAGAGCTTCCAGGCAAAGGCGGCAGCCCCCGCCTTCAGATCCGGACAGGATTCACATTTTTCCAGCGGTACTTCCCGGAAGATTGTCGCCAGCCAGTAGGAGCTTCTCGCGCTTTCCTCTCCGGCGATCAGCTTCTTCCGCACCCCGTCCTTCACATCCAGTGCGGCCGGGTCCCTGTAAATCTCTCCAATCCCCCCGTAGCGCCGTACAAGGTCCAGGGCGGTCTTCTCGCCTATGCCGGCTACCCCGGGGATATTGTCGGAGCTGTCCCCCATCAGGGCTTTCAGGTCCACCATCAGAGGCGGATCAAAGCCATACTCCTCACGGAAACGCTCCGGCGTATAGAGAACGGTTTCATTTTTCCCCATGCGGGTTTTGACAATGCAGACGGTCGTACTGTCGTCCACCAGCTGCAGGCTGTCCTTGTCCCCGGTCACAATGACGCTGCGGTCCCCGCAGCCGCCGGCAATGCGGCTGAGGGTGCCGAGGATATCGTCCGCCTCATATCCGGCAAGCTCCAGCCTGGGGATGCCCAGGGCATCCAGGACCTCTTTCAGCAGCGGCATCTGCACTGCCAGATCCTCCGGCATCGGCTTGCGCTGGGCCTTGTAAAATTCAAAGCTCCGGTGCCGGAAAGTCGGTTCCTTCCGGTCAAAAGCCACACACAGGGCCTCAGGCTTCAGCTCCTCCAGCAGGCGGTGCAGAATCGTAAGAAAGCCGAATACCGCATTGGTGGGCGTTCCATCCGGTGCGTTCAGCTCCCTCACACCGTAAAACGCACGGTTTATGATGCTGTTGCCATCGATGATCATTAAATTCATGGCTTCTTTTCTCCCCTGAGGCGGATAATTTCATCCCGCAGCTGGGCAGCGATTTCATATTCCAGCATCTGCGCGGCCTTCTTCATCTTGGCCTCGAGCTGCTCAATAAGCTGCCTGCGCTCTTTCTCCGTCATCCGGACGCCGTTCGCCTTGGCGGCAGTATCGGCAGCCGTTGAAATCTCGATAATGTCCCGGATGTCCTTCACAATGGTCTTCGGCACAATTCCGTGGGCCTCATTGTAGGCCTGCTGCTTTTCACGGCGCCGCCGGGTCTCGTCAATGCAGGCCTTCATGGAGGGCGTAATCGTGTCGGCATACATCAGCACCTTGCTGTCCGCATTCCGGGCCGCGCGTCCGACCGTCTGAATCAGGCTGGTCTCACTGCGCAGAAATCCCTCCTTATCCGCGTCCAGTATGGCAACAAGCCCTACCTCCGGAATATCCAGCCCCTCGCGCAGAAGGTTAATCCCTACCAGGACATCGAAGGCCCCCGCCCGGAGGTCCCGGATAATCTCCATACGTTCGATGGTACCGATGTCGTGGTGCATGTACCGGGTCTTGATCCCCGCGGCGGACAGGTATTCTGACAGGTCCTCCGCCATTTTCTTCGTCAGGGTGGTCACCAGCGTCCGCTGCCCCATATCAATCTTCCCGTGAATCTCGGCAATCAGGTCATCAATCTGCCCTTCAACAGGCCGGACGAAGATCTCCGGATCCAGCAGTCCCGTAGGCCGGATGATCTGCTCGGCAAGCTGCCCGGCCCGCTCGCGCTCGTACTCGCCGGGGGTGGCGGAGACATAGACGCGCTGATGGATGCGCTGGGTAAACTCCTCAAACTTCAGCGGGCGGTTGTCAAAGGCCGAGGGCAGGCGGAACCCGTATTCCACCAGGGATTCCTTCCGGGCCCGGTCCCCCCGGTACATGGCCCGCACCTGGGGCAGCGTCACGTGACTCTCATCCACGAAGAGCAGGAAATCCTTCGGGAAATAGTCCAGCAGCGTCATCGGAGGGCTTCCCGGCGCCCGGTTGGAGATGACGCGGGAGTAGTTCTCAATGCCGCTGCAGTAGCCCAGTTCCTGCATCATCTCAATGTCATAGTCTGTCCGCTGGCGGATGCGCTGGGCCTCGATGAGCTTGTTGTTCGCTTCAAAGTAACGGACACGCTCATCGCACTCCTCCCGGATCCGGACGATGGCGGCCTCCATTTTTTCCTTTGTGGTAACGTAGTGACTGGCGGGATAAATGGCCACATGGTTCAGAATGCGTGTCGCGCTGCCGGTGACGGTGTTAATTTCGCTGATGCGCTCCACCTCGTCCCCGAAGAACTCAATACGGATGGCCTTGTCCTGCGAATACACCGGAAAGACCTCAATGCTGTCCCCGCGAACCCTGAAGGTGTTGCGCTCAAAGGCCAGATCATTGCGCTCGTAGCGTATCTCGGTGAGCTTGCGCAGCAGCCCGTCAAAATCCCGCTGCTGCCCCGGCCGCAGGGAGATGACCATATTGGCATAGTCGATGGGGTCCCCCAGGCCGTAGATACAGCTGACCGACGCCACCACGATCACGTCCCGCCGCTCAAAGAGACTGGAGGTCGCACTGTGGCGCAGTCGCTCAATCTCGTCATTGATGGAGGCGTCCTTTTCAATGAAGGTGTCGGTGTGCGGAATATAAGCCTCGGGCTGGTAATAGTCATAATAGCTCACAAAATACTCCACAGCGTTCTCCGGGAAAAACTCCCGGAACTCACTGCAGAGCTGGTAAGCCAGCGTTTTGTTGTGGGCCAGCACCAGGGTCGGCCGGTTCAGACGGGCAATGACGTTGGCCATGGTGAAGGTCTTGCCGGAACCGGTCACCCCCAGCAGGACCTGTTCATCAATGCCGTTTTCAATGCCGGCGACCAGGGTATCAATGGCCGCCGGCTGATCGCCCATAGGCTTAAATGCCGAATGCAGTTTAAAAGAATCCATGCAAATTCCACACTGTTCCGCGCAAGCTCCGTGCCGGCGCGGTAATCCGTTCACTTATTTCTTAAAGCTGTCCTTCAGCGCCACAGACCGGTTAAACACCAGGTGTCCGGGTCTTGAATCCCGGTTGTCGGGGCAGAAGTAGCCCTGCCGCAGGAACTGGAAGCTTGCGGCATCCTTTCCCGGCTCCGGCGTGGCCACGTCCTTCAGGCAGGCCTCCACCTTGCAGCCGGTCAGCGTCACCAGGCTCTCCGGATTCAGGTAGTCCAGGAAGTCCTTGTCGGGTCCGTCCGGGTCCGGGTCGGTAAAGAGGTAATCATAGATGCGCACCTCCGCATCCACCGCGCTCCCGGCGTCCACCCAGTGAATGGTGGCGCCCTTCACCTTGCGTCCGTCAGCGGGATCTCCGCCGCGGCTCTCGGGGTCATATTCCGCAAGGACAGCAGTGATCTCCCCGTTTTCGTCCTTTTCCACACCTGTGCAGGTCACCAGGTAGGCGCCCTTCAGGCGGACCTCAAAGCCGGGGTGCAGGCGTTTATACTTCGGTACCGGGACCTCCATAAAGTCGTCCCGCTCAATATAAAGCTCTCTTGAAAACCGGACTTCCCGGGTTCCCGCCTCCGGATCCAGCGGATTATTCTCCACCGTGAGAAGCTCGCTCTGCCCCTCCGGATAGTTGGTCAAGATCAGCTTCAGCGGGTGCAGCACCGCCATCACGCGGCTTGCATGGGCGTTCAGATCATCCCGCAGGCAGCTTTCCAGCAGCGCCCAGTCCACGGTTGAATCCACCTTTGAGACCCCGATGCGCTCGCAGAAGTTCCGGATGGAGCGGGCCGTGTAGCCCCTCCTGCGCAGGCCGCACAGAGTCGGCATGCGGGGATCATCCCAGCCGGACACACGCCCCTCTTCAACCAGCCGGCGCAGCTTCCTCTTGGACATTACCGTATAGTTGATACCGAGGCGCGCAAACTCGATCTGCCGGGGCTTGTGGTGGGGAATGCTCACATTGCTGACGACCCAGTCATACAGCGGCCGGTGGTCTTCGTATTCCAGCGAGCACAGGGAGTGCGTGATTCCCTCCAGTGCGTCCTGAATGGGATGGGCGAAGTCATACATGGGGAAAATGCACCATTTGTTGCCCTGCCGGTGATGCTCAATGTAACGGATGCGGTACAGCACCGGATCCCGCATGTTGAAGTTTCCGCTGGCAAGATCAATCTTTGCCCGCAGGGTGTACTTTCCCTCCGGGAACTCCCCGTTCTTCATGCGCTCAAAAAGCTCCAGGTTTTCCTCCACGGGCCGGTCGCGCCAGGGACTTACAGCGGGATGCTGCGTATCCCCGCGGTATTCCCGGAACTGCTCGGGAGTCAGTTCGCACACATAGGCTAGGCCCTTGCGAATCAGCTCCAGGGCGTACTCATAGGTCTTTTCGAAATAGTCCGAGCCGTAGAAGAAGCGGTCGCCCCAGTCGAAGCCCAGCCAGTGGATATCCTGCATGATGGCCTCCACATATTCCGTATCCTCCTTGGCCGGATTGGTATCATCCATACGCAGGTTGCAGATTCCCCCGAAATGCTCCGCCGTGCTGAAGTCGATGGTCAGAGCCTTGCAGTGGCCGATATGAAGGTATCCGTTGGGCTCCGGCGGAAACCGGGTGTGCACCTGCATGCCCTCAAACTGTCCGCCCTTTCCGATATCTTCTATGACAAAATTTTCGATAAAATTTCTGCCGCCTTCCGCTGTCGCTTCCGCTGCAGCGTTCAGGGTGTTCTCCGTTTTTTTCCCGGTTTCTTCCATGGTCTGGTCCTCCAAATCTTCTCAGGCATTCCCCGCGCGGACGCGCGGGTCATGATGTTCAAAATATAGCACAGGACAGCAGGAAACACAATCATATTTTCGGTAAACAGCATGGAAAATGCCGCCCAAAGGCGGCATTTCAGTGAAAAGACGTTTGTAATTCTTCTTTGCGGTTATTGCCGAAGCAGGACCTCAGCCGATCCGGCAGATCAGTCCAGACAGTACTTCCGCACGGTCCCCCCCTGGTCACCGGAGCTGAAGGAAAAGCCTACCGTCATACCGTCCTTGGGGCTGCTCTGCGGGAACCAGACCACCGTGCTGTAACCGGCGGCATTCTGATTGCCGCGCCCGATCACCGTTGCGCTGCAGCTTTCACCGGCCATGTTGCTCCACGGGCCGGCATCCTCAAGGTTATAGACACTCTCTCCCGGGTCCCAGCCTTCGATCCCGTAAACCCAGTAGAAGGTCTCTCCGTAGCGGCTGAAGCTGTACCAGTTCACATAGCCTTTTGTCCGCATCTGACCGGCCAGATACTTTGCCAGCGCGTCCGCCTGCCCCACGTCCACCGGCTGCAAGGGCTCATAAAACGTGAGGGTGCAGCTGAATGCGCCCGTGCTGTCATAGACATCGTAAGCCGTGGTATAAAAATGGTTTTCATTACTTTCTTCGGTGTTGCTGTAAACAGAATAGTAAACCACATCATCTACTCTTGTTTCCTTCACCCTGTAGCTGTCCGCCGCATCCGCCCGGGTCCCGGGCAGGGCGCCCAGACACAGCAGCACTGCCAGAATCACAGTTAATATTTTTATACGGTGCTTCATCCGTTTTCTCCCATCCAAGCCGTCAGGCGTGCAGAAGTATCTCTCTGCTTTAACTGCTTTTATTATACTCATGTCCCGACCGTCTGACAAGCGCCATTTTTGAACTATTTGCTTAATAATTCTGAATATTATCCCCATCCCGGTGCTGATATTCCGGTTGCACCCCGGGATGATTTATGCTATTCTGTCTCCAATATTCAATGGAGAGGAGCAGAGAACATGGATCAGGTTTTCGATGTTCTGATTATCGGCGGAGGCGCCGCCGCCACCAGCGCCGCCATGACGCTTCATAACCGCGGAAAGAGCATCGCGGTTGTCGCAAACAAGGCCGAAACCGGCAGCCTGTACAAGGCTGAAATGATTACCAACTACCCCGGACTGCCCCCCATGAGCGGTGCGGAAATGACTGAGCTCTTCCGGCGGCAGCTCACAGAAACCGGCGCAACGATGATTGAAGGCCGGGCTCTTTCCGTGCTTCCAATGGAAGACAGCTTCGGTGTCGCTGTCGGCAGCGACTATTACATGGCCCGCAGCATTATCCTGACCGCCGGCATTACCCGTGAAAAGCTCTATCCCGGCGAGGCGGAGTTTCTGGGCCGCGGCGTCAGCTACTGCGCCACCTGTGACGGTATGCTCTATCGGGGCAAAACCGTGGCCGTGGTGGGCGGCGGGGAGGAAGCCGCTCAGGATGCCGATTTCCTGGAGGGAATCGGCTGCACGGTGCTGCGCTTTCCGAAGCCCGGACACTTTGAGATTTCCGGCGGCCTGAAGGCCGACACCCTGACCTTTGGGGGAGATGCGCATCAGGTGGACTGTGTCTTTATCATCAAGGACACCGTTTCCGTTACAAAGCTTGTGCCTGGACTTACCTATGAAAACGGCGGCATCGTGGTTGACCGCAGGATGCAGACCGCAGTGCCCGGCGTTTTTGCCGCCGGCGACTGCACCGGCAAACCTCTTCAGCTGGCCAAAGCCGTCGGAGAAGGAAATGTCGCAGCGCTGTCCGCCTGTGACTGGCTGGACAAAAAGTAAGC
>CAMONN010000040.1 GCA_946620645.1 uncultured Clostridia bacterium
TTTTGTTATTATTAAGTCGTAAATTACGTCCACAGCTTGCACATACTGCACATTTGGCAAGCCATATGGATACGGTGCCTCACGCGACTCTGACAAGAAAGATACTTGCTGAGTAGCTGAAAGGAAAAAGCCTGCGGGACCATGTGCGGATTCCGGAAGACGGGGAGAGCTACTGGATTTATGCGGAATAGGGAAAGCGGCAGACCGAACCGGTCTGCCGCTATTTGCTGTCAGAATGTGATTTGCCTGTGTATTTCAGGCCTTCTGATGCGCTCAGAAAGGACAGGCTCTTTTCTTTCAGTTTGTGTTTTTGATACCGGCAGCCTCTCCGGAGGTTGTTTTTCCAATGAATGAGGGCCTCCCGAAATGGATGAACAGCAAAAAAGCCCGTCGGTTATCCGGCAAGCTTTATTTGCGGATTTGTATCTGCTGCTGAACGGCAGGCATTCGGTCACAGATCACTGTAAAAAAGGGGACTGTGGACTCACTTGCGGAGTCTGCCCCTGCGGATGATCTCAATAATAACCAGGGCGATGCCGGCGATTACGGCAAACGAGAAGAACAAACTGCTCAACGAAAATCTGCCCCTGGCAGCAACCATGTTTAACATGTTAACAAAAAGGGCAAAGTCTGCCGCGAGGACGATAAGCAGCCGGTTTGCATTGCCGATCAGCCTCTTTAGCGGGCCGGTGCGGATCAGGAAAGGCAGAAAAACAACACATTCCCCGAAGAGCACCGCACTGGACGCAACCGGAAACCAGTCTCCGTGCGAATAGGAGCAGCTCACGCCCAGCAGCAGGAGCAGACTCGCTGTAAAAGCGCAGAAAGTCCAGAACAGCTTGTCTTCCGGAACCAGCAGGGGTACAGCGATCAGCGAGGCCAGAACCAGGCATGCACTCACCGGGATTGCGACCCAGCTCACCGACCGGCCTGACAGGAGGATCAGGGCGGCGATAATCAGAACCGGGAGCGTAATAGCACCTGAGACTGCCGAACCGACCACGGCGGCGCGACGCTTAAACTGTCTCACACTGTAGTCGAGGACGGAATCCCGTTCGCCGGCCAGTGATTCCTCAATTTCCGTGTCCAGCAGCATGCCCACCAGGTTCCGGCAGTCGGGGCATTCTTCCAGATGTTCTTCTACCATTTTACGGCTCTTTTCACTGCAGGCCCTGTCGGCGTACAACGGCAGCAGATCGCGGATTACGTCACAGTCATATTTCATTTCACATCCATCCTTTCCTGAAGCTTGAGTTTCGCGCGGTGATATGTGACACGAGCCCAGTTTTCGGTCTTGGAAAAGATCATGCCGATTTCGCGGAAGCTCAGCTCGCCGAAGACCCGCAGCTCGAACACTTCCCGGTATGGCTCTTCCAGCTGGTGCAGAGCCATATGGATCCGGAAAGAGCTGTCCCGGTCGACGGCAGTCTGTTCGGGACCGCTTCCCGGGTCGGTCATTTCCTCCGGCATCTTCCCGCTGTGTTTCCCGCGGCGTTTTTCGTCCGACCAGAAGTTCTTCGCAATGGCGCAGAGCCAGGTCACTTCGTCGGCCTCACCCCGGAACTCACTCTGCTTCGCGAAGGCCCGGAAGAAAGTTTCCTGCGTGATTTCTTCAGCCTGGGTGCGTTCACCCGTCAGGGTCATTGCATAGGAGAAGACCCGCATGTAGCAGGTTTCATACAGCTTTTCAATCTTTTCCTGTGTCACATGTTCACCTCCTCTTTGCGAATCTCGTGGGTTAGACGGAGAGAAAGGGATTTCGTTACAGCGATTTAAAAATATTTTTAAGACAACCGATTATAAACGGATTGAATACTTTACACAAAGCGTGAGAATACCTTTTCAAGCGGCCTGAAGAGGATAAGCACCGTCAGGAAGTTTGAAACCGCGTGGACGAGATCATAGGGGATTCCCGCAATCCACATCGGCAGGAAGCCCTCCCAGCCGCCTGTTACAGTGAAGAAGATGACATACATCATGGGGCCGAAGGCCAGGCCGAAGAGCCCTGCGAAGACCGCCCATAATAGGGGGGACGCAGTCTTCCGGACCGCCATCGCCAGCACCACAAGCAGCGGCCATACAATCAGGTAGGAGACCCACCAGACCCCGAAGCCGAACATCAGCCCCTCAAGCAGTACATAGACGCACACGGTGTACAGGGCCTTCCAGCCGAAGAACACCGTGACCAGGATGAGGATCAGCGCGTTCAGATTGATGTTGGGCAGCGAGGAGAGGGCCATCTTCACGGCGAACATCAGTGCGGCTGCGAGGGAAAGAAAACAGAGATCCCGGACGGTGACGGACTTATCCGACCGTGTATGTGAATTCATAGTGTTCACCGTCTGCGATCAGGGTGTCATCCACGCCGGTGTCCAGCCATTCGCCGCCTTTGGTCAGGCACCACCAGGACTGGTCCTTACCGTAGTCCGCGGTCTCGCCGTCCACGGTGTTGACCATCAGGCCGTAGGGGCTCTCTTCGCCGGCGATCAGCCCGTCCACCTGCTCGAGGGCGGCGCGCAGGTTCTCGGCATCCGTCGCTATGGAGAAGGACGCGCTGGAGCCGTCATGATGGATCACCTCAAGGGTGATTGTCTTGCTGCCCTCAGCCGGCGCGGGCCGGGTGAAGAACCAGATGGAAAAGACCGCGAGCAAAAGGATAACGAAGGCGGAAAGGGCGATGATGCTTTTCTTTTTCATGGGGATACGCTCCTGACAGTGTAAAGATTATGCGCATTGTACCACGGGGAGAGAGGTTCTGTCTACCGGCGGCTCAGTTGCAAAGACCATCCATGCGGATCTGAAGGGCATCGTCAAGGACGAGGATGTGCAGTTCCTTTTCGAGAGCGCTTTTGCTGATGCCTGCTGCCCGGGCAACCCCCGTGACACCAGCGTTGAAGAGATTGCCGCCCTCTACCGCAGCCTGATGTAATCCGGCCGGAGGGCTGTTTCCTGCCAAGGACAGCTCCCGCCTGTATAAGTGCAAAAGAGGACCTCCGGCTGAGCCGGGGGTCCTCTTTCGTCTCTGTCCGTGGACGGGGACATGAATACAAAAAGCCGCCGCCCCTGTGGGCGGCGGTTATCGTTTAGGAAATCAAAGTGCGTTGATGGCAGCCTCAATCTCTTTCGCGACGCTTTCGGGAACGATCTTCTTGGAGACAACGAGATCGAAGATCTCACCGCAGGTCTTCTTGTTGAAGAGCTTGATGGGGTACTTCATCAGGTTGGGGGCCTTTTCCTTGATGATCGCGGCGCACTGCGCGTTATCAAAGCACTCTTTCACAGTCATACTTCTGAAGTTCATGAGCTTTCTCCTTTCCTGTTTTCAACTTTCGCCAACAGCAGAATGCTTCCACATTCTGAACTATTTAAATTGTACCATAGAAAAAGAAAAGCGTCAACTGCCCAATCGTGAACAAACAAACAACAAATCGCCCCGCGGGGCCTGGGGCAGGGGACCCTTGTGCGTTTTGCATAAGATAAACCGGAAGGGGGACGGACGCATCTTGAGAGTCTGCATAAAGAATAAATATTCTATTGACATTTATGCAAGAGATGCTATAATTCACGCATAAATATACAAGAAGGAGACTTAATAATGAATAAAGATAAAATCAAAAAAGTCGTGCTTGCCTATTCCGGCGGCCTGGATACCTCGGTCATCATTCCCTGGCTGAAAGAGAACTATAATAACTGCGAAGTCATTGCCGTTTCCGGCAACGTCGGTCAGGCGGATGAACTGGAAGGCCTGGAAGAGAAGGCCCTGAAGACCGGCGCCTCAAAGCTCTATGTGCTGGATCTCACGGACGAGTATGTGGATGATTTCATCATCCCCTGCATGAAGGCCGGCGCGGTGTATGAAGACTATCTGCTGGGCACCAGCCACGCCCGGCCCTGCATTGCCAAGGGCCTGGTGGAGATTGCCCTGAAGGAAGGGGCCGACGCCATTGTCCACGGCTGCACCGGCAAGGGCAACGACCAGGTTCGTTTCGAGCTTGCCATCAAGCACTTTGCCCCCAATATGCCGGTGATCGCCCCCTGGCGTGAGTGGAACATCAAGTCCAGGGAAGAGGAGATTGACTATGCCGAGGCCCACAATGTCCCCCTGAAGATCAACCGTGAAACCAACTACTCCAAGGACAAGAACCTCTGGCACCTGTCCCACGAGGGGCTGGACCTGGAGGATCCGGGGAACGAGCCCACCTATGAAAAGCCGGGCTTCCTGGAGATGAGCGTGTCGCCCCTGCAGGCGCCGGACGAGCCCACCTACGTGACCCTGGACTTTGAACAGGGCGTTCCGGTGGCGCTGGACGGTGAGAAGCTCAGCGCCAAGGAGATCATCCTCAAGCTCAACGACCTGGGCGGGAAAAACGGCATCGGTCTTCTGGACATTGTGGAGAACCGTCTGGTGGGCATCAAGTGCCGCGGCGTGTACGAGACGCCGGGCGGCACCATCCTCTATGCCGCCCACAGCGCTCTGGAGACGTTGTGCCTGGACAAGATGACCATGCACGAGAAGCAGAAGCTCGCCATCACCTTCGGTGAGCTGGTCTACAACGGCCAGTGGTTTACGCCCCTGCGGGAGGCCCTCAGCGCCTTTGTGGACAAGACCCAGGAGCGCGTCACCGGAAAGGTGAAGCTGAAGCTCTACAAGGGGAACATTATCAAGGCCGGTATCTGGAGCGATTATTCCCTCTACAGCGAGGAAATCGCCACCTTCGGCGAGAGCGACTATAACCAGGCCGACGCCGCGGGCTTCATCAACCTCTACGGGCTGCCCATCCAGGTGCAGGCCGTGGTGGACGGGAAATAAGGCGCCATGGCGAAAATGTGGGCCGGCGTTACCGCCGGGAACACGGACCCGGTGGCGGACGACTTCAATTCCTCCATCCGCTTTGACAAACGGATGTTCCGCCAGGATATTACGGGCAGCATGGCCCATGCGGCGATGCTCGCGGCGAAGGGGATCATCACCCCGGAGGACCGGGATGCCCTGACCGAAGGGCTGGCCGGGATTCTGGAGGATCTGGAATCCGGGAAGCTTGAGGTGGACCCGGGCTGTGAGGACATCCACATGTTTGTGGAGCAGGTTCTTACCCAGCGGATCGGCGACACGGGAAAGAAGCTCCATACCGCCCGCAGCCGCAACGACCAGGTGGCGCTGGACCTGAGAATGTATCTGAGGTCCGAGTGCGACGAGATTGCCGGCCTGACCGCGGACTTCGCGGAGGTACTGACGGACCTGGCCGGGCAGCACAAGGAAAGCATCATGCCCGGCTATACCCACCTGCAGCGGGCCCAGCCCGTCAGCTTCGGGCACTATATGATGGCTTACGCCATGATGCTGCTGCGGGACCTGGACCGTCTGGCCGACTGCCGGAAGCGGATCAACATCTCTCCCATCGGCTGCTGCGCCCTTGCCGGCACCACCTACGACACCGACCGCCGCATGGAGGCTCAGCTTCTGGGCTTTGAGGGCATCTGCCTGAACAGCATGGACGGGGTTTCGGACCGGGACTTCGCGGTGGAGATGCTGGCGGCGCTTTCCCTTCTGATGATGCATCTGTCGCGGCTTTCGGAGGAGCTGATCCTCTGGGCCAGCTGGGAATTTCGCTTTATCAGTCTGTCCGACGCCTATACCACAGGCTCCTCCATCATGCCTCAGAAGCGCAATGCGGACATGGCGGAGCTGGTGCGGGGCAAGACGGGGCGGGTCTACGGCGACCTGATGGGCCTGCTGACCGTGCTGAAGGGGCTGCCCCTGGCCTATAACAAGGACATGCAGGAGGACAAGGAGGGCGTGTTCGACGCCTGCGACACGGTGAAGATGTGCCTCCGGGTCCTGATCCCGATGCTGCAGACCATGCAGGTGAACACCGGGAACATGCTGCGGGCCGCCCAGAGCGGCTTCATCAACGCCACGGATCTGGCGGACTACCTGGTGAAGAAGGGGATGCCCTTCCGCAGCGCCTATAAGATTTCAGGGGAGCTGGTGGCCCTCTGCCTTCAGACCGGGCAGGTGCTGGAGACGCTGCCGCTGGAAACCTACCGGCAGTTCAGCGGACTCTTTGATGAGGATCTGTATCAGGCCATTGACCTGAAGACCTGTATGGAAAAGCGCCTCAGTGAAGGCGGCACCAGCGTGGCGTCGGTGGAACAGCAGATTGCCTGGGTGCGGGCGCAGCTGAAGAAAACGCGCGGAGAACAGGGGAGCGGAACATGACGAAAGTATTTATTGACGGCAGCGCCGGCACCACCGGCCTGCGCATCGGGGAACGGCTGGCGGACCGGCAGGGCCTTGAGCTGATCAGGCTGCCGGCGGAGCTGAGAAAAGATCCGGATGCGAGAAAAGAAGCGATCAACTCCGCGGATATCGCCTTCTTCTGCCTGCCGGACGCCGCCAGCGTGGAGGCGGCGGCGATGGTGCACCCGGATAACGGGCACACGGCCGTGATTGACACCTCCACCGCCCACCGGACCGATCCGGACTGGGCCTACGGCTTTGCCGAGCTCCACGGACAGCGGGAGAAGATCCTCAGCAGCAGGCGCATTGCCAATCCCGGCTGCCATGCCAGCGGCTTTATTTCTCTGGTGGAGCCTCTGGTTCACGAGGGCCTTGTATCACCGGAAACCGCCTTCACCTGCTTTTCGGTGACGGGCTATTCCGGCGGCGGCAAGAGCATGATCGCCGACTATGAAAGCCCGGCCCGGGATGGGGCCCTGGATTCCCCCAGGCAGTACGCCCTGGGCCAGACCCACAAGCACCTGAAGGAAATGGTGAAGCTCTGCTCCCTGGAGACCGTCCCGGTCTTCTGCCCCATTGTGGGGGACTATTACAGCGGCATGGCGGTAACCGTCCCGCTGTTCCGGAAGGATCTGAAGGGCAGCATCAATGACGTGAAGGCCCTCTATCAGGCCTGTTACGCCGGCCCCCTGGTGCATTATGAAGAGTATGACGGGAGCCTGGTGGCCGGGAACGCCCTCTCCGGCCGGGATGACATGGTGATCATGGTGGCGGGCAACGAGGAGAGAATTCTTCTCATCTCCCTCTTTGACAACCTGGGAAAGGGCGCCTCCGGCGCCGCAATTCAGAATATGAACCTGCTTCTCGGCCTGGATGAGACCACCGGGCTGGTGGTCGGGCCGAAGGTTCAGTAATCACACGGATAAGGAGAACAACATGGCAACTATCGCTCTTAAGACGGTTCCGGGCGGCGTGTGCGCCGCAAAGGGCTTCAAGGCGGCGGGAACCGCCTGCGGCATCCGCAAAAAGCCGGGCAAGAAGGACCTTGCGCTGATTGTAAGCAGCGTGCCCGCCAGCGCGGCCGCAGTCTATACCACGAACCTCGTCAAGGGAGCGCCTCTCACGGTAACGAAGGATCATCTCGCCGACGGGAAAGCCCAGGCGGTGATCTGCAACAGCGGCAACGCCAACACCTGCAACGCCGACGGCATTGAGATCGCCGAGACCATGAGCGCCCTGGTGGCGGATGCGCTGCATCTCGCACCGCAGGACGTGGTGGTGGCGTCCACCGGCGTCATCGGCCAGCCGCTGCCCATCGCGCCCATCGCCGGGGGGATTCCGAAGCTCGCTGCAGCCCTCTCGGAGGAGGGCAGCGCCGATGCCTGCGCTGCGATTATGACCACCGACACCAAAGCCAAGTCCGTGGCCGTGGAGTTTGAGCTGGAGGGCAAAACCTGCCGCCTGGGCGGAATCGCCAAGGGGAGCGGCATGATCCACCCCAACATGGCGACCATGCTGGTGTTTCTGACCAGCGATGTGGCCATCTCCTCCCAGATGCTTCAGAAGGCCCTGTCCGGCGATGTGCAGAACACCTTTAACATGATCAGTGTGGACGGGGATACCTCCACCAACGACATGGTGGTCCTGCTGGCAAACGGCCTGGCCGGGAATCCGGAGATCTGCGCCGAGGGCGAGGCCTTTTCGGCCTTCATGCAGGCCCTGAACACTGTGACGGTTCAGCTCTGCCGGATGATCGCCGGGGACGGCGAAGGCGCCACCAAGCTGCTGGAGTGCAGTGTCACCGGCGGCAAGGACGATCAGGCGGCAAAGACCGTGGCCCGGGCAGTCGTCAGCTCCAGCCTGACCAAGGCGGCCATGTTCGGCGAGGACGCCAACTGGGGCAGGGTTCTCTGCGCCATCGGCTACAGCGGTGCCGACGTGGATGTCAGCAAGGTGGGCGTGAGCTTTGTTTCGGCCGCCGGCAGCGTGACCGTCTGTGAAAACGGCGCGGGCGTGCCTTTCTCGGAAGAAGAGGCGGCGAAGGTTCTGCATGAGACCGAGATCGACATCATCATCACCCTCGGGGACGGTGCCGCGGCGGCAAAGGCCTGGGGCTGTGACCTGACCTATGAGTATGTGAAGATCAACGGGGACTACCGCACATAAAAGGACAGCGAAGAACATGGATTATTTTACGAACAACCAGCGGGCCCAGGTGCTGACCGAGGCTCTGCCCTATATCCGTCAGTATAACGGCAAAATTGTTGTGGTGAAGTACGGCGGCAACGCCATGGTCAGCGAACAGCTCCGCCAGCAGGTCATGGAGGACATCGTCCTGCTGTGGCTGGTGGGGGTGAAGGTGGTCCTGGTCCACGGCGGAGGTCCGGAGATCACCGACATGATGGAGCGCCTGGGGAAAAAGCCCGAGTTTGTGGACGGCCTCCGGGTAACCGACCGGGAGACCGTGGAGATCGCCCAGATGGTTCTGGCGGGCAAAGTCAACAAGACCCTGGTGAAGCTCCTGGAGGTCAAGGGCGGCCGGGCCATGGGCATCTCCGGCATGGACGGAAGCCTGATCCGGGCCAAAATGCGCAATCCCGACCTGGGCTATGTGGGCAGCATTACAGAGGTTAACATCGCTCCCGTCATGGACCTGCTGGAAAAGGGCTATATCCCGGTGGTTTCCACCCTGGGCTGTGATGCGGACGGGAACACCTACAACATTAACGGCGACACCGCGGCGGCCTATATTGCCGGGGCCCTGGGGGCGGAGCGTCTCATTATGATGACGGACATCGCCGGGGTGCTGAGAGATAAAAACGACCCCTCAACCCTGATTTCGGAGCTCAGCATCGGCGAGGCCGTGAAGCTTTTTGAAGATAAGGTGATCGCCGGAGGGATGATCCCGAAGGTGGAGTGCTGTATCGACGCGATTCACCGCGGCGTGGAGAAAGTCATTATCATGGACGGGCGGGTGCCCCACTCGATCCTGATGGAAATTCTGACCGACGAAGGCGCGGGCACCATGGTATACGGAGAGGAGACTGAAGAATGATGGATCTGAAGCAGATTGACAAACAGTATGTGGCGAATACCTACGCCCGCTTCCCGGTGGAGCTGGTAAAGGGAAAAGGCTCGCTGGTGTACGATGAGACCGGAAAGGAATACATCGACATGGGCAGCGGCATCGGCGTAACCGCCTTCGGCATCGCCGATGACGAATGGCAGGCGGCCGTAACCGCCCAGCTGGGGAAGCTGCAGCACATGTCGAACCTCTATTATACCGAGCCCTGCACCCTGCTTGCGGAAACCCTGTGCAAAAAAACCGGCATGAAGAAGGTCTTCTTCTGCAATTCCGGCGCCGAGGCGAATGAGGGCGCCATCAAGGCGGCCCGCAAGTACGCCGCGGATAAAAAGGGACCGGAATACTTCACCATCGTCACCCTGATCAACAGTTTTCACGGCCGCACACTGACAACCCTGGCCGCCACCGGGCAGGACCATTACCATGAGCTGTTCCAGCCCCTGACGCCGGGCTTTGTTCACGCCCCGGCCAACGACCTGGAAGCCGTGAAGTCCGCGGCGCTGGAGAACAAGGCCGCGGCCGTGATGATTGAGTGCATCCAGGGTGAAGGCGGCGTGATTGCCCTGGAGAAGGACTTCATAACCGGCCTTGCAGACTTCTGCAAAGAGCAGGACATCCTCCTTGTGGTGGATGAGGTCCAGACCGGCAACGGCCGCACCGGCGAACTCTATGCCTACATGAACTACGGCGTTACCCCCGACGTGGTTTCCACGGCCAAGGGCCTGGGCGGCGGGCTGCCGCTGGGGGCGGTGCTCTTTGGAGAAAAGACAGAGTTCACCCTGGGCGCCGGGGACCACGGCTCCACCTTCGGCGGGAACCCGGTGTGCTGCGCCGGCGCCCTGAGCATTGTAAACCGCATGGACGAAAGCTTCCTGGAGGGCGTCAAAGCGAAGGGTCAGCTGATTAAGGATACCCTTCAGGGCCAGCCGGGGATCGAGGCCGTGAGCGGCATGGGCCTCATGGTCGGCATTAAGACCGTCAAGCCCGCGGGAGATGTGGTGAAAGCCTGCATTGAAAAGGGCGTCCTCTGCCTGACGGCGAAGGATAAGGTGCGCCTGCTTCCGGCGCTGAACATTCCGGAGGACCTGCTGAAAAAGGCGCTGGCCGTGATCCTGGACTGCGCGAAGTGACATCCCCGGCCTGCAGGGCCCGGCGGTAACGGCGCGGATGAGACTGAGATGACAGGAGATGCCGATATGACTGACTTGAAAAACAGGAATTTTCTGAAGCTTCTGGACTTCAGCCCGGAGGAAATTGAAGGTCTTCTGGAGCTTGCGGCGGAGCTGAAGGCGAAGAAAAAGGCCGGCATTCCCCACCGTCTTCACGAGGGGAAAAATGTGGCCCTCATCTTTGAGAAGACCAGTACCCGCACCCGCTGCAGCTTTGAGGTGGCCGCGGCCGATCTGGGCATGCACGCGGTGTACCTGGATCCCCACGCGTCTCAGCTGGGGAAGAAGGAGAGCATCGCGGATACAGCCCGGGTCCTGGG
>CAMONN010000041.1 GCA_946620645.1 uncultured Clostridia bacterium
GCGCGCTTGGTTCGGGACCAAGAGGCCCGGAGTTCAAATCTCCGCACTCCGACCAAAATCAGAGCCGAAACGTTTGTTTCGGCTCTTTGGATTATTGAGAGCAAATTCATCTTTTTTGTAACGTTTGTCTGTCCGGAGGAGTAATGAAAAAATCTGACTTTTATTATGATCTGCCGCAGGAACTGATCGCACAGACTCCGATTCCCGAGCGGGACCACTCCAGGCTTCTCTGTCTTGACAGAAAGAGCGGTGCGATGGAACACCATATGTTCTATGATCTTCCATCCATGCTGCGAAAGGGCGACTGTCTGGTCGTTAACGACTCCCGGGTTCTCCCGGCTCGCCTCCTCGGCCGGCGGACCACCGGCGGTATCTCGGAATTGGTCCTGCTGCGTGAGCTGGGTGATGACCGTTGGGAATGTCTGTGCCGCCCCGGAAAGAAGCTGCGGGAAGGCGCGGAAATCATCTTCGGTAATGGAGAGCTGCGGGCAACCATTGAAGAGATTTTACCCGGCGGCAACCGATGTGTACGCTTTCAGTATCAGGGAATCTTCCTGGAAGTGCTGGACCGTCTCGGGAAAATGCCTCTCCCCCCTTATATCAAAGAGGAGCTGGAGGACCGGGAGCGCTACCAGACTGTATACTCCCGTGAGCTGGGAAGCGCCGCGGCACCCACTGCAGGACTCCATTTCACACCTGAACTGCTGGACCAAATCCGCGGCATGGGCATTCCGGTTTGTCCCGTTACGCTGCACGTGGGGCTTGGCACCTTCCGACCAGTAAAGGAAGATGAGATCGAAGATCACGCCATGCACTCTGAATTCTGCACTGTCCCCGAGAAAACCGCCGAGGAAGTAAACCGCTGCCATCGAAACGGCGGACGGGTCATTGCAGTAGGTACCACCTCCTGCCGTACACTGGAAAGCTTCACCGATGAGGACGGGACGCTTCGTTCCGCTTCGGGCTGGACAGACATTTTCATTTATCCCGGCTATCGCTTCCGCTGCATTGACGCGCTGATTACCAACTTCCATCTCCCTGAAAGCACGCTGATTATGCTCGTCTCCGCCCTGGCTGGCCGGGAGCAGGTTCTTCATGCGTATGAAACCGCTGTTGAAATGCGGTACCGGTTTTTCAGCTTCGGTGATGCCATGTTCATCTCCTGATCATTCACAGGGCCCGCAAACAGCAATCTTGGACCAAAACACGCCCGGGGAACTCTCTCCCCGGGCGTGTTTTAGCTACATGATAATTTACTGCAGAGAATGTTCAAAAAACCACCGGCGTGTTTCCTCCGTATCCCGGCGGATCTGCTCGGAGAGTTCCTGGAGCGTCTCAAACTTTTTCTCCGCCCGCTGAAAATGGTAGAATTCCACTCTCGCGTGCCGACCGTAGAGATTACCGTTAAAGTCCAGAAGATGGCTCTCAACACTCACACGCCCACTTTCCGAGACCGTTGGACGTACTCCGATGTTCGTCACCGCCAGAGAATCAGATCCGTCATCAAGATAGGCCCGGGCAGAATAGACTCCGTGCCGCGGAATAACAACCCCAGCGGGAAAAGCCATGTTAATGGTGGGACTGCCGAGTTTTGCCCCCAGATGGTAGCCGGATTGAATGACATCCGACAGAAAATGAGGATGCCCCAACAAGTGGTTCGCCTCTTCAATTCTCCCTTCCTCCAGAAGGCTCCGAATCTCTGTGGAACTGACAACCCGACCGTCTACACATACCGCCGGAATCACATCACAGCCGATTCCCCGCTCCCGACACCAGTTTTCCAGGCGGTCCGGTGTTCCCTCTCCCCGGAATCCGAAGGAAAAATCATGGCCGACGACCACTGCCGTTATATTCAGCTCCTCCACAACGGAAGAAATGAAATCTTCCCACGCCATCTGCATCAGCCGGCGGTTAAAATGAAGAAATATCGTGCTGTCTATCCCGTACAGGCGGCGGATCAGATCCTCCCGTTCAGCGGCGGAGTTGATGAGTGGAACCTCTGTTCCGAAAACCAGGGTATCCGGATGGACATCAAAGGTCAGGACGGTAGCGACCGCGCCCAGCTCCGCCGCCCGTTCAGCAACCCGCCGAAGCAAAGCGGCATGGCCCACATGAAGCCCGTCAAAAAAGCCCAGAGCCACAGCCCTTTTCACTTTACCCATAGCTCAAACCTCAAAAAAGCTTTTAATCGTGCTGCATTTTCCGTTTGAAAGCCTCCCCAGTGCAAGAAACTCCCGTTTTTCAGAATAAACACGGAATATTCCCTGTGACGGCAACTCTTCAGAACGGACGCTTACGGCAGGCGGGACTTCCGGAACGCAGATTTCAGCAGCCGGGACCGGATTGCCGTTTCGTATCAGCCTTTCACCGGATAGACTGACCGTGAGCTCAGGCCATGCCGCAAAGAGCCGGTCAACAGGAAGGAGCAGCGACTCCGCTTTTCCCTCCTCGGAAAGGCGAAGAACCTCCTCCATGGTTGCCGCATGTTCCACCGAGAAGAGGCCGGCATCCGTACGGCGAAGGGAAGACATGCAACCTCCGCAGCCCAGCCGCTCACCGATATCGTTGCAGAGCGTGCGGATATAGGTTCCTTTTGAGCAGCGTACCCGGAGCGTCCATTCCAAACCTTCCCCGTTCAAAATGGAGAGTTCCTGAATGGTAACCCTGCGCGGCTGTCGTTCCACTGTCTTTCCCTGCCGAGCCAGGTCATACAGCCGTTTTCCGTTTATACGGAGTGCAGAATACATCGGAGGCGTCTGCAGGATACTGCCGCGAAAAGGCTCCAATGCCGCTTCCAGCTCCGCCTTGGTAACACCGCAGTTCCGGGATGCTCCATGCACAGGAGCGTCATGATGATTTGACGGCAGAACAGCGTCCATCTCCACATCGTCACGGGCAGAGGAAATCACCGTCCCAGTAATATCCTGGGTGTCGGTAGATATACCCAGGCGAAGACCGGCAATATAGGTTTTGTCATCGGCTTCCGCAAACTCAACCGCCCGTGTCGCCCGTCCGACAAAGACCGTAAGCAGACCTGTCGCCATGGGATCAAGTGTACCTGAGTGTCCGATCCGCCTCTCGTGAAGGACGCCGCGAAGCTTCTGCACTGCATCGTTACTGGTCCAGCCGGAGGGCTTGTCCAGGAGAAGGATCCCGTTCATCCGTCTATCTCCGTCATCAGCCTGATCACAGGCTGTCACCGCAGACAGCATCAATCACATCCAAAAGCAGCGTCTCCGCCGCTGCCGGAGGAAGCTGCACCGTACATCCCGCAGCAAGCTCGTGCCCGCCGCCGCCCAGTGCGGCACAAACCGCAGCGCTGCTGATGCCGGGGGCGGAACGCACAGACACTTTGCTGCCGCCGTCAGGCGTCTCGCGTATTGTTACATTCATTAATGCGCCCTCTGCGCGGCCGGAAAGCCCGGCCAGATCGTCGCAGTCGTCCTCCGTAGCACCAACCCGTTCCATCATCTCCCGGGTCACGGTTGCAACTACCAGTTTCCCGTTCCGATGAATATGGAGCCCGGTGTAAATCAGGCCCTCAAGCCGAAGACGCGAAAGGCTGGTTTTACGGAAAAAGCTGACCATAACCGATGAATGCTCCGCCCCGAAGCGCATCAGTTCCGCGGCGGAGCAATAGGTCTTTTCATTGACATTGGCATACTGAAACGCGCCCGTATCCGTTGTAAGCGCGATATAAAGCAGCGTGGCCTCATTCTTTGTCAGTTTCCCCGTCATCTGAAGAATCAGCTGCTGGACAATCTCCCCGCATGAGGACCGTCCGGCATCAATAAGCTCCTGAGATGAATAATGACTGTTCGACGGGTGATGGTCTATACACAGGTCTACCTTTCCGGCAGTGGAGCCTGCGCCTTTTTCCGAAGCCCTCCGGCCGGACCAATCCTGCCAGCCTGAGGGAAACAGCTGCTCTGTCGCAATATCAACAGCTACCACAAAACCCGGGCGAAAGGATTCCGGTGCCAGCAGCTTTTCCACGAAAAGCCTCTGCTTTGCGGTCAGCTGAGGATTTGGGAACAGATATGCGCGTTTGTTTTTCCTCCGAAGGGCACGGCAAAGGGCGGCGGCACTCATGACAGTGTCGCCGTCCGGATTTTTATGGGTCAGAAGCAAATAATCATCGTGCTGTAAAAGCAGCCGGCTGCATTCTTCAAACGTCACGCCGCTCCTCCTCAGTCTCCGCATCTACGGGATGCAGGTCACGAAGCAAACTGCTGATCTGCGCACCATATTCCAGGCTGTGATCAAGCTCAAAAACCAGTTCCGGTGTATAGCGGAGCTCCATGGCGCCGGCCAGCTCTCTGCGAAGCCAGCCCGAAGCGGATTTCAGTCCCCGCAGGAACTCTTTTTCGTTTTCCAGCCCGT
Source organism: uncultured Clostridia bacterium (assembly GCA_946620645.1). Classification (GTDB taxonomy): domain Bacteria; phylum Bacillota; class Clostridia; order Oscillospirales; family Oscillospiraceae; genus Limivicinus. The sequence goes on from CAMONN010000041.1 coordinate 4,384, forward strand.
AAACCGAAATCCAAACCTTCGCATAACGCAGGTCACCTGTGGTCTCGACCCGGGTAACACTGATCATTCCCTGATGTACCCTAGGATCCTTCACGTTTCTCAGGAGTTCGGAAAGAACGCGCTGAATATCGTCGTTGATCCTGGCAATTTTATTCTTAGCCATTACACTTTCCTCTGAAACAGATTCCCGCACCGGTGATACTGTCACCGGTGCGTCTATCATCATAAAATCCTCAGCCTGTAATCTGCTCCATCACGAAGCACTCAATTACATCACCGACCTTAATGTCGTTAAACTTTTCGATCTGCATGCCGCACTCATATCCTGCGGCAACCTCACGCACATCGTCCTTGAAACGGCGGAGAGAGGCAAGGCTGCCCTCGTGGATAACGATGTTGTCACGGAGAACACGAACTTCACAGCCCCGCTGGATCTTTCCATCGGTGCAGTAGCATCCGCAAACCGTGCCGACCTTGGAAACCTTATAGGTTTCGCGCACTTCGGCATGGCCGATCAGGGACTCGCGGTACTTCGGCGCCAGCATTCCCTTCATGGCATCCTGAATTTCGTTAATGCAGTCATAGATGACACGGTACAGCCGGACGTCTACATTGCTGCGCACTGCACTGTCCCTGGCTGCGCTGTCCGGACGCACGTTAAAGCCCACAATTATGGCATTGGAGGTGGCCGCCAGCATGACATCAGACTCGCTGATGGCGCCGACCGCGCTGTGGATTACCCGGACGCGAACCTCATCGTTGGAGATCTTTTCCAGAGAACTCTTAACCGCCTCGGCAGAACCCTGAACATCCGCCTTGACAATCAGATTCAGGGTCTTCATCTCACCGGCCTGAATCTGGCTGAACAGGTCTTCCAGAGAGACCTTCTTCTGCGGTGCGGCGTTCTCGGCCTGCTGCTTTCTCTCTTCCGCGAGTTCTCTCGCCATCCGTTCATCACTTACGGCATTGAAAGCATCCCCGGCACTGGGCACCTCGGACATACCGGAGATTTCCACCGGAGTGGACGGGCCAGCCTCTGTAACACGGCGGCCCTTATCGTCAATCATCGTACGCACACGGCCAACCGAGGTCCCTGCTATGATGATATCTCCGGTCTTCAGGGTACCGTTTTGTACCAGAACCGTCATCACAGGTCCCCTGCCCTTATCAAGCCGCGCCTCAATAACCGTACCGCTGGCCGCACGGTTCGGGTTGGCTTTCAGTTCCTGAACTTCCGCAAGAATCACAAGATTCTCAAGAAGGTTATCGATCCCCATACCAGTCTTGGCAGAAATCGGGCAGATAATCGTGTCACCGCCCCATTCCTCACTGACCAGGTCATATTCCGTAAGCTGCTGCTTAATGCGCTCGGGGTTTGCCCCCTGCACATCCATTTTATTGATGGCCACAACCACAGGAATCCCGGCTGCTTTGGCGTGGTTAATGCTCTCAATGGTCTGAGGCATGATGCCGTCATCGGCAGCAACCACCAGGATCGCCAGGTCCGTAACCATAGCGCCTCGCGCGCGCATGGAGGTGAAGGCCTCATGGCCCGGGGTGTCGAGGAATGTAATGGGGCTGCCGTTAATTTCCACGGTGTAGGCACCGATGTGCTGGGTAATACCGCCGGCCTCGCCGGAGGCGACATTTGCATGACGGATGTAGTCCAGCAAAGAAGTCTTGCCGTGGTCGACATGGCCCATAACCACAACCACCGGCGCACGGGGCCGAAGATCCTCTTCCTTATCGGGCGTTGCGTCGATGAGCCGCTCCTCCACGGTGACGATGACTTCCTTCTGAACTTCACAGCCAAGTTCCATGGCAACCAGTGCCGCCGTGTCGTAGTCAATAACATCCGAAGCCGATGCAAAGACGCCCAGTTTAATGAGCTGCTTCACAACTTCCGCCGCGGTCTTCTTCATACGGGAGGCCAGCTCGCCAACAGCAATGGAATCGGGAATTTCAACCTTCAAGGGCTTCTTCTTGGCAATCTCGCGCTGGAGGCGGTTCATCTTATCCCGCTCCTCCTGGCGGCGCTTGCCGGAAGACTGCTGTTGCTGCTGACGCTGTTTGGACTTCTGGTTGATCTTCTCCTTGTTTCCACCGGCCGTGCCGGAGCGAATCTTGCCGGAGTTGGCTTTGCTGCCTGCCAGATCCTCGAACTTCTCGTTATACTTCTCGAGATTCGCCGCAGGACCGCCACGGGTATCCACCACGCGCTTTTCTGCGACCTGGCGCGGCACGTGGGGCTTGTTCTCCTTTTTTTTCAGCTGCTGAGGTGCAGGAGAGGCAGGCGCTTTGCTCTGCTGTTCCGCAGGCTTCTTTTCCCCCGTGACCTCATCCTGCTTTCCTGCAGGCTTTGCCCCTGCATTCTGCTTCGGGGCAGCCTTTTCCTCGGCAGAGGCTGCCGGCACATCAGCTGCGGGTGCCGAAGCAGGCTTCTCCACCCGGAAAATCTCCTCGAGGCTCTCCGCCTGGTTTTTCTGGGTCATCACCTCGAAAATGACATCCAGGTCCGGAACGTCCAGAGCCTGAGAGCTGGTCTTCGGCTTGGTGGCATATTCGGTCAGGATCTGGGTAATCACCTTGGAAGGGACATTAAAATCCTTCGCCACATCAAGAACACGGTATTTGAACATCATAGCCATAGGCACTCTCCTGTCTGTCCCCGTCCGCAAGCCCGTCAGGGACGCTGTCATCCGGCCCGCTGAAATACAGCAGCCGGTAAAAATCAATTGTACTCAATTAAAGCCTCGGAAGGTACGGCACTCAGCTTTTTAAGAAGTGCAGCAGCAAGTCCTTCGTCACACACGGCAAAGATCACCCCGCCGGAGACCCCGGCCGCACTGCAGAGCGCCGCCTGATCCGCATCCAGACGAAGGAGCGAAATTCCCGCCGACCGGGCAAAGCCCTCCGCCCGCTTTGCGGCATTCCGCGATGCATCTGCCGCCAGCAGAATCAATTTCGCCTCGCCACTGTGTACCGACTTCCGGGTTCCGGCCTCGCCGCATCCGAGCTTGCCCGCCCGGCGCGCAAGGCCCAGAAGCCCCAGCGCCTTGCGGTCCGCATGGAATATGGACGGTTCATCCTTCATTTGAAGGCTCCAGTTCCCGGCTCAAACGTGTCAGAACGTCATCCGGCAAAGCAGTTCCGAAGGCGCGCTCCAACGCTTTTGCCCGGACCGCTTTCCTCAGGCAGTCGGGATTATGACAGATATAGGCACCGCGGCCGTTCATCTTCCCGCTGCAATCCAGGCGCACTTCACCTTCCGGGGTTCGCACCAGTCGAACCAGTTCCCGTTTTGGCCGGTGTTCCCGGCAGCCCAGGCACTGGCGCATGGGCAGTTTTTTCCCTTCCGCCGCCATTAAGCCTGAGATTCGGGTTTTATATCAATCTTAAACCCGGTAAGCTTTGCCGCCAGACGCGCATTCTGCCCTTCCTTCCCGATGGCAAGGGAAAGCTGGCTGTCAGGAACGATAACCTGGCAGCTTTTGCCGTCTTCCAGCATGGTAACACTGACCACCTCGGAAGGACTCAGGGCTGCGGCGATGTAATCTTCGGGGACATCGCTGTAATTAACGATATCAATCTTCTCGCCGCCGAGCTCACTGACAATTTCCGAAACACGGGAGCCCTTCGGTCCGACGCAGGAACCGATGGCATCCACGTTCGGGTCATTGGAATAGACTGCCATCTTGGTGCGGCTGCCGGCCTCCCGGGCGATAGAGCGGATTTCAACCGTTCCGTCGTCAATTTCCGGGACTTCCAGTTCAAAGAGCCGTTTCACCAGACCCGGATGGGTCCGGCTGATCATCACCTGAGGGCCGCGGGTGGCATTACGTACTTCCACCACATAGACCTTGATACGGTCTCCCTCCTGAAACTCTTCTCCGCGGATGCGCTCATTCATTGGGAGAAGCGCCTCGGTGAACTCACTGTTAGAAGAAATACGAATCGATACCGCGCCGTTACGCGGATCCACTCTGGAGACAACACCTGTCAGGATTTCGTGCTCCTTGGAGGTGAACTCCTCATAAATCAGGCCGCGTTCAGCCTCGCGGATGCCCTGAATGATAACCTGCTTCGCCGCCTGGGCAGCAATACGGCCGAACTTCTTGGTCTCAACAGGAATGGCCACAGTCTCGCCCAGTTTCGCACGGCGGGAAATCTTCTTTGCCGCATCCAGTCCGATCTCATGGGCAGGGTCTTCGACATCTTCAACAACAAGCTTGTTTACCTGCATGTCGATGCGCTTTTTATCCTCATCAAGGATAATTTCGACATTGTCCTCGTTCTCAGGGTTATCTCTGCGGAAGGCCGCCAGCATGGCCTGGCGGATTTTATCATACATATACTCCCGGGGAATTCCCTTTTCTCTCTCGATATCCTCAATGGCTGCAAAAAATTCCGCATTCATGGCTAAATACTCACTTTCTCTCTGTCATCCCAAGTCCGCCCGGAGGCGGGCAATTCTTTTCAATTTCAGCCCAGACCGACATAAAGACGGACCTGAGCAATCTGGCTCTTTTCAAAGCGAAGAGCCTCGCCGTTTTGCACGATGGTAACCGCCCCGTCTTCATAACCGGACAGTTCCCCGACATAACGCTTGCTGCCCTTCACGGGCCGGTAAAGCTTCAGTTCGACTTCACTGCCCATAAACTGTTCATAGTCGCCGGGGCGCTTCAGCTCCCGGTCAGCACCAGCGGAGCCGACTTCAAATATGTAGCTCTCCGGAATGGGATCAGCCTCGTCCAGGACGGGATCCAGTCTGCGGCTGATTCTCTCACAGTCTTCAATTGATACACCGCCCTCCCGGTCGATAAAAACCCGAAGATACCAGCTTCCCGCTTCCTTGACATATTCCACGTCCCAGAGTGTACAGCCCTCCTCCTCAACAATGGGGAGCGCCAGCGCCGCAACCTGATCCGTCAGCCTGCTCATTCCAGTGAACGCCTCCAATCCTCACAAAAAAGAGTGGGCTCAAACCCACTCTTCAGGTACCAATCATCACAACGTGGGCATCATACCACGTTCCTCAGCTTTTGGCAAGTATTTTTTCGCTGTTTTACGGACGTTTCAAGGCTATAAGTTCCAAAATATCGAAAATCTGCCCTGCAGTAAAGGTACAGCACATGTAACCGCAGAGTTACTCAACCTCCAGCCCGGTCAGCCAGCGCCGCATCATGTCATAGGCGTGGTTCCCGCTCATCCGACGGATGAAGCTGCGGGTTCTCTTGGGTCCGAGGGTCAGTGCCCGAACATAGGTCCGTCCCTCCACCGCCATGGAGACAAAAACCGTACCCACCTCATGCACACCGTCTCCGTCCGGTCCTGCAAGCCCCGTCACGCCAATGCCGATGTCCGCGCCTGTAAGGGCCCGCACCCGCTCTGCCAGCTGAACACCGACCTCGCGGCTCACTGCGCCTTTCTCTTCAATCAGAGCAGGATCCAGCCCGAGGATCCTCGCTTTGGCTTCATTGGTATAGACAACTGCACCGCCTACAAACACGGCGCTGGCTCCGGGAATATCGGTCATACGCTTGGCAATCTCTCCGCCGGTGCAGCTCTCTGCCACGGCAAAGGTCTTCCCCGCCGCCAGCAGCAACGGAAGTACAGCCTCCTCCAGGCACTCCACGTCCATGCCGTAGACATAATCCCCCAGCCTCTGCTTCACATGTTCGATCACGGGCCGGATCATGGTCTCCGCCTCTGACGCGCTTTTCGCCTTTGCCGTGATCTGGAGCAGGCAGTCGCATTCCTTGGCATAGGGCGCCATGGTGGGGTTCACCATTTTGTTCATTTCTTTTGCAAAGATATCGTCCACCGCACTCTCTCCGATGCCGAAAATACGCACCGAATGGGAGACAATCTCCTCGTCCGACAGAGCCCGAAGATACGGAACAGCATAGGTTCGGAACATCGGAATACACTCAACCGGGGGCCCCGGCATCATGATGACAGTTTTTCCCTCGGCCGAAAAAGCGCAGCCCGGCGCCGTCCCCCACTGGTTGTGAAACACTGTGCAGCCCTCCGGGAGCATAGCCTGCTGCAGATTGTTGGGAGTGAACTTCCGGCTGTTTCGAATATAATCATAGAGGGAGGCTTCTTCCTGTTCATCCCGCACCAGCCTTAGCCCGAAAGCCTCCGCCAGAATTTGCTTTGTTAGATCATCACATGTGGGCCCCAGGCCGCCGGTAGTGATAATAATATCGGCACGCTGCTTTGCGATCTCCACACATGCCCGGAGGCGTTCCGGATTATCCCCGACCACTGTGTGGTATTTGACATTGATGCCGATCTTTGAAAGCATCTCGGAAATGTCCCGGGCGTCAGTATTGGTAATGTGTCCCAGAAGAAGTTCCGTCCCGACGGAAATGATTTCAGTATTGTA
>CAMONN010000042.1 GCA_946620645.1 uncultured Clostridia bacterium
GTCATGCCGGACCAGACGCAGTCGCACTCCATGGAATCCAGCTGAACCAGCTTTTCATCCCAGTTGACCCCGAAGATCTGCATCTCCCAGCCAAGGTAGTCGCAGACAGCCTGGCAGACTTCCACGTCGAAGCCGGTGTACTCTCCGTCGCTGCCCATGTAGGTAAAGGGGTTATACTCCGGGTCGATACCCATAATGAAGGTTTTCTTCTCAGAAGCCTCCACCGTGCCGGTGGACGCAGGAGCGGAACTGCCGCAAGCCGCCAGGGCGAAGACCATAGCCGCGGCAAGAATCAGCGCAAACAGTTTTTTCATCTTTCATAATCCTCCTTGGATTTATTGCGGTAGTATATTATCACATTAGCGTGCTAAAGAAAAGGGTCAATTCATCCTTTTCCCAATTTTTCAGGTTTTGTCAGAATGGGGAGGGCTCCAGGCCCTCCCCTTCGTTCATGTTATACAAAAGTTTCCACGGTTTCTCTCTGTTCCGCGGCCTCAGGCTGCTTCGGGGCTTCAGTTCCTTCATTTGGCACTGCCTGCTCATCAGCCGCTCCCTGTTCCGCCTTCCGCCGGGCCGCGCCGGGCAGCTCCATCCCCAAGAAGGAGATGTCCTCCGAAATTCTTTCCCGCAGGCTGTTCAGCCTCGCCCGGAAGGCGTACTTCGGCAGCTCCGCAAGGGAATCCTTGGTGCTCTCGCTCATTTCGTGAAGGCGCCGGAGGATGGCTTCACGGCCTTCCTTTCCCTCCAGATTGAGCTCGTTCAGGGTTTCGGCCCCGCCCGCTGCAAGGGTATCGAAGAGATCGTCGATGAGACTGATGCGCTCCTCCTGATTCAGGTCCTTAATCCAGCTGTCCAGGGTGTCATGAATCCAGATACAGGTGGAGTCATTCTCCTCCTCCAGAGCGGGCTTGCCGTATTCAATCTGCCAGCTCTCCAGATTGTGCTGCATAAAGCCCCGGGCCGAAGAGCGGACGATGCGGGTATCGGACATTTGAGGTTCAAACAGCTTCCCCACCACCGAAAAGCGGGGAATAAAGCGCCGGGTTCTGGCATCCACCCGCTCATATTTGTCTGTCGCCAGCACATCCGGACAGAAGCCCGGGCCATCCAGCAGAAACACGCGCTCAACCTTATTCCACTTTTTTTCACTCAGCATGCAGGAAGCGTACAGGGCCAGATTTCCGCCCTTGGAGTGTCCTCCGATGTACCACTTCTGCCGGCCCTTGATGTTCTTCTCAGCATAGCGAAGGGCCAGCTCCTGGGCTTCGGTTTTCATGACACTGATGAGAAAATCCTCCTTCCAGCCGGCCAGAGAGCTGTCCGTCCCCCGGAAGGCCAGGAAGGAAAAGCCCTTTCCGTGAAAACAGATTGCGGAAAACTGCAGCGGCGGATCCTGCCGGAGAATGTCCTCGTAGCTTCCGATCCTCAGCCCGCCGAAACGCCGGCTGGAGACCGCCGCCTCCATCAGCTTCAGGTATCCATCCTCACTGCCGGTAATCTGGGCGCGGGCCTCTCCCCTTGACAGGAGCCGCCGGCAGTCCGCTACGGTGAAAAACTCCTGCCCGGCCTCATCCTCCAGGGGGATCTCCCCGCTCAGGAGCGGAGAAAAATCAATATAGGACAGACCGCAGAGAACCATTGCGTCCGCGTCCAGAAATCCGGTTGTCTCGATGGGGAAATCCGCCATCCAGCGCACATATTCCTCCAGAGTGCTCATACAGGTATTCCTCCAGTCCTTTGATAATCATTGATGTCCGCCTTAATTTCGCAGCAGGGCGGTGGCGCGCTCCCTCCAGCCTGCCCTTCGGAAATAGACCAGCATGATGACCGCGGTCAGAACCCAGGAAGCCACGTAGCATGCGCTCAGAACCAGGAGCGTGTGGAACCGTGAGAAAACAAGGAGCACCCACAGGATTCTGAAAAGGCAGATTCCCAGCCCGATGATGACCACCGGCCGCACGGCGTCTCCCGCGCCGCGAAGCACCGCGGAGAGCACCTCAATCACAGTCCATATGAAGTAAAAGGGCACAAAATAGGTCATAATCTGATAGGTCGTATCAATGACAGCGGGGTCCGTTGTCAGGATGCGGAGCAGCGGCTTCCCCAGCAGCATCAGCAGTGCGCTGAGGCTCACGGTAATGATGCCTGAGAGGATCATGCCTTCCCGGACACAGCGGTTCACCCGGTCCATCCTCCCGGCGCCGAGATTCTGCCCCACAAAGCTGGTAATGGCGGCCCCAAGGGCATTGCTGACCGCCCAGAAAATGCCGTCTGTTTTTGAGCTCATGGCCCAGGACGCCACCACGACCGTTCCCAGAGAGTTGATGCCCACCTGAATGATCATGTTGGAAATGCCGTACATGGAATTCTGCAGGCCCGCCGGAAGCCCAAGGCGGAACATGGAAGAAAGGTATTTCCCCCGGAGTCTGAATTCCCGGAAGCTCATCCGGTAGGATTCCCCGGTGCACATCATCCGGACGGTCAGCAGTGCCATGTTCAGCACCTGGGACAGCACCGTTGCGATGGCCACACCGGCGATCCCCCAGTGAAATCCCAGCACAAACAGCACATCCAGCACGATGTTGGTCACACAGCCGGCAACCATAAAAAGAAACGGGCCCACCGAGTCCCCCATGGCCCGCAGCATGTTCGACTCCATATTCAGAACCAGAATGAAGGGAACCCCAATAAAGTAGATGCGCAGATACAGGATGGACCCTGCCATGGTTTCCTCCGGCGTCTGCAGCAGGCGCAGCATCAGCGGCGTTGTGAAGAGCCCCAGCGCCATCAGCAGAAGCCCCACAATCCAGCACACCGCGACAGCGTTTCCGGCCGCCAGGCGCACGTCCTCTTTCCGTCCGGCGCCGTAAATCTGGGCGATCACAACCGAAGCGCCGGCCGTCATGGCCACGAAAAAGCCAATCAGCAAATTGATCACCATGGCCGAACTTCCACCCACCGCCGCCAGGGCGACGGTCCCCACAAAACGGCCGATGATCAGACCGTCAACGGTATTATACAGCTGCTGAATGCAGGTTCCGCCCGCAATCGGCAGGAAAAACAGCAGGAGCCTGATCCAGACGGGGCCCTCCGTCAGGCTGCGTCGCTCACGCCGCCGATGCATCCGCAGCGCCGCCTTTTCCTCTTTTGCGGGTTTTATTTCCATCTTCACTCTCGATTTCTAATTTCTGTCGTCAGGTCCGGGCCTGTCCGACCCGAACGGCTGAAACATAACACCCTCCGGTCCGCTTGTCAACATCCATTTTGCAGTCTGTTTTCAGTTTCACCCGCTCATGCCGCCGTTTCTGTTCTTCTTGCATTTTAGGCCGCCGGAGTGTAAGCTGTAAATAGGGACAGCTTCGGCGTCAGACACCGGGAGCTGTCCGGAAACGGAGTGATTTTTCATGGCAGCAGGAGAGAATCAGAAACTGAAAATGCTGTATCTGCAGCGCATCCTTGCTGAGGAGACCGATACCGAGCACGGGCTTACCGCCCAGGAGATTCTTCGAAAGCTGGACGCCTGCGGCGTAACCGCCGACCGGCGGACGCTGTACAAGGACCTGGAGGAGCTGGACCGCTACGGACTGGAGGTTCTTCGCCAGCAGGATGGCCGCCAGGTCACCTATCACCTGGCTACGCGAAGCTTTGAACTGCCGGAGCTCAAGCTGCTGGTGGATTCGGTCCAGTCGGCACGTTTTATTACGGAGAAAAAGTCCCGGCAGCTCATCCGCAAGCTGGAGTCTCTGGCCAGCGTGTACGAGGCCAGGTATCTCCACCGCCAGGTGCTGATTTCCGGCCGCATCAAGACCATGAACGAGAGCATCTATTATAACGTCGACTTCCTTCACGACGCTATCAGCCGGGGCAGGCAGATCCGCTTCCACTACTACCGGTGGAACGTCCGGAAACAGATGGAGCTCCGCCGGGACGGCGCCTGGTATCAGGTCAGTCCCTGGTGCCTCATGTGGGACAACGAGAACTACTACCTTGTGGCCTATGATGCCGGGGATCGAAAAATCAAGCATTACCGGGTGGATAAAATGGTCCATCTCTCGGTGCTGGAGCTTCCCCGGGAGGGCAAGGAAGCCTTCCGGGAGTTTGACGCCGCACAGTATACCCGGCAGCTCTTCGGCATGTTCGGCGGCGAAGTGATGCGGGTAAGTTTCGAAGGGAAAAATGAGATTGTCGGAATTCTGTTCGACCGCTTCGGCCGGGAGATTCCCGTAATCCCTCTGGACGGCGAGCGCTTCTCGGTCACGCTGGAGATCGCCGTGAGTCCGAACTTCCTGGGCTGGGTCTTCTCTATGGGGGAGAGGCTCCGCATCACCGGCCCCGAGGCCCTGGTACAGCGCATGAGCGAAGAGGCCCGGCGCCTGGCCGCCCTCTATCCATCGGAGAAAAAAGCAGACCCCCGACAGGACGCCTTTTCGTCCTGAGGGGGTCTCCTCCGTGTTTCAGTAAAAGTCCCGGTCTTCGCCGTCAAAATAGCGGTACAGCCCGGCCGGGGTAAAGATCCCCCGGTCGGTCACCGCGCCGGTAACCAGCTCCGGCGGCGTGATGTCAAAGGCGGGATACAGAGCCTTTACGCCGGGTGCGCAGTTTCGGATGCCCCGGTACTCCAGCACCTGGGCAGGGTCCCGCATTTCGATGACGATATCCTCCCTGGTACGCTTGTCCCGGTCGGGAATACCCGTCACATAGTAGGGAAGGCCGAAGTGCTTTGCCAGGAGGGCAATCTGAAAGGTCCCGATTTTGTTGGCGATGTGGCCGTCCAGCGTCATGGTGTCCGCTGCCGAGGTGAAGAGGTCTATCATACCTTTCTCCATGGCCCAGGCAATCATGTTGTCCGTCAGCACCGTGGTATCAAAGCCCATCTCGGCAAAGCAGCCGGAGGTGAGACGAGCCCCCTGGAGATAGGGCCGGGTCTCGGCGCAGAAAACCCGGAAGTCTTTTCCCTGTTTCCGGGCAGCACGGATCACGGTCCCTATGACAGTCTCTCCGTAGCATTGGGTCAGGACAGCGCCACCCTGGGGAATCTGTTCCGCCAGCAGGTCGCCCACCCGCTGCATGGTGCCGTAGCGCCGGTTCAGAGAGGCCACCGTATCTTCCACGATAACCGCAACCGGGTCCTCTCCCGCGGTCAGGGCTTCTTCCGCCAGGGCGCAGGCGCGGCTGGTGATGATGCGGTAGCGGTTCGCCTGAGTGGGTCTGGCGTTGGCGAGATCCGCCGCCGCCTGCCGGAGAAATGCCGTCTGCTCCGCCCGGCTTCTTCCCCGGACCTGCCCTGCCGCAAGGGCCATCCCCATCCCCATGGCCGTGTAGGGTCCGGCACTCTGGGTCACCATGTCCGCCACAGCCCGGGCCACCTCGCGGTAGTCCGTGCAGGTTACGAAACGGATTTCTGTCGGATAGACCCGCCGATCCAGGATACGGACTTTCCCATCCTCATACCAGGCGACATTTTCGTATTTCAGCAGGAAGGGCATGCCCTCGTCCATGCGATGCATCTTTTCACTCCTCCTTCACTTCGCGTCCCGCCTCAGGCTTCTCTCCGCTGAAGAATTTCCCGGAAGAGTTCCGTCAGCTCCCGGCCCTCCCGGAAGCTCCGGCGCTTCATAATCAGGCACCGGCCCAATGTGATCAGCGCCCGCTCCATGGGAAGGCGCCGGTCCGGGTCCGTGACGGAGGTGATCTCCATTACCTTTGAATCGCCCACCGTGCGCCGGATGATCTCGGTTCCGGCATAGCCCACGGCATCCGCCATCACCTTCCGGAGCCAGCCCTCCCGGAATGCCGCCACCCGGTACAGGGAGAGGGTCACCCACTCCTGATACCGGCTGCGGAGTCTCTCCAGAGTAAGGTCGTACACCCCGGCGATGCAGGTCTCCAGGGCACAGACGGTCTCCTCCCCCTGCCCTTCGGGCTGGGTGAACCGCTTGTTCGCCAGGGCAAAAAACAGATTCCCAATGACGTTTCCGATATCATAACCCATGGGGCCGTAGAATGCAAACTCCGGGTCCAGAACCCGGATTCCCGTTTCGTTGGCAAACACGGAGCCGGAGTGAAGATCGCCGTGCAGCAGCGCCTGGGCATTGTTCATAAAGTTCAGGCGCAGGGCCGCCACCTCGGCATGAAGAGCCTCATCCCGGTAAAGATGTTCTCTTACAAAACCCTCGGTGCCGGGAAAAAGAATATTCCGGCCCTTGTAATCGTCATAGGGTTCGGTCAGGACCAGATCCTCCGTGATTTTACAGAGTTCAGGGTTTGTGAAGAAGCGGACCCTGCGCTTTTTTTCTTCTGCGTCCAGCACCAGATCTGTAGTCGGCAGCAGCGTGTCCGCCATAAAAACCGCCAGGTTCCGGGCCAGGTGGGGATAGACGCGGCCAGCCTGAAGCTCCTTCCGGAGATTCTTAAAAGCAGAGACATCCTCCATGGCCGTCGCCGCCATTGCTTCATTGTAATCATAAACCTCCGGCACCATGCCGGGCGCCAGCTCTCCCTCCAGGCGGAGTACTGCCGCCTCGATGGCGCTGCGGTTTTGATCCAGCGGCCGTCCGGAAGAGCGCAGCAGCCTGTCGGCCTGCTTCACGATCAGAGACCGTCCGTCCCGCAGGGAGCGAAGGCGGAAAACATAGTTAATATTTCCATCCCCGATCTCCTCGCAGAGAGTTTCCTCCTCCGGCGCGTAGTAGTGCAGAACCTCCACCGCATAGCGCCGTACCGTCTCCCGGTCCAGAAGAAAGAAGGCATCAAATATCCCCATAGGTTTCCCTTGTCCTTTCCAGATTTCGAAGGGCCGTGCCAAAGCCCGATATTTTCCGGTCATACGGAAGAGAATGCCGTCATGCACAAGCCCACAGTGCGGGTTGCACCTCAGAATCAAAACAACTTAAGCTTTGCTCCTTTTCTGCGTTTGCGGAATGCCTCTCAGCGTTCTTCCCTCAGCAGTTTCCTCAGTAACCCTTCTTGCCGCTGTTGGGCTGGCCGTAGGACTTGAAGCGCTCAAAGACCTCGTCCATCTGCGTCTTGTTCAGAACATTGGGTTTGCCGATGCAAAGAGCGCGGTACTGCAGCTCCGCAATGTATTCGAGATTCTTGGCCAGGCTGAAGGCGCCGGTCAGGGTCTTGCCGCAGACGATGATGCCGTGATTTGCCAGCAGCACCGCGTCTCCGTCCCCGCAGTATTTCACCGCGTCTTCGGCCAGCTCCGGGGTCCCGAAGGTGTGGTAGGGAGCGCAGGGAATCTCATAGCAGTTGGCGTCCGCCAGCACATAGTGCACCGCCTCAATGGGCTTGCCGAGAACGGCGAAGGTGGTGCAGAAACGGGAATGGGTGTGGACAACGGCCCGGCAGTTGGGTTTATGCCTGTAGAACTCCGAGTGCATGTCCCACTCACTGGAGGGTTTTCGCTTTCCGTCCACTACGTGGGATTCCAGGTCCATGACCACGATGTCTTCCGGCTTGGTCTCCATGTACCCGATACCCGAGGGCTTGATCGCCATCAGGCCCAGCTCCGCATTATAGATGCTCTGGTTTCCGCTGGTTCCGGGGCAGAGCCCTGAGGAGCTCATCTGTTTTCCGATTTCTACGATCAGTTCGCGCTCTTCCTGCATTAACATTGGATATTTCCTCCGCAATAGGGTTCTGTCTCTTGTCTTAAAGTTTTCCGGACTATTCCTCCCGGCACAGGAATCGGACCATCTCCTCTGCCGGGTTGATAATCGGGATTTCAGTACAGGCTGCAAGTGCTTCCTCAATATAAGGAAAATGGGTGCACCCCAGCAGCAGGGCCTCGCAGCCGTTCTGTTCGAAATATCTCATCAGAATATCCAGATGATTTCGTTGGATGATCTCCTCCGCCGGGAGCTCCTCCTCGATGTCCAGAACAACCGAAAGCATATCCGCAGACAGGATCATGATCCGGGGGTTGGCATTGAACATGACGCTCTCCTGAGCCGCAAGAGCCTGAGCGTTGGCGGAGATCACGGCGATTTTATTATGTTTTTTTGCCAGACACCCATACACGTCCATGGGTGTCACGATTCTCAGTCCCAGATCTTCAGACAGCGCTGGAAAACTTACGGCACCCGAAAGAGAGTTGCAGTAAATAAACGCTTTTTCACAGCCTTGGGCCATCGCCTCCAGCAGGAGCCGCCGTACCGTACCGTGCTTCTCTTCCGGAGACTGTACCTGAAAAATAGCCTGATCCATGGCATCTGCAGACACGGGAACCATCAGCGGAGTGATGTGATGCGCATTGAGGACATCGGCACCCATTCGTGTGTCCACCGGTGTCCCTGCCATTACGGCAACCGGTTTTCCCATTTGATTCATTTTCATCTCCCTCGGATTCAGTCAGAGATTTTGATTGGTACTTCAGATAAATGATAGCACCCTATCCGGCAAGCGGGAACAATGCACATTTCAAGAAAAATAAAAACAGGAAAAAAATCCACCGCGAGAAGGCCCCCGTCAATGGTTCCGGATGCGGCACGGCAAACCATCTCCAGGGCAATGCCCCGAATTGCCGCATCCAGAGCATAGTGCAGCCTGTTCCTTTCTGACGTCACGGTTCCTATGATTGTCAGCCTTTCTTACAGCTCAAGACTATTCCGTCTCTAAATGCACGTTTTCATTATATTCACGAATCAAAAAAAATCAAACAAATCCATATTCGTTTTAGCGTCAGGCCCCAGCCAGCGCGTGTACTGTTCAAATTTTTGTTGCATATAGCGGGACCCTTTAGTATAATGCCGGCGCAGGTGTCCGCCCGGTCATTTTCCCTTTTTTCAATTCCACAGTGTCTGCAAGTTACTCCAAAGAGGGAGCCAAGGTCACCTGCGGAGAGGCGGGACGCCACCATGATTATGCAAACAGAATTCATTTAATCAAGACAGGAGGAGTTTATTATGAGCAGTGAAAACTACGGTTTCTCGACCAACGCCATCCACGGCAGCAGTCTGAAGGATGGATACGGTGCCCTCGTCACCCCGATTTACAATTCTTCGACCTTTATTTTTGACTCCACGGCTCAGGGCGCCGCCCGCTTCGCCCTGGAAGAGCCGGGTTATATTTATACCCGCATCGGCAACCCCACCTGCGCTGCGCTGGAAGAGACCCTGGCCCGCCTGGAAGGCGGCGAGGCCGCGCTTTCCACCGTTTCCGGCATGGGCGCTATTACGGCCACCATCTGGACCTGCATCTCCGCCGGGGAAGAGATTGTTGCCGACAAGACCCTGTACGGATGCACCTTTGAGTTCTTTGAGCATCATCTGAGCCGCTTTGGCGTCAAGGTTCACTTTATTGAGATGACCCGGGAAGAAGAGCTCCGGGCCGCCCTGAACGAGAAGACCCGGATTGTCTACCTTGAGACCCCGGCCAACCCCAACCTGAAGATTACCGACATTGAGAAAACCGCGAAGATTGCCCATGAGTATAACCCCGCCATCAAGGTAATCTGCGACAACACCTTTGCCTCCCCCTATCTGCAGCAGCCTCTGAAGCTGGGCGCCGACATTGTCGTGCACTCCGCCACCAAGTACATTAACGGGCACGGCGACCTGCTGGCGGGCTTTGTGGTCAGTGATCAGGAGACCATCAACCAGATCCGCCTGGTCGGCATCAAGGACATGACCGGCGCTTTCATGCCGGCAAACGAGGCGTCTCTCGTAGAGCGCGGTCTGAAAACCCTGGAGATCCGCATGCAGCGCCACTGCTCCAACGCCATGGCGGTTGCGCGCTACCTTCAGGGGAACCCCAAGGTTGAGAAGGTCTTTTATCCCGGCCTCGAGGACCATGAGGGGCACGACATTGCAGCAAAGCAGATGCGGGACTTCGGCGGCATGGTCAGCTTCATCGTCAAAGGCGGGCGTGAAAAGGCCGCTATCGTTGCGGATAATGTCAAGGTCGCGACCCTGGCCGTTTCTCTGGGCGCCACCGAGACCCTGATTGAGCACCCCGCCTCCATGACCCACTCCCCCTATACCGAGGAAGAACTGGAAGCCGCCGGCATCGCCCCGGGCCTGATCCGCTTCTCGGTGGGTCTGGAGAACCCCGAAGACATTATTGCAGACCTTCAACAGGCGTTTGATAAAATCTGATTTCAGTTCAGAGCCGACTCCAAACCGGGCAGACCGCTGACGCGGCCTGCCCGATCAAAACAAATCCCCTGTGCAGCGCTGACTCTCTCAGCCCCGCACAGGGGATCTCTGC
>CAMONN010000043.1 GCA_946620645.1 uncultured Clostridia bacterium
GTGTTTGCCAGCTCCGCCATGCAGAACATCGGCACCGAAGCCTTCCTGCAGGGCATTGTGGACTATGTCCCCGATCCGACCGAAGCCGAGGGCATTGACCCCTCCGCCCCGGTCCAGGGCTTTGTGTTCAAGACCGTTTCCGACCAGTTCGGCAAGTACAGCTTTGTCAAGGTTATGAAGGGCGCCATCACCTCCGACCTTTCGCTGCGCAATGTCCGCGCTTCCTCCACCGATAAGCTGGGCCGCCTCTACACCGTTTGCGGCAAGAAGACCACCGAGGTCAAAGACGCCTGCTGCGGCGATATCGTTGCCGTGGGCAAGATGGACTGGAAGACCGGCGACACGGTCTGCGACCCGAAGAACGAGGCCGAGCTCCCCGCCATTGAGATGCCCGAACCCTGCTACTCCATGGCCATCTCCCCGAAGACCAAGGGTCAGGATGACAAGGTAGCCGGAGGCCTTGCAAGGCTGAACGAGGAGGATATCTCCTTTACCCTTGTCAACAACGCCGAGACCCATCAGATGGTTATCTCCGGCCAGGGCGATATCCAGGTTGATGTGCTTTGCTCCAAGCTGAAGAGCCGTTTCGGTGTTGAGACGGAGCTTGCTCCGGCCCGCGTTGCCTACCGCGAGAAGATCAAGGGCAAGGTTGAAGCCCACGGCCGTCATAAGAAACAGTCCGGCGGCTCCGGTCAGTTCGGTGATGTTTGGATTCGCTTTGAGCCTCAGGAAGAATCTGATGACATGATCTTTGCCGAAGAGGTCTTCGGCGGTTCCGTGCCGAAGAACTTCTTCCCCTCGGTTGAAAAGGGCCTGCGCAACGCGGTTCAGAAGGGTGTTCTCGCCGGTTACCCGCTGGTCGGGCTGAAGGCTACCCTCTATGATGGCTCTTACCACCCGGTGGACTCCAACGATATGGCCTTCCAGACGGCGGCCCGTCTGGCCTATCAGGACGGCATTCCCAAGGCGAAGCCCACCATCCTTGAGCCCATTGGGCTTCTGCAGGTTACCATTCCCGACGCAAACCTCGGCGATATTATGAGTGACATCAGCTCCAAGCGCCGCGGTACCGTCCTCGGTATGAATGCCGAAGACGGTATGCAGACGGTCGAGGCCGAAGTCCCCATGGCTGAGATGAGCTCCTACACCATCGACCTGCGCTCCATGACCCAGGGCCGCGGAAGCTTCTCCTGCAAGTTCATCCGCTATGAAGAAGCTCCCGGCAACGTCCAGCAGAAGGTGATTGAGGAAGCCAAGGCGCTGGCCGAACAGGAATAAATGACAGTGGCGGCACTGCCGCCGGAATAGATTCTGCTTTTGCCCGCATTTTTGCGGGCAAAAGCAGTTCAGAGCACAAAATCCGGAACCGTCCGGAGTAAGGACCGAAAGCTTATGAGAAACCGGATTACCGCAATCAAAAATATTGTTTGGGCCTTTGCCATTGTAATCTGCCTGCTGGCAGTATTCGTCGGACTTCTGTTTGCGGCCTTTACACGGAACCGGGATGAACAGTTCCGCGGCGGCGTGCAGCTCGGACGGAAGGAAGCCCAGACCGAAACAGCGGAGGAGGGAAGCGGGACCCGTCCGCCCCAGATGGGTGACGGCAGTCTGAAAACCCTGCCCGAAACCGAGGATGCCGGACAGGAATATATCGACTCACTGACCTTCCTGGTAGACAGCAGCCTTGTCGGCCTCCGGGATTACGGCGTGCTGAGCGGAGGTACCGAGACCTCTCAGGTCTGGACGACCCCTTCCGGTGTGCTGGCTGTGGCGGACATTGCCCAGAGCCGGATCGTTTATCCGGGCGATGGCTCCATTGTCACTTCTCCGGATGCTGCCATGCTGCTTCAGCCGGAAATTCTTGTGATTTCCATCGGCAATGACGGTATTGCGAACATTGACCAGTTTGATTTTATCGACAAGTATGATACGCTGATTGCCGACATTCGCCGCAACAGTCCAAACACCTGGGTGATCTGCCTGCCGCTTACTTCGGTAACCGCGGATTACGCCGGGAACGATGGGCTGTCTGTCGCAAAATGCAATGAGGCCAATACCTGGATACAGACAGTATGTCAGCAGACAGGCTCCATTTACTGTGATGCGGTTTCCGCGGTGCAGGATGTCAGCGGCACACTGCTGAAGGAGTATGCCGCGGCTGACGGGAGAACGCTGAATCCCACCGGCGTCACTCAGATTCTTCAGTACCTGCGTTATCATGCCGTGAGCTGAGGGGAATGAACCGGAACCGGCTTAAATACCTGGCGGCCCTCGCGATGCTTCTGGATCATATCGCCTGGGCCTTTGTTCCCACGGCAAGTGTTTTGGGGCAGCTGATGCATACTGTCGGACGGCTGACCGCACCGATTATGCTGTATTTTCTGGCGGAGGGCTATGTCCATACCCGCAGTCTTCCCCGCTATGCGGGCCGGCTGGCACTTTTTACCCTGATTTCCTGGGTCCCCTGCAGCCTTTTCGACAGGGGAACCTGGCCGACGGCCTATTTCGGTATGATCTTTACCATGCTGCTCGGGCTTATAGCCATCCGGGTTTGGGATGACCGCAGTCTGAGCCTGGCCGGGAAGGCGGCAGCGATTTTCGCGCTGTGTATGCTTTCGCTGTTCGGCGACTGGATGGTGCTCGGCGTACTGTGGCCGCTGATATTTTTCGTTTTCCGGGAAGATGAGCGCCGAAAGTGGCTGGCCTATGCCGGGGCGGCACTGTGTTTCTGCGCGCTGATGCTGGTCGAGTCAGGGAAAAGCCGGATCTTTCAGTTCGGCATGCTGCTGGCGCCGCCCCTGCTGCGGTGTTATAATGGCGAGCCGGGAAGCAGGGCAGCTTTCCACAAATGGTTTTTTTATGTCTTCTATCCGGCCCATCTGCTGGTGCTGTGGTATCTGAAGGCGCATGTCATTTAATTCTGAATGCCCCGGAGAGATTGCCGTATGTTACCAAAAGACCCGATGATCCTGCTGAGCTATATCAACACACTGCTGCGGGACCGCTATGATTCTCTCGATGCCCTCTGTGAAGACCTGGACATCGAAAAAGCCGGGCTGGCGGCAGAGCTTGCCGCACCCGGCTTTGAATATGACCCGGAACAGAACCGGTTTCGCTGAAGCGGGGCTTTACAGCCCGGTACCCAGAATCTGATGAATGAGAGGTCCGCGGACCACAGGTCCGGAAGTCAACTCGAAGCAGTCCTGCAGCCGCTCGACTGCTTCTTTTGCTTTTTCCGGATCGTTGGCATGCACCTGCGCGAGAGATTCACCCTCCGCAACCGCATCGCCCAGCTTCTTTCGCAGAACCACGCCGACGGCCGGGTCAATGACATCTTCCTTGGTGGCACGGCCGCCGCCCAGCATCATGCTGACGAGACCTACCGCCTCGGCGTGGATACGGCCGACACGGCCGCTCTTCGGCGCGGGAACCTCCACCTGAATGGCGGCCTTTGGGAGAAGCTCCGGCTGATAGACCGCACGGTCATCGCCTCCCTGGGCCCGGACCATTTCGGCCAGCTTGTTCAGGGCCCTGCCATCCCGGATGCTCATCTTCAGGGTCTCTTTTGCTTCCGCGTGTGACCCGGCAAAACCGGCTTCTGTGAGCATGCAGCTGCCCAGAGCGAGGCAGAGGTCCAGCAGATCTCCTTCCTGTTCTCCCTTCAGGACCGCAATGGCCTCCTTCACTTCCAGGGCGTTTCCAACAGCGAAGCCCAGGGGCTGGTCCATATCGGTAATGACAGCGGCGCACCGGCGCCCGGCCCGCCGGCCAATCTTCGTCAGATTTTCCGCCAGCTCCAGTGCCTGTCCCGGCGTTTTCATGAAGGAGCCGTCACCGCACTTCACGTCCAGAACAATGACATCCGCACCGGAGGCCAGCTTCTTGGACATAATGGAGCTTACAATCAGGGGAATGGAGGGCACTGTTCCGGTAACATCGCGCAGAGCGTAGAGCTTTTTGTCCGCGGGAACCAGGTTTGCTGTCTGACCGATGAGGGCGATACCGTGACGGTTGACATTTTCAAAGAACTCTTTCTCGGACAGAGCGGTGCTGAAACCGGGAAAACTTTCCAGCTTGTCAATGGTGCCGCCGGTGTGGCCCAGACCCCGGCCGGACATCTTGGCGATCTTCAGCCCGCAGGCGGCCACCATGGGGCAGAGCACGAGGCTTGTCTTATCCCCAACGCCGCCGGTGGAGTGTTTGTCAGCCTTGATGCCCTCAATGGGACTCAGATCCAGTACCTCTCCGGAGTAGGTCATTGCCATGGTGAGATCGAGGGTTTCCTGTTCGTTCATCCCCTTGAGCAGGATGGCCATGCACATGGCGGACATCTGATAATCGGGAATGCTGCCATCGGTGTAGCCGGCAATCATATAATAGATTTCTTCGGTGCTGAGAACCTGACCGTCTCTTTTCTTCGCGATTAAGTCTGTCATCCGCATGGGGCGCACCTCCCTTAAAAAATAAATCCGCCGTCAACAGTCAGGACCTGTCCGGTAATATAGTCGGCTGTTGCAAGATGCAGGACCGAGCGGGCAACCTCTTCCGGGGTTCCGAAGCGCTTAAAGGGCATCTCGAGCCGGAGCTGTTCCAGCGTATCCGGTCCCAGCGCCTGAATCATGTCGGTATCGATGACGCCGGGGGCTACGCAGTTGACACGGATGCCGCTGGGCGCCAGTTCCGCCGCCATGGACCGGGTAAGCCCGATGATGGCGTGTTTGGAAGAAGAGTAGGCGCTTTCACAGGAGGCGCCGTGACTTCCCCAGATGGAGCTGATGTTCACGATACATCCGCTGTGGGCCTTCAGCATCGGCCCGATAACCGCCTGACTGCAGTGAAAGCAGCCGCCGAGATTCACCGAGAGAATCCGGTTCCAGGTTTCGGCATCGATATCCTGAAACAGCTGCTGTTTTGCGATGCCGGCGTTGTTGACCAGTAGGGATACATGGCCGAGTTCTTCCTCCGTGTGCCGCACCATCGCATCGACCTGGGCGCGGTCTGATACATCGGCCTGATGACACAGTACGGTACAGCCCTCTTCCCGAAGATGAAAAACCAGCGCTTCAGCTTTCTCCCGCTGCTGCAGGTAGTTGATGCAGACGGCCCAGCCTTCCCGGGCAAGGAGCGAGGCGATGGCGGCGCCGATGCCCCGGGAGGAGCCTGTGACCAGAGCGACTTTTTTCATAGTTCACTGTCCTCCCGGTCAAGATCGGCCTGGATGACGGCTCTGATCCGGTCGGAAAGCTCTGTGGTCTTCAGGGCGCAGACCGTCTCGGCCGGAATGACCTCGAGAATATTCATCTGAACCGGAATACCGGAAAACAGGCGGAAGTGCCTGATTTTTTCTGACCCGTGGATGGCCGAAACAACGATGGGGGCCTTTGCCTTCTGGGCGATCTTCAGAGAGCCCGCGTGGAAGGGGAGCATTTCCCGGGTCCGGCTGCGGGTTCCCTCAGGATAGATTCCCATGCTGCAGATGCCCCGCTTCAGGTAATCCGCCGCCGTCAGGATGGTCTTCAGGGCGTTGCGGTCGTTTTCCCGGTCAATGGCAAGAAACCCCGCGGCATAGGCGATGCGCCCCGCAACGGGAATCCTGAGGTTGGAGGGCTTTGAAACAAAGGCAATGTTATAGCTTCCCAGTTTGTCCATCACGACCAGCGGGTCGAAAATGGACCGGTGGTTGCATACCAGCAGAAAGCGCTGCGACCCGGGCAGCAGCTCGGTTCCGGTGAGACGGATGCGGAGCCCGGCATAAAAGTTAATGAGTGGAATCACCGTTCTGCAGGCAAAACGGCAGAGCGGGTTTTGCTTTTTAAGGGGTTTGTCCATGGGCGTGCTCAGGGAAAACAGCCAGAAGAAAAGCACGTATACGGCATGCAGCAATACGAAAATGACCAGAGAAAGCAGCACGGCCGGCAGCGGAGAAAGGGCTCCGGATGAGATCATCAGCCATGCCGAAAAAAATGCAAGGAACGCAAAACAACAAAACAGAAGCATCATACACCTCGGATCATGAGAGCTGTCAGTCAAGGGTCAGGTTCCAGAGAAACGAATCCGGAAACGGGAGATCGGAAGCCAGATACGGACGGGTGAGAGCTTGAAAACCGTCCGGCAGGGCATCGGAGGGGAAAACCGGGGATGCGGTCCGGTCCTTTGCGGGCGCGAAAGACAAAAGCTCGGGAAAAAGCCAGGCGTTATCCTCCGGCAGGGCGCAGAACAGGGCCTGTTCTGACCGGTAGAGACCGCCGCCGTAGGCTGAGAACAGCTGCGCCTGAAACTCCATCGCGGCGTTGGTGAGTTCAACGTGGGGCGTGCTGAAAAGAATATCCTCCCGGTAATAGCTGTACTCTGCCGTACTGATCCGGAAGCAGCCTTTCGGAAGATCTGGGGCGGTATAAACAGTGCGGCTGCAGCGGTGCGTCAGTGAAAGGATGCGCCCGTACCATCCGTAGAGTCCTTCTTCCGCCGGCAGCGTACAGATCAGCTCAGCGCCCTGCTTCCGGCCAGCCGCGGCGGCGCGGCGGCTCAGTTCAGCCCCGAGACCGCGGCAGCGCGCTTTTTCGCTTACGGCTACAGCGTACAGATACCCGCAGACCCGGGGTGCCTGACCGGGCTGCAGCAGGGTAAAGCCGTTCAGCATGTGGGCCATCCCCAGAATGCAGCCGTCTTCCTCTGCCACGCAGCAGCTGCCCATATAGGGGAGCGTGCGGTAAAAGGTTTCAATCAGCGCCGGCGGATCTCCGAAGACCTGGGTCCAGAGGGCGGTGAGCTGATTAAGTTCTCCCGGGTTCTCCGGACGGTAGGAACGGAAGTTGATCATAGGCCTTGCTCCTCGGTGGTTTCGCCGTCAGGCGTTATCGCCGCCGGTCCAGCGGGCGAGATTCTTCTGAAGCAGGAATTCCGGCTTGTAGGATAGCTTGGAGGTGCGCAGGGCATCGATTCCCATGTCATCCTCACGGTTGATATACCGCAGCTCGGGATGCGCCGCCATAATCTGACGGGTCAGTTCACGGCAGACCATGGGATAGGCACCGTTAATGTTGATTTCCGCCTTCTCAAAATGCACGTCAAAGGTGTCGGGGCTGGTCATCTCACCCAGGGAAAAGCCGATGATCTTTCCGCTGGAACGGAGTACGCCGCCTTCCAGTCCGAGATGTTCAAACGCGGCGAAAGCGCGGATAATGGCGTCATGTTCGTAGCTGATGCTGCTTTCGAGTCTCTCGGAGTTCTCTTCTGTCCAGACGTCCAGCATGTCCAGACACCCGGGGATCAGCTCCCTTGTCAGGGGCAGAAAGTCCCAGTCGTGCTCGGCCTCAAAACGGTTGCAGTGGTTTTTCTTTCCGTGCAGAGCCTTCCCGGAGTAGGTGGAGAGCTTCTCAGCGGAATAGATGTAATCGGAAAGCCGCTCTTCCAGCGTGTACTCGAAACAGCCGGGGTAGAGGGCGTCCAGTTCCTCTTTATGTTTCTCCGTCACGCCCCGGAGCAGCAGCGGGTACCCCCGCTCCCGGCAGAACTCACGAAGTGCTTCAATGGCGGGACGGAGGGGACCGGATCCGATGGGGAAGACAAAGGCGCGCTCGCCTTCATAACGGAGCTTTGTGATCATCCGGTCTTCAAAGCGGCATATCAGCTGTTTATAGTATTTATCCCAGATATAGATATTTCCGAAGTTGTAGTCGGCACTGGGGCTGTTTTCCGCCATGACAATGGGGTCTACCCATTTTTTGTCGCGGAGAGTAATGGGTCTAAATGTGAGAACGCTCATATTATAGTGCTCGGAACTCCTTTCTGATTTCGCGAAGATCCATGAAAGCCTCCGGCCGCCGCGCGGGATCCCGCAGCAGCGCCGAGGGGTGAAAAGTGGCAAGAATGCGGCGCCCGTTTACCTCGAACCACTGACCGTGTTCCCGGGTGATGCGAAAGTCCGCCCGGATCATGGCGGTGGCGGCGATCCGCCCGAGGCAGACAATCAGTTTCGGATTGACAAGGGCAATCTGACGCTCCAGCCAGGGACGGCAGGCGGTCATCTCCTCGGGCTTCGGGTCACGGTTGTGGGGGGGCCTGCACTTGACGATGTTGGCAATGTATACCTGGCTGCGGTCCAGATCAATCATCTCCAGCATGCTGTCCAGCAGTTTCCCGGCGGGACCAACAAAGGGAACACCCTGCAGATCTTCCTGCTCTCCGGGCCCTTCACCGATGAACATCAGCTCGGCCTGTTCATTTCCAACGCCGAACACCAGGTTTGTACGCCCCCCGCAGAGCGCGCAGGCCCTGCAGTTGGCGCATTCCGTTTTCAGGGCATTCCAGCGGTCGGAGAGTGGGGAGCCGGTCATGCTCTCCTCAAATTCAGATGCGCCCAACTCAATCCCTCCCGGATAAAAAGGCTTGCATTCCGGCAGATCCTGGTTTATAATACCACGGCTTGTGCATTGACAGAATGCGATGGACAGATGTGGCTATTTTATCATCAGCACGCATGAAACTCAACAGCATTTTTTGATGTTTCGATTGGAGAAAGACCATGGCAGAGTTTTCCAATTATATGTCTCCCGGCCGTAAGGGGTACCTGATCGGTATCGGCGGCGTTTCCATGTCTTCCCTGGCGGAGGTTTTGATGGGAATGGGCCTGACCATTTGCGGTTCGGATTTCAACCGCAGCAGCAATGTGCTTGCGCTGGAGGCGAAAGGGATCCATATTGAGATCGGCCACCGGGCGGAGAACATTCCGGCGGACACCGACTTCGTGGTCCGCACCGCGGCTGTCCGGGATGAGAATCCTGAAATCGTTCAGGCCCGCGCCATGAACATTCCGGTATTTGAACGCACGGAGGCCTGGGGGGCGATTTCAAGGGATTACAGCAATGCGGTCTGCATTTCCGGAACTCACGGAAAGACCACCACTACCTCCATGTGCACCCACATTCTCATGGCGGCGGACAGAGATCCTACTGTCATGATTGGCGGAACGCTGCCGCTGCTGAATGCCGGGCACCGTGTCGGCCACGGGAACGTTATTGTCATGGAGGCCTGCGAATACTATAATTCTTTCCTGTCCTTTCACCCGACGGTTGCGGTGGTGCTGAACATCGAGGCGGACCATCTGGACTTCTTCAAGGATCTCTACGATGTGGAAAACAGCTTCCGCGCCTTCGCTTCCAGAGTTCCCCAGGATGGATACGTTGTCGCCAATTACGATGATCTCAATACCATGCAGACCCTCATGGATATTGACAGGAAAAAAGTCACCTTCGGGCTGGATCCGAGGGCGGATGTCCATGCGGAAAATATCGAATACATTGGGGCCAACTCCCATTTTGACATCATCTACCGCGGAAAGCGCTTTACCGATGTGACGCTGCATGTTCCCGGCGAGCATAATGTCAAGAACGCCCTGGCGGCGACGGCGGCAGCTATCTGCCTCGGTATTCGTCCCAACGCTGTGAAATACGGCCTTGCCGGTTTCAACGGTGCGGGACGGCGCTTCGAGTTTAAAGGAAAATTCAATGGCGCAGATATCTATGACGACTACGCCCACCACCCCGGGGAGCTGAAATGTCTCCTGAATACGGTGGAGAATCTGAATTACCGCCGCACGGTTCTGGTTTTCCAGCCCCATACCTATTCCCGTACCGCCGCGCTGTTCCGGGATTTCGTGGAGCAGCTGAGGCGCCCGGACGTGGTTTTCCTGGCGGAAATTTACGCCGCGCGCGAAAAGAACACCATCGGCATCTCATCCGCCGCTCTGGCCAATGAGATTGACGGCGCCCGGTTTTTCCCGACCTTTGAGGAGCTTGAAGAGGAGTTGCGCCGGATCGCCGAACCCGGCGATATTATCCTGACCGTCGGCGCCGGTGATGTCTACAAAATCGGGGAGCATCTGGTAACAGAAGGCTGATTGCGCCGGGAAACCTCCGCAGGGACGCCTCTGCCAGCACAAAATTGCTGCGGGGGCGGCCTTGATTTTTCCTGACGGGTCCGCTATAATAACAGCGCATCCGGAGAGATACCCAAGTGGTCGAAGGGTCCGCACTCGAAA
>CAMONN010000044.1 GCA_946620645.1 uncultured Clostridia bacterium
CACGGCTCGGGTCCTTGATGATCATCATCTTCCCGACAAAGCCCTTTTTCTTGACGTCCACAATAATCACGCCGTCCCCGTCCTCATCAACAAGTCCATAGGCATCCGGTTGGGGACCGAGGCTCGGGTCTGTCTCTTCGGTATTGATGGTGATCAGGCTCGGGTCTGTGGCCTCCACGGTGGTGGCGTTAAAGCGCCGCGTGAAAATCTCCGAAACCTCGTCTTCCGTCAGGAAAATGTGCGGAATAAAGTCGAAGCGCCGGGTCCAGATCATGGTCATGGTAAAGGAATCTCTCAGGGCGGGGGAAGGACCCTTTACAATAATCCATTCCAGCGCCAGCCCGAAAAGAACGACAACAATCCCGGCCGCAAGAATCAGCCCGAACAGCCGGTCGATCACACGGACAAGAGCTTTCCCTGTCTGTTTTTTCTTCTTCATGGTACAACCCTTTCCTGTCCAGCGGGAAGTCTGAACTGCCTTGAAGTGAAACAGAGGTATTTTAGCATACCTGACAGGCAAGTACAAGATAAATTTCGTGCTATTCCGGGAAAGATTCTGTAAATTCCGCCCCTGAAAGAGCTCTCCGGCGGGAATGAGGCTTGTCAACTCCCGGCAAATCGACTATAATGAAATCATTCAAGCGAAAGGAAGTGCCATCGGATGAAAATAAAAATTCTCCTGGTCTCTGTCCCTGTCGCGGCGGCAGCCGGACTCGGGTTTATTCTGCTGAGGAAAAAGGCTTCCGCCTCCGGAACCCCCACAACGGCCTCTCCCGCCCCGGGGAAAGCTGCAGGAAAGGCCGCCCCGCCCGCTGACCCCGCCGCCATGAAAGAGGGCGTGTACAGCTTCATCTCCGGCTTCCGGGATGCGGCCACCGTTGAAGTGCGCTGCCGGTACGACAGCAGCCGCTTCTCCTTCGCTGTTCTGGAGGACAGCTTCCCTGCGGAGTCCGGCGACTCCCACGTAGCGGTGCTGTCCGGAGAGGATTTCTCCATGCAGGCAGAATACGGCAGCTACTATGCCGGGGAGGATTTTGCCCGGCTGAAGACGGAGCTTTCCGAGCGGCATGCGGGGCTCAAGGAGGTCGTCTACGGGGATAACGCCGGCGTTCTGTATCAGAACGGCGATAACCTCTGCCTGGACTTCCCCATCCCCAATGACGTCAGCAGCTATCTGCACGTGACGCTGATTAAGGAAAAGGGCAATGACGATCCCCTGAGTGCCCTTCCCGACTACCCGGATGTAAAGGCCGTACTCTCTTCCCTTTCTTTCTCCCAGGGCTGAGAGACGTTTCTTAATCATTCTGAATGTCCCGGCCGCAGGCTGGACATTCCCGGGAAGCCGCGCTATAATTTCGGCGCAACCCATTTTGAATTCGGAGAGTTTACCTATGAAAAACAACCGTACCACCGCGCTGCTCATGCTGCTGGTTTTCCTGCTGGTCGTGGCCGTGGTTATCATTTTCCTGACGGGGCTGGAGCGGACCCCGTCCACTGACAATCCCTATGCAAACGTTACTGTGACGCCAGATCCCGCCCTTCCGGAGGAGACTCCTCCCGTGGAGACGGCAGCGACACCGGCGCCCACTGTGGCGCCCACTGTGGCGCCCACCACCGCACCGGTTTACTTCCCGCCGTCCACCGCTGCCCCGGTCTCTACCGCCGCACCGGTGTCCACTGCGGCGCCTGTTGTAAATGTTCCGGCTGCAGCAGCCACCCCGACACCGACCGTCGCCCCCCTGGAAGAGGGCGGGATGCTGCCCGCGCAGCAGCTGATCCCGGCAGTGCCTGGAGTGAACACGACAACCGGCGGTAACCCCGACGGCAACGAGGCCGGCGCTCCGTCCGGCCAGACGATCCCCGCAGGGACCGTCATCGGCAGCGGTACCTTCCGCTCCGACACCGGGACAGCCCTGAACATTCACGCCGACTGGCAGGCGGCCGTCAGCGGCACCAACACCGTCGACGTCACTGTGACGGTTTACGCTGACCACTACAGTCTCATCACCTATGCTACACCTGAAGCGCTGCAGATTTCTGTTGACAATCAGTTTGTGAGTCTGGCGTCTCCCGGCATCGACTATGACGGCGCAAACGGCGCCGCCGTGACGGAGATCAACTCCCGCACCTTCACCGTCAGCCTCGCCGCAGGCGAAGTGCGGACGATACCCGTCCAGGTGGTCTGGCTGTACCGCGGCAGCTACAGCGGGGTGGATCTCACCACCATTGAATGCGGCGGCGGCATTACGGTCAACCGCTGACGAGGGCAAAGCCGGAACACAGGCAAGAAACAGTAAAGCGGAGCCCCGCCTGAACAGGCGGGGCTTTTTTGAAAGGAGTTTCCCTGATGCGCACACAGGAACAGGTCAATGAAATCGTCCGGCGTCTGCTGGCGGAATATCCGGAAGCCGTCTGTTCCCTGGATTACGGGAAGGATTATGAACTGCTGTTCTCCGTCCGGCTCTCCGCCCAGTGTACGGATGAACGGGTGAATCAGGTTACCCCCGCGCTCTTCGCCCGCTTTCCGACGCTGGAGGCCTTTGCCGAAGCCGACGTCGCCGAAGTAGAGGAACTGGTCCATTCCTGCGGCTTTTTCCGCGCCAAGGCCAGGGACATTGTCCAATGCGCCGTTGTCCTGCTGGACAAGTACGGCGGGAAAGTACCCGACAGCATGGAAGAGCTGCTGAAGCTGCCGGGGGTCGGGCGCAAAACGGCGAACCTGCTGCTGGGAGACCTTTACAGGGTCCCCGGTTCTGTGGTGGTGGATACCCACTGCATCCGGCTGTCCAACCGTCTGGGACTGGTGGACGGGCTGAAAGAACCCGAAAAAATCGAAACAGCCCTCCGGGGCATTCTGCCGCCGGAGAGCTCTTCGGATTTCTGTCACTGTCTTGTTCTGCACGGCCGCGCCGTGTGCGACGCGCGCCGGCCCCGCTGCGAAGCCTGCTGCCTGAGGGACCTCTGCCAGGGATACGCCGAAGGCACCGTCCTCTCGGGCCGTAAACCGGGCTGAGGCGGGTTCTCCGCCCGGAAGGGCGGCAGGGATTCAGCCGCGCAGGCGGAAGATATACGCCGTTTCGCTGTGCAGGTGGGACCCCGCCCGCAGCACGGGGGAAGGAAAGCCGTAGCAGTTCATCCCGTTGGGGTAAAGCTGGGTCTCGAAACAGGCGGCACTCCGCCTTTGGATCTGCGTTCCGCCCTTGCCCCGGCACTCCGGGAGGAAATTCCCGGTGTAGAGCTGCATCCCGGGCATGTCGGTTTCCACAGTCATCTCAATGCCGGAATCCGGGCTGTACAGAACGGCAGCCTTTTTCCCGCAGAGAACATAGTTATGGTCATAGCCCCCGGCTATAAGCAGCTGCTCATCCCCGGCGTCGATTTCGGCGCCGAGGGTTTTTTCATGCCGGAAATCAAAGGGTGTATTCTCCACAGGCAGGAGCTTCCCTGTCGGGAGACAGCCTTTTCCGTTTTCACAGAAGCGCTCCGCAAACAGCTGCAGCCGGTGCCCCAGGACGCTGCCCTGCCCGTTCAGATTGAAGTAGCAGTGATTGGTGAGGTTCACCAGAGTGTCCGCATCGGTATCCGCATCGTATTCAATCCGGAAGGCATTCTCCTCCGTAAGGGTAAAGCAGACCCGGACCTCCAGAGTCCCCGGATAGCCTTCCTCTCCATCGGGAGAGGTTCTCCAGCACAGCAGGCTCTCACCCTGGGCGGCCATCCGCCACACTTTGCGGTCAAAGCCCTCTCTGCCGCCATGGAGATGGTTTTCTCCGTCATTCCGCGCCAGCTGGTACCGGATGCCGTTCAGGGAGAATTCCGCTCCCGCAATACGGTTTCCGACCCGGCCGATGGTGGCGCCCAGGTATTCGCCGTGCAGGACGTATTCCTCAGGGCTGTCATAGCCCAGCACCACATCTACGGGAGCGCCCTCCCGGTTCGGGATGCGGAGGCTCTGTACCGTTGCACCATAATCCAGAATTGTCAGCGACGCGCCGCAGTGGTTGGTAATCGTCGCGGCCGTGACGGGAGTCCCGTCCTTCAGTTTTCCAAAGTCCGAAAAAAGTACCGCCATTTCTCTTTCTCCTTCCGGTTCAGTTTCCTGCGTTTGTCCCCCGGGCGCGGCTTTGCACCGACTCGGGAACTTCAATATCCAGATAGCTATCCACAATGTCCATCACCGAATCGTCCTTCAGAATGATGGAAATCTCGATACGGCGGTTCTGTGCCCGGCCTTCTTCGGTTTCATTGTCCGCCACTGGCCGGGTTTCGCCATAGCCCGCGGCGCAGAAGTAAGAGGCATAGTTCTGAAGCTTCGTCCCGCCGTTTCCCAGCAGGTAGCCCAGCACGGCATTGGCGCGGTCTGTCGAGAGCAGACGGTTATTCTCGTCCGTACCCGTACTGTCCGTATGGCCGGAAATCACTATGCTGTCCACGTATTTCGTGTTCTCCGGATCCGACAGGAAACGCTGGAACACGTCAATCAGCTGGTTAAGGGTCGGAATGGCCCCTGCCTTGATTTCAGAGGAACCCACATCGAAAAACACGCCCTCGCTGAGGACGATATTGCCGTTTTCTCCGATGCTGACCTTGGAGGCATCCCCCATTACCTGGACCACACTGTCACGGATCTGTTCAAGGATGGAAAGCCGCAGCACAGCGATGGTCTGCATCTGTCCGCGCAGCGCCATAATCTCCTCTGAGGCCGCCTTCATGTACTCCTCCTGATCCTGCAGGAGAGCCGCCTGATCACTGAGCAGTTTATCCTGGGCCTTCAGGTCGTCCTCTTTTTCCGCAAGAGTGAGCTTTGCGGCGTCCAGGTCGATGGTGACCTTACTGAGCTGTTCTTCGGCGTCCTCCACCTCTTTCAGCGTCAGGGCCAGGGAATCCTCCGTCTCCTTCAGTTCCAGCTCCGTGTCGGCCAGGCGGACTTCGGTGTCCTCCAGAAGCTCCCGGGTGTTCTGCAGGTTATTCCCGGTAATAAGGTTCTGAATATAGCTCAGCAGCATCAGGAAGAAGAGAATCAGCGCCACTGCCGACATCATGTCCGCATAGGAAGGCCAGAAGCCCTGTTCCCCCTCAGCGCTCTTCACCATGGCATCCGAGCGGCCGCTGTACCGGCGCCTCATTGCTGTTTTCCTCCCATGCGGCGGTTAATTTCACGCAGTGCGGAGGCCAGATCGCGCACGGCAAGGTCCATGCGCTCCACACTGCCGCGAAGGTTGTAATCCACCTCGGAGAAATCGTGAACGCCGTCATTGAACTTGTCCAGGGCGCTGTCAAAATGCTGCAGGTGTTCCTTCTGCTCCTGAACCGCTTTCCCGAGGGCGGCGGCGGAGGTCTGAGTGCTGACGGCATAGGTTTCGGCCGCACTGTGCAGAGCCGAGCGAATCTCGCCGGTTGAACGATCCAGCGCCGCCACCATACGCCGCACCAGGTCCGCGTCATCGGTTGCCGCTTCCGTGGTGAGGGTTGGTGCAATCTCGTTGTCCAGCCAGAGCTCCAGACGGGTTTCCAGACGCTCCCGGGCCGCCTGCGGGGACAGGATGGTCCGCAGAACCGTCAGAAGAATCGAGCAGCCCGCGCCGGCAAGGGAGGTGTAGAAGGCGACCCCCATCCCGCTCAGGGCACTCATCAGCCCGCCGCCAACGCTGTCCAGCACGCTCAGCCACTCAGAAGTGTTGGAGTAGCTGATGAGCTCTGTCAGGGACGTTACCGACATGCTGAGGCCCAGGAAGGTACCGAAGAGGCCCAGCGTTACAAAGAGGGAAACCGCATTGTTCAGAAAGCGCTCCCCCAGCAGCAGCCCGCCGAGCCGGCCCCCGACAACATCGGAGATAATCGCCGGGGTATTCACATTCTGCCCGTACTGCTTGTAAGCCGCCGTGTATTCCGACAGCAGAGCAGCCCGGAACCCCCGGCTTTCCAGATTGGTCCCGCTGGCCTTCCCTTCCAGAAGGCGGTAGCGCAGACGCACATAAAACAGCAGGATGACTGCCAGTACAAACAGTGCCGCAATGATACTGATGACAATAATGCCGCTCGCCGGCATGTTCTTTAACATGTTCATATCTTCCGACCGACTTCCTTTTCCATAATAATAGTTTAAGCCTCTATGGCTGACAGGTTCGAATCCCGTTTACCCTTTGGATTTCTCTTCCGCTTCCTCCGCGGAAGGCTCCTGCTGTGAGGGTGCTTCCGCCTTCTCCGCCGGCTGCGCGGCGGGCGATGCGGTCAGGTCCTGTTTAGCACGGGCTTTGGCAAGCTTCTCTTCAAGCTTCCGCTGCTTCCGCTCGGCGCGCTTCGCACTGCGGGCTTTGGAGCCGCTGATGATTTTCCTGATCAGCCAGACCGCCAGCCAGAGGAGCGGGATGAGAATCAGCAGGACCGGCAAAAGCTCAATCAGGAAAACCAGGAGATTCTTCAGGAATTCTCCGGCGTTCCTCAGCCCGTCCTTCAGGGCGCGGCGGAGTTCTTCCCCATAGGTCGGGTTCACTTTCTCCTCCGGGGTGTATTCCTTCACTTCCTGGACGGTCAGGAAAACGGTGCTGTAGCTGACACGGCGGTCCCAGTTGTTAAGGTTGGACTGGATCGACTCTATTTTATAGCGCAGCTCTGTCAGCCGGTCCTCAATAATGATGACGTCCTCCACGGACTCGGCCAGCTCCATCATCTCCAGAAGGCGCTCCTCCTGGGTGGTGTAGGCTTTCAGGCGGGCCTGGGCATCATAGTACTGGGAGGTGACGTTCTCGGTGTAGGTATGGGAGTAAGGGATGTTTCCGAGGTCAGAGAGGCGATCCATCAGCTCGCTGAAGCGGGCGCTGGGAATGCGCAGGCTGTAGCTTGCGTTCCGGGCCGCCGCGGTCCCGCGGGACTTCTGATAGTAGTTGGAGCCGCTGACACTGCTGGACTCAATCCAGCCGCCGTAGGCCTCCACGAGGCCCGTGACCTTGCCGACGGTCTCGTCGAAGGCGGTGGTTTCCACCGTAACCTCCGAGGAGTAGATAATCTTGTCCGGCTTCTCCGCGGGTACATCGCTTCCCGCGCCGCTCTCCTTCTCACTCGGGGAAGGGACCGGGGCAGCAGACATGCCGAGTCCGGTGTCATAATCCGCAGTCACAGCCTCTTCCGCCTCGAAGCTGTCATACATGGCGCCGTTGGTGCTGTAGGCCGCGGCAGGCGCGGCAGCAGACGAAGTCTGATACGCGGAATCCTTTCCGGACTGGGCAGCGCCGCATGCGCACAGGGAAAGCAGCATGACCAGGGCAAGAAGCAGGGCTGAGCATTTTTTTACTGTTTTCATGATCTCTCCTTTTGCAGGTACCGTTTCCGTCTTTTTCCTGTTCAACCGGCCTGCCGGGCTCCCGGCGGCCGTCCGCAAATTCCGGCGGCGTACAACCCGTAAAAACGGAGAAAGGGCCTGCCGCAAAGCGCCATGATCCTGCCGGCGGCAGCCCTGCGCAGCGTCCTCAAACTGCTGCGGACCCGTTTCGGCAATCCTACTCCCGTTTTGCGACAAACCCTTTTCCGGTTCCGTTCCTTATTTTCCGACAAAGCGGAAGCCAAAGCCCTCTTCCGCCGTGGTAGCCTCTGTCAGCTCACTGATCCAGCTGCTCATTGCCTCATTCTGCAGATCCGTTCTGGCAATGGAATTGCTGTACAGGTCGCCTTCACCGACATAGTACATGACATGGTAGCCGGCATAGGAACCGCTCTCCCCATAGACGATGGCCGTATCGCCTGCCTTGTGGCCGCCGAAGCAGAAAGCGTCAAACTCTTCCACCATCTGGCCGTGGGCGACATTTTCATACAGGCCGCCATTGGTATTGGAGCCGGTATCCTCCGAATACTCATTGGCGAGGGCGGCAAAGCTCTCTTCCGTCTTGTCTCCCGCCTGGTACTCGGCCAGGATCTCCTCCGCCCGGGCCTTGGCAGCAGCCTTGGCCTCGTCGCTGTAGGTGCCGTCTTCCGCGGCTTCTGCCTTGATCAGAATGTGGCGGACATTGGCGGTCTTGTAGTGGTTGTCCTCACGAGAGAGGTACAGCACCGCGATGTAGGTGGTCGGGTCCTCGTCCGCATCGGGGAAGGCCGCGACATCGCCGGCTTTGCGGGAAGCGTCTTTCATCCAGTCAATATAGGCGGTGGGCAGGCTGGCGCCGCTGTAGTCCCTGCGCTGGGTGGGCTGTTCACCGGCTTCTCCGGTCTGGGAGTCCACCGCGGCGGCGAAAACCGCCTCGTAATCCGGGTTCCCCTCCGCTTCGGCCAGACCGTCCTGATAGGCCGCCACAATGGCGTCCGCCGTCGCCTTCGCCTCCGCACGGGATTCATCAGTGGCGATCATTTCGGTGGTCTCGGTGCCGTCCGCCGCAGTGACGGGATTCTCCACCGTATCGGCCCTGACAATATAAATGTCAAAGTCGAAGAAATCACTGCTGCCGTTCAGGCCGGCATAATACTCTTCCAGTTCCGCATCGGTCCAGGTCAGGCTGTTCAGCTTGTCCTCATTGACCTTCTGGGCAAGGGCGCCATCCAGAGCCGCCTCGCGGACAATCTTCTTCGTAACGCCGCTGCCGTAGTTCATGGAGTAGAGCTTGTCGGCACTGCTGTAGCCGTAGCTCCTCGCCGTTTCGTCGATGCCTTCAAACTGGGCGTCGACTTCGGCAATTTCTTCCTCGGTCAGGGTCACGCCGTTGGCGGCGGCAAGATCCAGCAGCGCGCGGATCTGCCGAATGTCATTCTTCGCGGCATCGCGGAAGTAGTCCCGCCAGGTGCCGCCTTCTTCCATCATCGGGCATTCCTGATCTCCCAGACCGCTGATCCCCCTGCTGGTATCCAGGCCCAGCATGGAAGCGTAGTTTCCGTAAGTATTCGCCATGTTCAGGTAATCATTGCCGTAATAGTAGTTAACCTGTGCCGGAGTATACTTAACGCCGTTCACCGTCAGGGCCGTGGTAGCCGTAAACAGAAGTCCGGAATTCACCAGCAGGATGGCCGCAATCAGCAGCACCACACCAACGGTGCCCCAGGTCCACCTGCGTTTGGAGACGGCCTGTTTCTTTGCTTCCTCCTGTGCGGCCAGCATTTTCTTGTCAGTCCCGGCCTGCCGCGCGTAATTCCGGTTCTTTTTTTCGGTAGATGCACTCATGTCCTTTTGTCCTTCTATCCTTCAGTTTTCTTTGATTCTGGCGATTTCAGTCGCCTGAGATTATATCGGTAAAGATTGTACGATTCAAGAATAAGATATGAAATTTCAGAGAATCTTAGGATTTTCAGCCCTCGGCACGCATGGAAAGGAAGGCGTTGATGAAGCCGTCCAGATCCCCGTCCATCACGTTCTGGATGTTTCCGGTTTCATAGTCCGTGCGGAGATCCTTGACCAGCTGGTAAGGCATGAAAACATAGGAGCGAATCTGGCTGCCCCACTCGATTTTCATCTGGACGCCCTTGATGTCGCTGATCTTCTCCAGGTGTTCCCTCTCCTTGATCTCGGCCAGCCGCGCCCGCAGCATGTTGCGGCAGTTTTCCAGATTCTGGAAATGGCTGCGCTCCACCTGGCTGGACACCACAATGCCGGTGGGAATGTGGGTCAGACGAACGGCGGAGGAGGTCTTGTTGACCTTCTGCCCGCCGGCGCCGGAGGAACGGTATACATCCATCTTGATGTCCTCGTCCCGCAGCTCGATCTCCGTGTCGTCACTGATTTCCGGCATAACCTCCACCGCCGCGAAGCTGGTGTGCCGGCGCCCGGCGGCGTCAAAGGGCGAAACACGCACCAGCCGGTGGACACCGTGTTCGCTCTTCAGGAAGCCGTAGGCGTTCTCCCCTTCGATCATGATGGTGGCGCTCTTGAGCCCGGCCTCATCGC
>CAMONN010000045.1 GCA_946620645.1 uncultured Clostridia bacterium
GAAATGTAATAGTGTCCGCCCGCTTCGGCGGCAATGTCTTCAGGCGTCTTTTCATAATCTTCCGGGACAAATTTGTAATGATCCCGGTAAATCTTCACCGCCGTTTCTCCAAGCAAGGCTTCGGAACTCGCGGCGCGCGTCTCCTGAGAATCCGGGTTGTCGCTTACGGGGGAGAGGAACAGCAGCATTTCAGCGCCGTCCGGAGCTTTATAACTTGCGTTAACCCCGTAGTATTCTTTCAGGATTTTATAATCTCCGTCATAGTCTGCCCAGCCGTCAACACGGAGTTTCGAGAAGGCAAAGCCGTTTGAAAACCTGTCAACAAGGCAAACATCATATCCTACGATTTTCTCCACCTCCGGCAGATCTTTTAAGCTGTCATATTCTCCTGTGTTCTCCATGCTGTGGGTGGCCGTCCATTTGGGGGCTCCCCAGATGGCGTATGCGGTGACCCCGAGGGCCAGCATCAGAACCGCCGCCAGTGCGAAGGAGATGATCCGTTTCCTGCTCATATAAATGATCCTTTCCGGTGAGCTCTGTACGGTTTCGGGAGAAAAGACCGCTGTATCGGAAATGTGCCGGTCATCCAGACTGTTCAGCGCAAGGGAAAGCGTTTCCCGTTTCATACATGCACACCTTCCTTTTGTAGTTGTTTTTTCAGTTTTCTCTTTACACGGTGAAGGCGAACGGCAACAGCGTTATAACTCATTCCCGCCATCCCTGCGATTTCCGAAATAGAATCGGCGTACCAGTAGCGGCGCATGAAGACGAACTTGTCTTCATAGGGGAGCGTCTCCAGGAACCGGTTGATGATTTCGGCAAGCTCCCTGGCGCTCACGGTATCTTCCACCGTATCCCGGCCCGCCACGCACTCTTCCAGGTCCTCCAGTGCGAGATCGTACTGGCTGCACCGTTTTTTCGCGGAATTGGAATGGTATCTCTTCGTTGCAAGATTGCGCGCGATCTTGCAGACATAGGTTCGCAGCGGGTCGGGCCGGTTGGGAGGAATGCTGTTCCACGCACCGAGCCAGGTGTCATTGACGCATTCCTTCGCGTCCTCTTCATCGTTAAGGATGTTGAGTGCGACTCTGCCGACTGCGGCTCCATGCTTTTTTGCCAGCTCGGAGATTGCCTGTTCTGAACGTTCAAAGAACAGGCCGATGATCTCTTCGTCTGTCATGGCTGTTTCACCTCTTTCCGTGTTCACCTGTATACTACGGATTGGGGAAGGATTTTTACATCTGGTTCTGTTTTTTTAAAACGTGAAAACATATTTTTTGTGCGTACTTTATTATAACCCGATTTGCGTATATAATAGCATCAATAATGAAGCAGGGAGTGAAGAACCGGGTCATGACGCGGAATGAACAGATTTCATATTTGACCGATATGCTGCTGGAGGAAATGCCGCAGTACCGCCGGGAGGCGGAGCGGATCCCGCCCGATGAAGAGAGCCGGCGTTATCTCCTGCGCTGCCTGATGAACCTGCGGGAGCCCCGGGCGCTGCCGCCGCGTTTTCTGGCGGTGCAGGACGCACTGCTGGGTGCGGAGCGGGGGAGCAGGGGCGTTGTTCATGTCCGGGAGCTTCCCGCCATTCCTTCTGACGGCCGCCTTGTCCTCTGGCAGGGGGATATCACCCGGCTGGATGCGGATGCCATTGTGAATGCGGCCAACTCCCAGCTCCTGGGCTGCTTCCGCCCCGGGCACAACTGTATCGACAACGTCATCCACTCGGCGGCAGGCCTGCAGCTGAGGGAGGAATGTGCGGAGATCATGCGCGCCCAGGGGCACGAGGAGCCTACCGGGCAGGCGAAGATCACCGCCGGCTACAATCTTCCCGCAAAGCACGTCCTTCACACCGTCGGCCCCATCATCAGCGGCCCCCTCACCGAAGAGGACCGGGCGCTGCTGGCCTCCTGTTATCGCTCCTGCCTTCGTCTGGCAGAGGAGAAGGGGCTGAAAACCGTAGCCTTCTGCTGCATTTCCACCGGCGTCTTCCGCTTCCCCAAGGACGAGGCCGCCCGGATCGCCGTTGAAACCGTGCGGGATTATCTGAAAACCGGCAGCCTGGAAAGGATCGTCTTCTGTGTCCACGGGGACGAAAATCTCCGGATCTATCAGCAGCTGCTGTATTAAGGCAAAAGAACACCGGGCTTCTCCCCTTGGGAGGGCCCGGTGATTCTTTACGCTGTTGTTCTTCAGCGGCCGCTTAAAGACTCCGCGAGATCTGTGATGCTTTTTGCCATGTCCGCGCCGATCCCGACGGCGCGGTCCTGAATGTCCGCCGGAACCATGGCCTTGCTGCGGCTGAGGCGCACAAGAGAGATGTTTTCATGCTCCCGCACCAGCTTCTCAAAGGGGAAGCGTATGATGGTCGGGGTATTGAACCCAACCCCCAGCTCCAGCAGGACGGTCTTCCCGTCTTCGCATTCCGAAAGAAAGCTGCTGAAGCTCTCTTCGGCCCTGTGCCAGTTTTCATCCTCCACAAAGCAGTTGTCCACCCGCAGGTTCATCGCCATATCCCCGCCGCAGACCGGGCATTTCGGCACAAGCTCACTGGGGATGCGTCCGTTGCGCCGCGCCTGTTCCATCTGCCGGAAGAGGTCCACCGCATCATAGGTCTTCGGATGGCACCCGCGTTTGCACTGGATCAGCCGGTAGCTGCCCTGGGTCTGGAAAATCTGTGCTTCCGGCAGCCCGGCCTTTTCAAACTGATGGTCTGCATTGGTGCTCAGCAGGGAGAGCTTCTTCCCCTCAAGGGCGTCCAGAAGAGTTCTGTGCAGCGGCGTCACGTCCAGGTCCGCCCCGGCCAGCAGCGCCAGATGGGACCAGAGCCCCCACTTGCTCTCCTGATCGGGAAAGGGATAGAAGCCCGCCGAGTACATGTCCTGCATATACGGTCCTTTGCCGTAGATCTGCTGAAACTCGGCAAAGTTTTCTTCAAAGAACTTCCCGCCGTATTCGGCCCCGGCGGCTGCGCTCATCCCGGCTCCAGCACCCAGGAGGACATACTCCGCATCCCGGATGAGCCTTGCCGCTTTCTCAATCTGCTCATCGTATGGCGTGTTCTGGCTGATATATTCCCTGGAATACTCTCCGGTTAAAAAACTCGAAAAACTGGTCTTCTTTTTGTTGTTCCTGTTAAACATGCTTCATGCCTCCCCGGGTTCTGTGCTGTCTCCGCCGCCATCCTCCGCCTTCGGGTCATACTCCAGAATGTCCCCCGGCTGGCAGTCCAGTGCCTCGCATATTGCCTGCCGCGTGGATACGAAACGGATTAGAAATCCGGTTTCCATACATAGAGCCCTTCGCCGGAGGCCAGCTCCCGGATCAGCTCCAGCAATTGCGGATCCGGATTAAAGACCGTCAGGTGGGTATCATCCGGCTCAGAGAGGATCATCGCGTCATCCGTCATGATGTAGAGATACCGTTTCCGCATCTCTTCGGCGATACGGGCCGGAGGGGGATTGATCAGCTCTTCCTCATCGATTGAGATATCCCGGTAGCAGTTCAGCTTCAAAAACAGGTTAATATGCTTCCGCTTGATTTCGGCCAGCCGTTCCCCCTGAAGGAAGTAATTCTCAACCGTGAAGTACTGTCCCGGGCTGTCCTCGGGGACCTGCAGCGGGAGAATATCCACAATCCAGTACGGAGTTTCAAGCAATTCCTCAATTGATTTTTTCATCTCCCGGTCCTCCTGATAGTCTCAGCCTTTCTGCCTGGGCTGGCAGTCCTGTTATGCTTCTATTATAACCCCGCGAAGGCTCCCGCTCAAGTCGGATTTTTCTGCCGAAACACCTTCGGTTTCAGATTGGGGCTGTACTTTGGCCCTGTTTTCGTTTATAATTTCTGTTTAGATACTGAGCCATGAAAGTGGAGGCGCATTCATCCGGTTCCGGGCCATCACGGCCGGGGCGGATGCGGACCGGGACAGATGAAGAAAAAAGGCATTCAAAAGAATTATCGGATTCTCTGGGGCATTTTCCTGATCCTGGCCTGGAGCGGGGTTGCTGTTCTCTTTTTTAAAATGAACGGCGACATTTCGGTTGAGAAGCTCCTGCAGTATCAGCCGAAGAACAAGGCGCTGGCTGTCCTGGTTATGACCGGGCTGTTCCTGCTGAAGAGCGTAGACTTCATCATTCATTCCGGCATCCTCTATGCCGCCGACGGCGTCATGTTTCCTCTCCCTGCCGCCATTGCCCTTAACCTTCTGGAGTCTGTCGTCATGGTCATGCCGACCTACTTCATCGGGAAAAGCCTGGGAGAACCGGCCCTTTCCGCCATCGGCGAGCGCTACCCGAAAATCCGCGCCTTCGCCCAGATCCCGGAAAAGAGCGAGTTCGCCATCGCGCTGCTGCTGCGCGTGGTGGGCCTGCCGATCACGGCGGCCGGTCTCTATATGGGCGCTGCAGGCTTCCGCATTAAAGATTATCTGCTGGGCTCTCTCATCGGTCTGCTGCCCTTTATCCTGACCTACACGGTGATGGGCGTCGGGGCGCGGGACTTGAAAGCGCCGGCCTTCTGGATTGCGGTGGGCATTGAGTTTGTCATCTCCATGTCGGCCCTGGCCCTGTCTCTCCGGACCCTCCGGCGGAACCGGAAATGACAAACGGTTTCAGAGCCTGATCCAAACCGAACAGCTGACAGCGGGACCCCGGCCTCTTCGGCGGGGTCCCGCTTTGCGCCTGTTCGTTTTTACGGGCACTGAAGAACCCGGCCGGGAGCTTTCCTTTTCTTACTGCTCCCAGCCCATTTTCCGGCGGCAGTTGCCGTCTTCGTCATAGCTGTAGTAAATGTTCCCGTAGGTCGTGCCCGGGGCGTCGTCGTTGTCCCGGTGGATCTCCGCGGTCAGGCGTCCCTCGTCGTCGTACTCGAAGTCCGCGATGCTCCACATGTTTCCGGTGCGGGTTTCACTGTGCAGGATGCGGCCGTCTTCGTCGTAGCTGCTGACGATTTCGTTGCTCATTTTCCCGCCGTCCCACCAGGTTTCCCGGATGCGGTGGTGGTTCCCATCGTATTCGTAGCGTTTCTGCCGAACCGCATCCGACATGATCCGGCGCTCCACAAGGTCGCCATCCCTGGAAAAGTCCACTTCTATCCACTTCAGCAGCTGCGGATCCGGGGAATCCATATGCGCGGTGAGGATGCCGTCCTGCTCTCTGTAGCCCTTGGCTTCCAGCGGGACCCCGAACAGGTCAAAGATGGTCCGGCCGTACTGGTACCCCTGCCACTGCCCGTACTGCCAGAAGGCGTTGGTGCCGCTGGCGGCGGTGAAGATCAGGGCGCGGCTGCCGTCGGTGTAGGTGAGGTACAGGGGGTTAAAGCGGCAGTCTTCCGCATCCCAGGAGTCTGTGTCGTCATCCCTCAGCATGAGCGTCAGCGCCTCCAGCGAGGCGGAATCGGAGACGGTATAGGTCTCTCCCGTCTGCTGGACATAGAGCGCGGCGGAGGCGATGGTCTTCCGTTCGTTTTTGAGCCAGATCCAGTCCGGCTTTTCCTCCGTGCCGATGTTTCTGCTCATGTCAAGCTTCCGGATCGGCAGCATGTCGAAGCTCTCCATCGCCTTGGGAAGGCCGTCCTCGTCTGTGGTCACGCAGACGCTGCGGCAGTAAACCTCGCCCTTGTCACTGGGCACTTTGCGCCAGTTGAGGGATTTCACTGGGGTCCCGGTGAAGCTGATCCAGCCGACATCGGTTCTGCCCCATTCAATGCAGTAATCGGTAAGCTGAAAGTCCCGGATATACGGGGCAATCTGCTGTTCATAGACCGCGGAAATGATGGGTTTGAGGTTTTCCTGGCTTTCAGGTACCATGCTGAGGTCAATCTCCCTGTTCGTCAGCTGCTGCGCCCCGGTGGTTTTGCTGTACTGATGATAAGTAAACTCCCCGTCCATCCCGAGGTCCGGATCATCCAGCGCCGCCCAGTTAAAGCTGTCGGCGATGGCCTCCAGGTCCGCGTGGCTCAGGTCAACGGAGACGGCCTTGTCTCCCAGCCCGTCGAGAATCCCGTCGTTGAAGGTATCCTCCCAGCCGCCTTTCCCGACGGAGACCGCAACAAAGCTGTCCTCCCGGTCCAGCAGCAGGAACGCCCCGTTGGCGGAGTCGGATATGGTCAGCGTCTGCCCGTCCCGGGTTTTATACGGCCACTCCGTATAGTCGTTGGGGTCACCGGCGTTGATGGTCACGTAGCCCAGCACGCCTTTTGCGGCCTTGCGGAACTGGTAGGGGAGGCTGTAGGGTTCGTCTTTTGAAAACAGCATGCCGTCATACTGGAAGGTGCCGCTGGAGTAGACATAGCCCCCGCCATAGTCGTTTTCATACCGCTCGTTTCCGGCGGTCAGCTTTCCGATCCCCGCGGCCCTGTAAAAGCTCTTTTCATCCGGCGGCGTGGAGAGCCGGCCCAGACGCGTCAGCTGATACTTCCCGCAGATCCTGTCAACCTCATCGGCCATTTCCTGTGTGGTGACGCCGTAGGGCCCGTATTCCTCCGTGAGGGCGATGGCCTCCTCCGCGTCAAAGGGATCTTCCCTGTGGGCGTCATAGAAGGAAAGCCACTCCTTCAGTGCCTGGCCCTCTGCACTGTCGCTCAGTCCTTCCATGCTGAGCATATGCACGCCGAAAAGCTGTCCGGCCCGCATGTTTCCCACACCGATCAGCCCGGCGGCCCAGGCCGCACCCGCCAGCAGCGTCGAAATTACCGCCGCCAGCAGTACGATCCGGACGCCTTTCCGGATGCTCCGCTTCCTCTTCCCGAACCTGAAGCCCAGCGTCCGGCGGGTGCGCTCCAGCAGGGTGTCATCCATGTCGTTGAGTGCGAAGAGAATCATTTCCTCGTTCAGCATAGTCCTTCCTCCTTCAGGTAGTTCTGCAGCTTCCTGCGGGTGCGGTGGAGGGTGGTGCTGACGCTGCCGGGCGTGAGGCCGTACTTTTCCGCAATCTCCTTCACCCCGGTCATGTACCAGCAGCGGGCCAGAAAGATCTGGGCTTCCGTGTCCTCCAGGCCTGCCACAAATCTCTTCAGGGCCGCGCTCAGTTCCTTCAGCTCCACCTGCTTTTCCGGGTCCGTCCTGTCCGGAATTACCTCTGCCAGCTCATCCAGGACCATGGGCGTCTCTCCGCCGCCCCGGCGCAGGGCGTTCCGCTCCCGCAGCCGGGTCAGAGACAGCCAACGGGTC
The DNA here is from genome assembly GCA_946620645.1 of uncultured Clostridia bacterium. Lineage (GTDB taxonomy): Bacteria > Bacillota > Clostridia > Oscillospirales > Oscillospiraceae > Limivicinus. Next base: position 7,175 of record CAMONN010000045.1, read on the forward strand.
AGCTTGCCGAGGTAGGGCGCCAGAAGGCTGGGGCGGTGAGTCGGCATGGAGTTCCAGGCCTTGAGCCAGGTGTCGTTCACGCATTCCTCCGCATCCTCTTCATTGGATAGAATGTTGTAAGCAATGGTGCGGCAGTAGCCGCCGAATTTCGCGGACGTCTCCGGGATGGCCTCTTCGGAGCGCCGCCAGTAGAGATCCACGATTTTTGAGTCCTCCAAATCCATTGCCCTCCTTTCTGTTTTGTACCTCACCCTAATAGAAGCGTTTTGCGGAGAAATCTTACAGACTCTGAAGAAAAATTATTAGGAAGGACTTCCTATGCTGGCCGTATTATACCACAGGCAGGCGAAAAAGCAGAACCCGCCGCTCCGCCGGGGAGTGAAACGGGTTCTGCAAAGCCTGATTTCAATGTGTTGTGCTTTATTTGCCGATATTAGCGTAGTTCAGGTTGTCTGCCACAGCGTCCACGTCCGCCTCCGACAGCGTTCCATCACTGCTGATGTGCATCTCGAAGAAGGAGTCCTGAAGATAGACGTACAGGAAGGCCTCGCTGCCCTTCTGCATGATCGTCAGCTCCGTGCCGTCCGGGGCGGTATGCGTCCTGGTCTGGAAGCTTTCCGGGTCTGTGATCCGGGACACGACCTCCCGGCCGCTGGAGAGGGTGGAGTACATGGAGTTGTACCCGTAGCAGTTCACCCGCCGTCCGCCGGAGAGCTCCTGATCGTAGCTCACGCAGAAGCTGCCCTCATCGAAATAGTATACCTTGTCGAAGCCCCGGGGAGTCTCCCGGAACAGGCTCCCGTGACAGGCCACCTGAGATATCCGCTCACAGAGCTCACGGTTTGTGAGGAAGCGGGGATCGCTGGTGTCAGTGTGGAAGTCGGTGCCGAACTGGGCGTTGAACTCCGCGTCGGCTTCCTCGGTAGTCTCCTTGCTCCAGAGCAGGGTGCTGCCGTGCCTTAGGTTCAGCCCGTACTTGGCTGCGATTTCCTCCAGCTTTTTCCCTTCCGTCTCGGTGTGGATGTCATAGTTGAAGTCGTAGTCGCCGTATTCCGATTGGACATACTGGTGCCAGGCTTCCTCGGCGGCCGCTTCCTCCGCGGTGGCCGTCCGCACCTCCACCGGCGTTGCGGCGGAGAAATCCGGCTCTCCGTTTTCGTCTTCATGGATCTTCGCAATGCCCGCCTCGTCGAAGAAATAGACCGTGAGGCTGCCGTCTTCATTTTCAACGTAGTTGGATGCGCTGGCCCCCTCCGGCGGGGCGAATACCGCCGGCTCGCGGGGGATGTCGGGGCTGGTTTCGCGCCAGCTGCGCCATTCGCTCCAGGCTTTCTTAGCATTTTCCACGTTCTCGTTCACTTCCCGGTCGATCTCCTCGGGCACAGCCTGCGGCTGGGTGATGGAGACCAGGGTGTTTCCGCTCTCGGACTCTGACTCAGGGATAATAATGGCTTTTGAGCCGAGGAATCCTTTGGCGTAGGCTCCGGCTGTCAGCAGGCTTGCAAGCACTGCCGCCAGCAGGGTAATGCGTATGAGCTTTCCGGATCGCTTTCCTTTCCTGTTCTGATAATAGATACTGCCGGCCATGACTACATCCTCCTCATGAATGCCGTTCATAGCGCGCAGAAGTGTCAGCGAATTCAGCATAGACCTTCCTCCTCCAGATAGGTACGCAGCTTTCTGCGGGTACGAAACAGACTGCTTTTGACCTTGCCCTTGCTGAACTGAAGCTTCTCCGCAATCTCCTCAACCGGCGCCACATGCCAGTACCGCAGAACGAAGATCAGCTTCTCCTGCCGGGGCAGCCCGGCAACAAAGTTTCCGATGGCTTCTTCCAGTTCTTTTTCTTCCAGAGCCTGCACCGGATTTGTTCCTCCGGGGATGCACTCTTCCAGTTCCTCCAGGGCGAGGACCGCTTCGCCTCCGCCGCGCTTGATTCTGTTTTTGGTTTTGATCAGGTCGATGGAAATGCTTCTGGTGATACGGCCAAGGAACGCCGATAGGATGGTCGGGCGCTGATCCGGCATCAGGTTCCAGGCGCGGAACCAGGTGTCGTTGACACATTCTTCCGCATCCTCTTCCGCCCCGCAGATGTTATAGGCGATGGTATGGCAGTATCTCCCGTATTTTTGATTTGTTTCCGATATGGCCAGGTCGGAACGCTGCCAGTACAGATCAACTATCTTTTCGTCTTCCATACTGAACCTCCTTCGTTTTAAGAGCTCTCACCCTTAAATACGACAAAAAACGTCACGGGTTTCAGATCCCGGAATAATCTTTCTGTATCATAGTCCGGATTCGCCTCCTCTGCAAGAGATCACCCTGCATGG